>JBJEYH010000341.1:0-10718 GCA_051886675.1 Aristaeellaceae bacterium
GGTACTCGGCAAACAGCGCCTTGTCCTCCGGCTTGCCCAGATAGTCCGCGATTTCTGCCATATGCCCCATGATAAAGGAGGTGTAGGCGGTGGATTCCTCCGGGTGGGGCAATACCACGTTGGTCCAGTCGTTGGGAAACACATCCGCGGGCTCCGCCCATTCGCCGTAGGACTGGCCGTAATTCACCACGTACTTTTTTGCCGTTCCCTTGAGGGGCAGGTGATGGCGCAGGGGCGTGAATTTCCCGCAGCGGCGGATCATGAACCGGGCATAGCGGGCCATGCCGTCATAATGCTCCCGGATCAGGCTGTCATCCCCGTAGAGCTTCCAGAAGCGGTACGGGATCAGCACCCCGGCATCCGCCCAGCCCACGGAGCCGTTCATGGAATCCATATAGAAATCCACGCCGCCGGCAGGGGCAATCTGCGGCAGCTTGCCGTCCTTCTTCTGCCAGTCATACAGATCCTGCACATACTTGCGGGCGAAGGGCGCGTAGTCCATCAGGTACCCGGCGGTATTGAAGAAAATCTGCGCGTCGCCGCTCCAGCCGTGGCGCTCCCGGGTGGGACAGTCGGTGGGCACATCCAGAGAATTGCCCTTGGTGGACCAGAGGGTAGCCTGTACAAACCTGTTCAGCAGTTCGTTGGAGCTGTCGAAGAAGCCGGTCTGGGCCATGTCGGAGTAAACGGCGATGGCGGTGATGTCCTCCGGGCCGATGACCACGTCGGATTCCACCTCCGCATACCGGAAGCCGAACACGGAGAAGGTCATCCTGAAATGGTTTTCCCCGTCCCTGCAGGTGTAGTCGATGGTTTGCAGGGGCGTGGCGAAGTTCTTGCGGGCACATTGGATGTTCTTGAGGGTCAGGTTGCCTGTCTCGTCCAGCAGTTCGCCGCAGCGGATGCGGATGTGCTGGCCCTTCTTCGCCTGCACCCGGAATTCCAGCCAGCCCGCGATGTTCTGTCCGAAGTCGAACAGCCGCTTCCCGTTGGGGGCGAGGGTCTCGCTGGGGCGGAACCGCTCATGCTCCGTCACCGGCACGCTGTTGGAGGCGGTGGGGATGACGGAATGGCGGGTCACCCTGGCCTTCCCGGCGAAGGAGGGCATCAGACGGGCGTCCACGATTTCGCCGTCCTTGTTGTCGGCAAAGCGGATGGGGCCGTCGTCGCTCCAGTCCCAGCTGCCGTCGGTGGCAATGGTCTGCACGGAGCCGTCCGTATGGGTGATCTCCAGCTGGGCCAACAGCTTCGTTTCCGTGCCGTACTGGTTTTTCAGGCCCCACGCGCCGCAGGAGCCCCGGTACCAGCCATCGGCCAGCTGCACGGTCAGCTCGTTCACGCCGTCATGCAGCAGTCCGGTCACATCAAAGGTCTGGTACTGCACCCGCTTGCGGTAGTCCGTGTGGCCGGGAGCCATGCAGAAGGTGCCGACCTTCTGCCCGCCCAGCTTCGCTTCATACAGGCCGCAGGCGGTGATGTACAGCCGGGCCTTTGCCACATGCTCTGTCCGGAAGGTCTTGCGGAAGCAGTCCACGGGATAGCGCTGCTTCCTGTTCACCTTGTAGTTTCCGGTGATCCATTTGGCCTGCCAGTCGGCGGGATTCAGCAGCCCCAGCTCAAAGGACGCTTCCTCCGACCAGTCGCCCGGCTGACCGTTTTCGTCCCACAGCCGTACCTGCCATAGCACGCTGCTCCGGCTTTTCAAAGGCTCTCCGTCATACTGCACCCGCATGGCGCTTCCGGCAGTTTTCCCGCTGTCCCAGAGCATTCTGCCGTTATCATCCCTGCAAATCACCTGACACGCCGTCTGGGTGATCCCGCCGTCGCAGTTCCACTGCAGCCGGGGCTGCACCATGCCGATCCCCAGGGGATTGCCCAGGTATTCCGTTTTCAGTTTTGTCGCAATCATGTGAAACCTCCGTTACTGCTCTCTGCGCGCCTTGATCTCCGCCTGCTTCCTGCCAATGTCCTTCTCCACATTCAGGAAGATCAGCAGCACCGCCAGCATCACGCCGGTAATGACCTCCAGCCCCACAAAGCCGAAGGTGATCACGCTTTTGACCGCCCCGGTCTGGGCGGCAGCCACCGTCACGCCGTTCACGATTTCCGGGGCCACATATCCGGCGCCTGCCAGCATGCCGTTGAAGATGCCGGTGCAGATGCCCACCATGGCCACAGCGATGATGTTGTAGACGGACATGGCAATGCCGTCGCTGCGGAAGCCGGTTTTCCACTCCATGTGATCCAGCACATCCGCAAACAGCGCCATGAACACATAGGAGCAGGGCAGACCGCCGATGTTCTTGATGAACTGGCCGACGAGCATGACGGTCATATTGGTGGGGAACATCCAGCAGATCGCGCCGCCGACGGCATAGAGGATGAAGCCCGCCAGGGTCACATTGCGCTTGCCGAACTTCTTGGCCAGGGGCCACACGGCGAAGATGCCGATGCCCATGGGAATGCCTCCGATGACGGAGAGCATGGTCTGGGTACCACACATCGTCCACCGATTCAACCGCCAGCTCGTCGATGGAGGCGTACGCCTTTCCCGCCGCCATGAATGGGCTGCCCTTGGGGAAGCAGTGCGTTTCTTCCTGAGGCGTGCGATGGACATTCGGATTGTCCGCGTCCACCCACACCAGCCGCTTCGTTTGATAGCGGCAAAGCCTGGTGCAGTTCCAGCTGCCTTTGCCCTCGCACTGCATAATCATCCTTCGACTCCTGGTGTCACCCAGGCGGATGCGCATGTTGCCCGGAATGCTCCCGATAATCTTCATTATATTGACAAAATTCATTGCAGGCCCTCCTTTCGCGTCTCCGCGCACAGTCCATGCTCAAGCAGCCGCGCTGTCTGTTTCTTATTCTCCTTCCACCTTAGTGATTGTTCCACATGCTTTGCAGTGCCACAAACCATCCCCCAACGTAACCCACGCATTGTAGAGGTCGCAGAACAGGTCTTCCGGTATTCTGATGGTCTTCATAGGACTCCTTTCCGTGTCGCTCGTGACGCTCGTGTCGCTATTTCTGATATTGGGCCAATATGGAAAATAGCGTCACGAGCGTCACATAGCGTCACGCGGGCGGATTTGTGAGCGTCAGCGTCACCAGCCGGCCGTCGTGAGTGCGTTTGCTTTCAAAGGCAATGCCGTATTCATTGAACAGCCTCTCGGCGTTGACGTTCAGATAACGGGTGAGCACGTGGGAGAGCATCGCTGCATCAGGCAATCGCGCCTGAAGCTCCGAAGGCCGTCCGCTCCAGACAGGGGAGAGGGGCGTGACGAGCTTTGCCACGGCTTCCAGCACGGGATCGGGCGGCGTCCTCCAGACCTCGGTTTCAGCCTTGACCAGCTTCCAGATGCAGCGTTCGTGGTCAAAGTTCAGCGTGAGCTCCTGATCCTGCTGGTCGCGTCCAACAACGCTGAGCTTGGCGCTGCTGTCCGTCCGCTTCTTCTTTTGCAGGATGAACGCGCCGTCCGCAGCGCCGAGCAGGCCGTTTGTGCCGGAGATCATGTCGAAGCTGTCCTCAGATTCCATCTTGCGCGTATGATGAACGACCAGCAGGCACACGTTGTGCTTGTCGCTGAAGGCCTTGAGCTTCGCCACGATCTCATAGTCGCTGGCGTAGCTGTACCTGTCCCTGCCAGGCTTCCGCACCTTCTGCAGCGTATCCACGATGATGAGCCTTGTGTTCGGGTGCTCCTTGATGAACATCTCGAGCTGGCCGCTCAATCCGCCGCCCAGCGTGCGGGACTGCGTTGCGAAGTGGAACGCATCGGTTCCCTCCATGCCAAACATCTTGCTGGATGCGTGCGTAATCGTCCTCCGGGACGAGGCAGAGCACCTCGCCCGGATGGACGTCGTACAGGCAGAGGGCGCGCCCGTGGCGATGTGATCGATGAGCTGCGCCATGAAAAAGGATTTGCCAATCTTCGGCGCGCTGACGAACAGGCAGGTTCCCGCGTAGAGAAGATTCTCGATAATGACCGACTTCGGCGGATAGGCCGTGTCGAACAAATCTGTCATTGAGATGGTGTCAAGACTTCCCTTCCGCAGATTGCGCTCTCCGGCTCTTTCTGTTATGATGTCTTCGGGTATATTGTTTTTCGACTGCTCCCCGGCTGCGCCAACAGCCGGAACCGGGGCGGTCGCTTTTTCATTTTCAGGTGTCGTGTTTCTCATTCAATCCCTCCATGATCCTCACTATGTATGCAATCTGATCCATCCGTTCCGGTTCCATCTGACCGGCGAATTCGATTCGCCGCAGCTCCATCAATACCGCGTCAAGCTGATTGCGCAGCGCTTTGTAAACCCGGGGATTCCCCTGCACAACGATCTCCTTTTGCAGCAGGCAGGCGTACCGGTAGGTGATGTCGATGCTCTCGTATCCCACGCGCTCGGCAATCGCCACAGCGGAGAAGCCCATTTCGATGAGCAGCGAGACGTGGGAGTGCCTCAGATCGTGGATGCGGATGCGCTTTACACCGGCGGCCGTTGAGTCTCTGCTCATCTCGCGGTGCAGATAGCTCCTGGCGATGGGGAAGATGCGGTCTGTCGGACGGAAGACGTACAGCGATTTCAGATCGTCCTGCATCTTCTCCGCGAGAAATCTCGGAAACCTGATGATCCGGTTGCTCTTGGAGGTTTTCGGCTCCGTGATGTGTTTCCGGCAATTTCAGCGGGATTCTGCTTCAGGCGGTAATACTTCACCGCGCAGTTGAAGATCGCGCTGAGCCGGTTGTGGATGGATTTGAGATAGGTCGGGGAATGGGGCTTCCCGTTCTTCTGGCGGATGCTCATGAGCGTGTTCTGCCAGGCGATCACGTCGCGCGGCTCGATCTCGCTGATCGTCCGATCCTTGAAGCAGGGAAGAATCTTGGTGGTGCTCATGTTGGCCTTGGATTCCCAGGTGTGCTCGCGGATGCGTTCGCGCTTATCGCTCCGGCAGATCTCGACGAAGTCGCCAAACTTCATATCGGGGTCTGCGTTCCTTTGGAGCAGGAATTGCCGTTCCCATGCCTGCGCATCACACTTGGGCTTGAAGCCCCGCTTCATCTTCTGCGCCGGTAAAATCCGTGTAGTAGAACGAGGCGTAGAACGTTCCGTGCTTTTCATCCCTGTAGGCAGGCAATCACCTCCTTTTCGGTCAGACCGTAGAACTGCTCCTGAAAGTACTTCCGGCTGATTCGCCCGGAAACGGTGGCGTAGCCCATCTTCTGGAGCTTCTCGTTCCAGACATGGATCATTTTATATGCAGATGCCTTGGATACGCCGAGCGCCTCGGCGACTTCCTGCGCATTCATCAGAATCGTGTTTTTCAAGCGCTGTAAAGCCTGTGCTGTACTGTATTCCGGTAGCGAAAACAGCGCCGACGTGCGGATTGCCCAGTACGAGAACAATTCCAGAAAGCCCAAGGACGAGCTTTTGAAGAAGATTGCCGCCGCGCTGGATGTCAGCTGCGAATACCTGACCGACGCGACGATGGCCGACGCCAGCGGGATTCTTCACGCGCTGTTTGAGCTGGACGACCTGTATCCGTGGATGCACCTGATTGAGGCGGTGGATGACACGGATGCTGAGCTTCCCCGCAAGCGCGTTGCGCTCTGCTTCGATTACAACATCCTCAACGGCTTTATGACCGAGTGGATGCTCAGGAAGCAGCAGCTCCGCAGTGGAGAAATCACCAACGAGGAGTACCAGGAATGGAAGCTGAACTGGCCGCAGACGGCGGACGACTGCGGGAGGTTCCAGCCGAAGAAGGAATGGCGCAAAGATAAATAGAGACATGAAAAGCCCTCCGAAACCTGCCGTTTCGGAGGGCATCTTCATGTCTCTCCAAATTGTAGAATAAACGTTTCCAGTATCAAATCAGTATCAAGCTGCGGTTGACGGGCTCAAAAACCCAACAATAGCTTGATTTCTGACGCTCTGATGCTTATTCCCACTCAATACTCGCCGGGGGCTTGGTGGTGACGTCCAGCACGACGCGGTTGACGTGGGGCACCTCGTTGACGATGCGCGCGGAGATCGTCCGCACCACGTCGTAGGGGATCCGCGCCCAGTCCGCGGTCATGAAGTCGTCCGTGGTCACCGCGCGCAGGGCGATGGTGTAGTCGTAGGTGCGCTCGTCGCCCATCACGCCCACGCTGCGGATGCCCGTCAGCACCGTGAAGTACTGGTGGATGCTGCTGTCCAGACCCGCGGCCTTGATTTCCTCCCGGAGGATCGCGTCGGATTCCCGGACGATCTCCACCTTTTCAGGGGTCAGGTCGCCGATCACGCGGATGGCCAGGCCCGGGCCCGGGAAGGGCTGACGCCACACCAGGTCGTGGGGCAGGCCCAGGGTTTCGCCCAGGGCGCGCACCTCGTCCTTGAACAGCATCCGCAGCGGCTCGATCAGCTCGGTGAAGCCCAGCTCCTTGGGCAGGCCGCCCACGTTGTGATGGCTCTTGATCACCGCCGCGCCCGTGCCCTGACCGCTCTCGATCACGTCGGGATAGATGGTGCCCTGGGCGAAGTTGTCCATCTTGCCCAGCTTCTCGGCCTCCTGCTTGAAGACCTTGATGAAGTCCGCGCCGATGATCTTGCGCTTGCGCTCCGGATCGGTCACGCCCGCCAGATCCGCGAAGAACAGCTCGGCCGCGTCCGCGCGGATGAAGCGCACCGGGAACAGCTTGGTGAACACGTCCACCACCTGATCGCTTTCGCCCTTGCGCATGAAGCCGTGATCCACAAACACGCAGGTCAGCCGGTCGCCGATGGCCTTGTAGATCAGCGCGGCGGCCACGGAGGAATCCACGCCGCCGGACAGCGCCAGCAGTACGGTGCCCGTTTCGCCCACGGTCTGGCGGATGGCCTCGATGGCGGTCTGGGCGTAGGCGGCCATGGTCCAGTCGCCCACGCAGCCGCACAGGTTCAGGAAGTTCTGGATGACGGTGCGGCCCTCGTCGGAATGGGTGACCTCAGGGTGGAACTGCACGCCGTAGATGCGGCGGGTATCATCCGCCATGGCGGCCACGGGGCAGTTGTCCGTGTGGGCGATGGGATGGAAGCCTTCGGGGCAGCCCATGACCTGATAGGTATGGCTCATCCAGGCGCAGGAGCTGTCGGACATGCCGGCAAGCAGGGACGCCTTGTCGTCCATGGAGACGGTGATGCGGCCGTATTCCCGCTGGGCCGCGGGCTCCACCCGGCCGCCCAGCAGATGGGCTGTCAGCTGCATGCCGTAGCAGATGCCAAGCACCGGCACGCCCAGCGTGTAGACGCCGGCATCGCACTGGGGCGCGCCCTCGTCCAGGACGGAGGCGGGGCCGCCGCTGAGGATGATGCCCACAGGGTTCACGGCCCGGATGTCCTCCAGGGAGGCATGGTAGGGCAGCACCGCGGAGTAGACGCGGCACTCGCGGACGCGCCGGGCAATCAGCTGCGTATACTGGCCGCCAAAGTCCAGGATGACGACCTTCTGCGTATTGTTCATGACAAATTCCTCCTGTTTCGTGGCAAAGACGGGAGAAATCGCGCCTCCGCATCCGCGAAGGGCGATGCAGGACTATTTTGCCACAAAACTGCCCTGCACGCAACCCCCCTGACAGCGCCCGGCGGAAAAAAACCCCTTGCGGGGGGCGGAGGGTTATTCGGCGGGGGAGGGGGGCAGCAGCTCCGTCAGCGCCTGGTTGAAGTCGGGGAATTCCCGCCTCAGGCGCAGGAAGCGGCCCTCCCGGTTCAGGAAGCAGTGCTCCGTGAAGCCGGTCAGCACCTGAGCGCCGTCGCCCCTGACCATGTCGTAGGCCAGGCGGAGGGTCACGCCGTTGAAGCTCTCCACCGAGAGGGTGATGCGCACCTCGTCGGCGAAGGTGGTGGAAGCCAGGTACTTGCAGGAGACCGCGGTCACGGGGGATACGATGCCCATTTCCTCGAGCCTGTCGTAGCCCCAGCCGATCTGCCGGAGGAAATCCACCCGGGCCTCCTCCATCCAGCGGATGTAGTTGCTGTGATGGGTGATGCCCATGCGGTCGGTTTCGTAGTACTGCACCTGATGCACATAAGGGATCATGAATGGACAACCTCCTTGTCAGGCATGGCCTTCATCTGGCGGAGGATGCCGCCCACGATGGCGATGGACAGCGCCAGGGACAGCACGTCCGCCACGGGCTGGGCGATCTGGATGCCCAGCAGACCGAGCGTGGGGGGAAGGATCAGCAGCATGGGGATCAGGCAGATGCCCTGGCGGGCCGCGGCGATGATGGTGGCCCGCACGCCGTAGCCGATGGACTGGGTGAACATGTTGCTCATGGTGATGAAGCCCCACAGCGGCATGGTTGCCAGCTGCAGCTGCATGGCCAGGGTACCGATGCGGATAACGTCGGGGTCATCGGGGCGGAAGACGGTGACGATGGTCTGGCTCAGGGGCAGGAAGATGGCCACCAGCACCAGCAGGATCAGCGTGGCGACCTTCACCGCGAAGCGGAAGGCCTCCCGCACGCGGCTGTAGCGGCCGGCGCCGAAGTTGAACCCGCACACCGGCTGGAAGCCCTGGCCGAAGCCGATCACCGCGGAGTTGATGAACATGACGAAGCGGCTGACGATGGACAGGGCGGCGATGGCCGCGTCGCCGTAGAGGCCGGCGGCGGTATTGAGCATTACGGTGGCGACGCTGGCGATGCCCTGACGGCCCAGGGAGGGCAGGCCGTTGTAGAGGATCCGGCCGTACATTTTCAGCGAGGGGCGGAAGCGGCGCAGGCTGATGGAGATGGCGCCGGGGCGGGTGTTGCACATGATCAGCAGGATGGTGAAGCTCACGGTCTGCGAGATGCCCGTGGCGATGGCGGCGCCGGCAGTGCCCAGGCCCAGGCCGAAGATCAGGATGGGGTCGAGGATCATGTTCAGGATGCCGCCGGTGGTGATGCCCACCATGCCGTACATGGCCAGGCCCTGGAAGCGCAGGAGGTTGTTCATCACGAAGGAGGACATCATGAAGGGCGTGGCATAGAAGATGTAGGTGGCGTAGGCCTTGGCGTAGGGGGCGATGGTTTCGGTGGCGCCCAGGAAGCGCACCAGCCAGTCCAGGCTGCACAGGCCCAGCACCGCCAGCACGATGCCCGTGAGGAACGCGGTGACCACGCCCACGCTGCAGAAGGTGCGGGCCTCCTCGTCCTGCCCGGCGCCCAGGGCGCGGCTGACGTTGGTGCCGCTGCCCATGCCGATGGTGAAGGAGATGGCCTGGATCATGGCCATGGCGGAGAAGATCACGCCCACCGCGCCGGAGGCGGAGGTGCCCAGCTGGCTGACGAAAAAGGTATCGGCCATGTTGTAGATGCTGGTGATGAGCATGGAGACGATCGACGGCAGCGCCAGGCGGCCGATCAGGCGGCTGACGGGCTGGTTGAGCATCATGTGGGTGCGCTGTTCCTGGGTCATTTTCATGGGGCGGCCATCCTTCGTTCAAAAGTTAATCAATCAGGCTATTCGACGGGAAAATCCGGCAATCCTTTTCGGTATGGAAGAAAAACGTTCGGGAGCCGCGGCGAGGCCCGGCGGCGGATGGCGAACGGGACGCGGGAGCAGCGCTGCGGAAGGGACTTTTCGCACCGGGCGGACGGCGGGCGGGACAGGACGCAGCCCCTGCCCGATCGGCGGCGGCGCGCCCTCTGCGCGGGGAGGGCGTGCGGCGGCTGCCAGCCGAAGGTTCCGGCGCAGGCCCTGGCGGGCAGGCCCGGGAGGGGAAGCGTCCCTGCGGGAGCGGCCGGTGCGCGGGCGCAAAAATCGGTCAAATGGCTCAGCCATTTGACCGACACGGCAGCGTGACCGTGAAGCAGCTGCCGCCCTCGGGGCGGTTGGCGACCGTGACCGTGCCGCCGCAGCTGTCCAGGATCCGCTTCACCAGCGCCAGCCCCAGGCCGTTGCCCTCCTGGCGATGGGAGCTGTCCGACTGGTAGAACTTGTTGAAGATGAACTGCTGCTCCTTTTCCGGGATGCCGGGGCCGGAGTCCTCCACGGTGAAGATGGCCTGTCCGCCCTCCTGCCGGAGCCGGATCCGCACCAGGCCTCCGTCGGGGTCGAACTTGATGGCGTTGCCGATGAGGTTGTTCCAGACGTGCTGCATCAGGCTTTCGGCGCCGGTGTAGGCGACCTCCTCCAGATCCACGTCGAACTCGATGTCCTTGCTGGTCCACTGGGGCTCCAGCAGCACCACCGCCTGACGGATCTGCTCATCCAGCCGGTAGAGGGTGGGATTGGCCCGGATGGCCTGGTTGTCCACCCGGGAAATCAGCAGGATGTTCCCCACCAGGGTGGACAGGCGGCGGGTGTTGAGCAGGATCCGCTCCACATAGCCCGCCTGCTCCTCGGGGGAGGGGCTGCCCTGCAGCAGCATGGCGTAGCCCTCGATGGCGTTGATGGGGGTCTTGAACTCGTGGGACACGTTGGAGACAAAATCGCTCTGCAGGGTTTCGGTGGCGGAGAGCGCCTGCACCATCAGGTTGAAGCTCTGGTAGCTGTCGCGGATTTCGGCGATGCGGCTGTTGGGCTGCATCTGCACGGAGAAATCCCCCTGGGCCACGCGCTTCATGGCGCGGCTGAGGCGCACCACCGGCCGGAGCATGAAGATATTCACCGTGATGGACACCGCCATGCCGATGGCCAGGCTGAACAGCACCAGCCAGATCAGGGGATGCACCTGGATGGTGGTGTTCAGCAGGCGGCTGAGCAGGGCGGAGAGC
>JBJEYH010000342.1:0-10698 GCA_051886675.1 Aristaeellaceae bacterium
CGTCCTTCTTCTGCTGATACGCCCGGGCCAGCTGCGCGGCCTTCTCCGCATCCTGATAGGTGTCCGGATCGGCCAGGGCCGCTTCCAGCGCGGCGGCCTCCTCCTCGGCCCGGGCCACGGCCTCCTCGGCCTGCTTCAGGGCCTGCTTCCGCTCCTTCAGACGGCGCTCCTCCTCGCGGGACTTGCGCTTCTCCTTCTCCAGGGCGGTGCGGGTCATGCCGGCGGTCTCGCCGTCCGGCTCCTGCTCGCGGCTGATCTTCTCGAAATAGTCGTCGTAGTTGCCCAGGTATTCCCGGATACCGCCCTCCTCCAGCACGCACACCTTCGTGGCGAAGCGGTTGATGAAGTAGCGGTCATGGCTGATGGCCAGGATGGTGCCCGGGAAATCCGCCAGGGCGTTCTCCAGCACCTCGCGGGAGTCCATGTCCAGATGGTTGGTGGGCTCGTCCAGCAGCAGCACGTTGTCCTTGCGCAGCATCAGCTTGGTCAGGGCCACGCGGCCCTTCTCGCCGCCGGAGAGGGTGCTGACGGGCATGAGCACCTCGTCCCCCGTGAACAGGAACAGCCCCAGCGCGCCCCGCACCTCCGTCTGATCCAGGCGGCGGAAATCGTCCCACACCTCGTCCAGAACGGTTTTCTCCGGATGCAGATGGGCCTGATGCTGATCGTAGTAGCCGATGTCCACGCCGCTGCCCAGGCGCACGGTGCCGCTGTCGGGCCTCTCCTCGCCGATGAGGCACTTGAACAGCGTGGACTTGCCCACGCCGTTATCGCCGATGAGCGCCACCCGGTCGCCGGCCCGCAGATGCATCCTCACATGCTCGAAGAGCGTCCGCCCGTCGTAGCCCTTGCTCAGCTCGTCCACCATCAGCACGTCCTCGCCCGTGCGGCGGCGGATGTCGAAGCGGAAGCGGATGGCCGATTCATCCTGGGGCTTTTCCAGGCGCTCGATCTTCTCCAGCCGCTTTTCCCGGCTCTCGGCCAGCTTGATGGACTTCTCCCGGTTGAACTGCCGGTAGCGGGCGATGATGGCCTCCTGCCGGGCGATTTCCTTCTGCTGCAGCTCGTAGGCCCTCATGCGGATCTCGAAGCGCTCCGCCCGCTGGGCCATGTAGGAGGTGTAGTTGCCGTCGTAGCACTCGGTGGCGCCCAGCAGCAGCTCGCACATGCGGTCGCAGACGTGATCCATGAAGTAGCGGTCATGGCTGATGAGCAGCACCGCGCCCTTGTAGGTGCGCAGGTAGTTCTCCAGCCACGCGATGGACTTCAGGTCCAGATGGTTGGTGGGCTCGTCCAGCAGGAGCAGATCCGGCTCCGTCAGCAGCATCCGGCCCAGGCACAGCCGCGTGCGTTCGCCGCCGGAGAGCAGCGAGGCCAGCTGCCCCTGCTGCTCCCTGCGGAAGCCAAGACCCGCCAGCACCCCCTGCACCGTGGACCGCCAGCCGTAGCCGTTGGCCCGCTCGAAATCCCTCGTCAGCTGGTCGTACTGGCTGCCCAGGCGGTGCAGGAGCGTCTCGTCGTGGGCCACGTCGGCCATCTGCTTTTCCAGGGCGCGGAGCTGCTTCTCCATTTCCACCACCGGCTCGAAGACGCTCTCCAGCTCCTCCAGCACCGTGCGGCCTTCGCCCACCTCGCCCTGCTGGGCCAGATACCCCAGCTTCAGGCCCTTCTGCATGGTGATGACGCCGCCGTCGGCTGTTTCCAGCCCGGCGATAATCTTCATCAGCGTGGACTTGCCGCAGCCGTTTACGCCCACCAGGCCCATGCGCTGGCCGTCCTGCAGCACCAGGGACGCGTCCCGCAGCACCTCGTTGGTGCCGAAGCTCTTTTGCACGCCCTGCAGGGATAATAGGATCATGGTTTCACCATCCGTTCGTCATGGAGCAGGCGCAGGCTGTCCGCGATATCGCCGCGGCTCATGCCGCAGCCGGACAGCTGCGTCTCCTCCAGGCTGTCGTACAGGGCGGTCAGGGCCGCCCGGTGCTTGTCTCGCCCCGCCGGGGCCAGCGTCTCCCACAGGAAGAACGCCGCGTTGTCCATCAGGTCATACCGTCCGCCCTCCCGGAAGAAGGCTGCGCAGGCCAGCAGCTCCTCCGCCGTGAGCAGCGGCAGCGACGTGCGCAGCAGCTGATCCAGCGTCTCCGCCAGCGCGCCCGCCGCCTCCGGCCCCCTCGCCGAGGCCAGCATCAGCCGCAGGCTCCGGGCCCGCAGGGTCGCGGCCTCCTCCTGATCCATAGGGGCCGTCTCCGCGCAGGCCGACAGCAGCAGGCTCAGCCGCAGAAGCGTCTCCCCGGGCAGCAGCGCCCGCAGGCTTTCCTCATCCAGGGTGCGCGCCGCCTTCAGCGAAAGCCCGCACTGCGCCCGGCAGGCCGCGTCCAGCATCCCCAGGCGGATTTCCTCCGTGGCCGCGTCCCGCAGTGCCCGCAGCATCCGCCCCATCTCCGCAATCACGCGGAGGATATAATCCCGTTCGTACAGCATTCACAACAGCTCCGGCAGATACGCCAGCGCCGCGCATACAAGCGCCAGCGCACACATCAGCCCCTCGGGCAGACCCATCCGCCCGTGCCGCCCATGCCAGGAAATCCCCCCGGCCATCCACAGCCCCGCCGCCGCCAGCAGCACCAGCAGCGGCGCGGATACCCCCAGGCTCACCGGCAGCGCGGGCGTCAGCAGCGCCATGGCGTTGTACCCCAGGTGCAGCAGCACGCTCACCCGCAGTCGCCCCCAGCGCAGCATGCACAGCCCCGCCAGCAGGCTCACCGTCAGATGCGCCGGCAGCCCCGCCAGGGAGCCGTGCATCAGCGCAAACAGCAGCGTGGACAATACCAGCGCCGTCCCCCGGGAGGCCTCGTCCGTCAGGCCCGTCAGCACCCCGCCCCGGAAAAAGGCCTCCTCGCACAGCGCCGGCGCCACGCACAGCGCCAGCACCGCCAGCAGCCACTGGGCCTCGTTTTCCGGCAGGGACAGGGCGCTCAGCGGCGCGCCTGTCCAGCCCGCCCACAGGCTCGTCACGGGGGCCAGAGCCAGCTGCGCCGCCGCTCCCAGCAGCAGCGCGCCCGCGCACGGCCCCAGGCCGCCTCTGCGCGCCGGCTGGCCGTCCAGGCGGAAGGGCCGCAGCAGCAGCGCCGGCAATCCCCACAGAAGCGCCTCCAGCAGACACTGCCGGGCATAGAAAATCGCCGGATCCGCCGATGGCACAAGATCCAGCATTCGCCCCGCCGGCACGCGCAGGGCCATCAGCGCCAGGGTCAGGAGCATCGCCCGTCCGGCGCGCCCCGTCAGCCAGGCGGGGCGGGAGGTGGTCTGCGCAGTCACAGGCTCAGGCACCTTCCTTCAGGGTGTACACGCCGCCCACCCGGTCGCGCCAGGCCAGGTCGATGGACAGATCCTTCCCCAGCCGCACGCCCGCTTCCTCCGCGCGGTTCTCCGCCACGGACAGGGCCAGGTCGGGGGTGTTGTTCTCCCCGCTCAGGTGCCCCAGGATGATATGATGCACCCCCGTCTCCATCAGCTGGAGCATGGCCTGGGCGCAGCTCTCGTTGCTCAGGTGGCCGTGGTTGCTGAGGATGCGCTGCTTCAGGCGCGCGGAATAATGGGGGTTGCGCATGAGCATGTCCGGGTCATGGTTGCTCTCCAGCAGCACCAGGGAGCTGCCCCCCACGGCCTCCCGCACGCCCCGGGAGAAATATCCCAGGTCGGTGGCCACGGCGATGCTGGCCTGTCCGCCCCAGAGCCGGTAGCCCACGGGATCCGCCGCGTCATGGGGGATGGCGAAGGGCACCACGCCCACGTCCCCCAGGTAGAAGTCCTGCCGCTTGTCAAAGGTGCGGCGCAGGCCCGGGGGGATCTCCCCCACCTTGCCGTCCATGGCCAGCCAGGTCTCCTCCGTGGCGTAGACGGGAATCCGGTAGCGGCGGCAGAGCACCCCCGCGCCGGCGATGTGGTCGCTGTGCTCATGGGTGATGAGCACCCCGTCCAGCGTGGCGGGATCCACCCCGATCAGCTCCAGCGCCGAGGCCACGGTTTTCCCCGGCTTGCCCGCGTCGATGAGCAGCCGCGTCGCGCCATACTGCACGAACAGCGCGTTGCCGCTGGAGCCGGAGTACAGGGGACAGAAGATCATATCCATGCAGTCACATGTTCCCTTTCGCTGTCAGAGATCCAGATGCTTGGCCACCCGTTCGCTTTCCGGGGGCGGGGTCATGTAGTCCGGGCCGAAGAGAATGGTCAGTACCTCGTCATACCGGGCGGGGATGAGCACCTGCACGTCCTCGAAGGGCACGGTGAGCTTCTCCGCGAACTGCTCCGGATGCCAGATGTGCATCATCAGCTCGAAGGCGCCGTTGGACATGCACCGCTCCTCGCCCGTCTTCACGCGGGTGGAGATCCGCTCGTACTGCCGGGTCTTCCAGGCGGTGGTGAAGGGCAGGCCCAGCACATGCGTGCCGAAGAGCAGCACCTTGTTCTTGAAGCTGAAGCGGCTGTAATCCACGTTGCGCTTGAGCATCCCCTGAAGGATGTGCAGCTCCAGGAACCACAGCTTCCGCCTCCAGCCCGCCGCCGGCACCCTGTCCAGAATGAAGAAGTCCGTGAAGGCCGCGGCCTTTTCCGGATCGCGGTTCATCACCCGGGGGGTCCAGGTGTTCAGGTAGGTCAGCTCGAACCTGGGGTCGCACTCCCCGGGATAAACCCGGCGGAATTTCTCGAACTCCTCCCGGGTCATCAGCAGATCCACGTCGTCGTCCCAGGGGATGAAGCCCTTGTGCCGCACCGCACCCAGGAGCGATCCGCACATCATGTTGTAATCAATGCCGTGAGCCCGGCACACGCGGGTGATGTCCCGCAGCTGCTCCAGCAGCTCCGCGTGAATTTCCTCCAGGGTCAGCCTGGTTTCTTCCATGGGAATCGTCACCCTTTCTCACTGATGCTCCGCCAGCCAGGCAAGCGTCCGCCCGCAGATGGCCTGATCATCCATGGCGTACTGGCCCCGCAGATACTGCTGCGTCCCCACGATGCAGGAGTACACGTCCTCCATGCCGATGCGGTGCACCCGGCAGGGCATACCCGTCTCCGCGATGACCTCGCACACCGCCGAGCCGAAGCCCCCCACGATGCTGTGCTCCTCCACCGTGACCAGATGCCGGAACCGCCCGGCCAGCCCGAGGAGCGTCTCCCGGTCGATGGGCTTGATGCACGGGAAGGACACCACCTCCGCCGACACGCCCCGCTCCTGGAGCATTTTCGCCGCGCTGACGGTCTGGGTCAGGATGCCCCCCGCCGAGAGCAGCGCCACGTCCGTGCCCTGGCGCAGGGTCAGCGCCCGGGGCGCTTCCCAGCCGGTCACGGGGCCGTCGTGGAGCATGGGCTCCCCGCCGCGGCCCAGCCGCAGGTAGCAGGTGCCGGGGGTGCGCAGCATGACCGGCACCACGGCCTCCACCTCCGCCGGATCCCCGGGGGTGAACACCGTCACCCCGGGCAGCGCCCGCAGCACCGCCATGTCCTCCGTGGCGTGATGGCTCATGCCCAGGCTGCCGTACACAAACCCGCCGCCCACGCACACGATCTTCACGTTCGCGTCGTGGTAGGCGCAGTCGTTGCGGATCTGCTCAACGCAGCGCAGGGTCGGAAAGTTGCCGATGGAATAGGTCAGCACGGTGCGGCCCGTCCGGGCCAGACCCGCCGCCAGGCCCGTCATGCCCTGCTCGGCGATGCCCGCGTTGACAAACTGATCAGGATACGTCTCCCAGAAGGGCTTCAGCACGCCGAAGCCCAGATCGCCGGTGATCAGCGTCAGGCGGGGATCGGCGGCGGCTTCGCGCATCAGCGCGCGGACAAATGCGTCTCTCACGGTCTTTGCGCCTCCAGTTCCTTCAGGGCCGCGTCGTATTCCTCCCCTTGCGGGGTGCGGTAATGCCAGAGAATGTCGTTCTCCATGAAGGACACGCCCTTGCCCTTAGTGGTCTCGGCGATGATGACGCTGGGCTTGCCGCCGCCCAGGTTATCCTTCGCCCGGGCGAAGGCCTCCTGCAGCGCGGTCACGTCGTGACCGTCCACCACCTGCGCCTGCCAGCCGAAGTCCCGCCACTTGTCCGCAAAGGGCTCCAGGGCGATGGTCTTCTCGCAGAAGTCGAGGGACTGCATCCGGTTGTGATCCACCACGGCGATCAGGTTGTCCAGTCCGTACTGGTGGGCCTGCAGCGCGGCCTCCCACACGGAGCCCTCGTCGCACTCGCCGTCGCCCAGGATCACATACGTCCGCCAGGGCGCCCTGTCCAGCTTCGCGCCCAGGGCCATGCCCGCGCCCACCGCAAGCCCGTGACCCAGGCTGCCGGTGGAAAACTCCACCCCCGGCACGCCCTTGTGGCTCACATGCCCGGAGAGCCGGGAGCCGTTGGCATAGTGGGTCTTCAGCTCCTCCACGGGGAAGAACCCCCGCTCCGCCAGCGCGGCGTACACTGCGGCGCCCGCGTGCCCCTTGGAGAGGATCAGCCGGTCGCGGTCCGGCATGGCGGGATCGGCGGGGTTCACGTTCAGCACCCCCGTGTACAGCACCGCCATGATCTCCGCCAGGGAGAAGATCGCGCCGATGTGGCTCCCCCGGCTCAGGTGGGTCATCTCCAGCCCGTGACGGCGGATCAGCCACGCCAGCACCCTCGGATCGGCGGTGTCGACGGGCTGCCCCGCGAAGGCCGCGTGGGTCTTTTCCTCATAGGAACGGTAATCGCTCATTTCGCGCTCCCCTTTTCCTCGGCCATCTTCTTCGCCTTGCCGAACACGCCCCCGATGGTCTCGAAGAACAGCCCCGCGTCCAGCAGGAAGGACTGGTTCTTCGCGTACTCCACCCGCAGGCGGTTCTTCTCGGGCAGGATGTACTTCTCGAAGTTCTCCACGGGATTCTCCGTGCCGACGATTTCATCCTGGGCGATGTAGACGATGCTGGAGCGGTCGGTGATGCCCGGGCGCACCCAGAGGATGCACTCCTGCTCCTTGGTGTACTGGGTGGTGTAGAGCAGCAGCTCCGGCCGCGGCCCCACGAAGGACATCTCCCCCTTGAGGATGTTGAACAGCTGGGGCAGCTCGTCCAGCTTGAGGCGGCGCATGATTTTCCCCGCGCGGGTAACGCGGCTGTCGTTGAGGGCCGTGCAGCCGCCGGACTTGTCCGCGTCCACCACCATGGAGCGGAACTTCATGATGTAGAAGGGCTTGTTGTGATAGCCGCCCCGCAGCGCGCGGTAGATCACCGGGCCGGGGGAATCCAGCTTGACCCACACCGCCAGGGGGATCATGATGATCAGCCCCGGAATCAGCAGAATCAGCGCCAGCAGGAAGTCCAGCACGCGCTTGACCACCTTGCTGTAAAAGGGGTGGGACAGCGGGCCGTCCCACCGGGGAAGATTGTCATATTGCTCCTTGGGCATGGGGAAGCCTCCTTGGCATGGCCCTGCGCGGCGGAATTCCTCCCGCGCGGGGAATGGTTACTGCTGGTCGCCCAGCTGCATCAGCAATTCGTTGAGGTGCTCCAGCTCCTCCTGGGAGTAGTACTGCAGGACGATTTTGCCCTTCTTCGCGCTGCCGGTGAGGGTGGCGCGCACGCCCAGGGTTTCCCGCACGCGGCTCTCCAGCTCGCTCAGCTCCGCGGGCAGGGTGCGGGGCCTGGGCAGAGGCTTTGCGGGAGCCTCCGCCTGCTTCTTCAGCGCGGCGGCGGTCTGCTCCAGCTGCCGCACGCTCCAGCCGTTCTGAACGGTCTTCTGCGCCAGCTCCAGCTTGAGGCTGTCGCTCTCCAGCCCCGCCAGCACCCGGGCATGCCCCGCGGACAGCGTGCCTGTGCGGATCTGCTCGATCACCGCGTCCGGCAGCGTCAGCAGGCGCAGCAGGTTTGCCACGGCGGGCCGGCTCTTGCTCAGGCGGTTGGCCACAGCCTCCTGGGTGTAGCCGCACTGCTGCATCAGCGCCCGGATGCCCATGGCGGTGTCGATGGGGTTCAGATCCTCGCGCTGCAGGTTCTCGATCAGGGCGATCTCCATCTGCTGGATCACGTCCATGTCCCGCACGATGCAGGGCACCGTCTCCAGCCCCGCCTGCCGCGCGGCCCGCCAGCGGCGCTCGCCCGCCACGATCTGGTACCGCCCGCCGCTCTGGGGGGTCACCAGCAGCGGCTGCAGCACCCCCTGATCCCGGATGGACTGGGCCAGCTGGGCCAGGCTCTCCTCCTGGAACACCCGCCTGGGCTGATCGGGGTTGGGGTCAATGTCGCCAATGGCGATCTCCTGACCCGCGCCCAGGCTTTCGTCGGCTTCCGGCAGCAGTGCGTCCAGGCCCCTGCCCAGGCCCCGATTCTTCTTCGCCATAACAACGCTCCTCTATCTCCACGCGCATGGCCTCCTGCCGGAGGCGCGCAATTCCATCGCGAAAAGGGATTCCCAAGGGCCATGCGGCTCTTAAGCGGGGTTGTCAGGGGCGGCGCCCCCGACCGTCACTTCCTGTTGCGGTCCAGCACTTCCTGGGCCAGGGCGCGGTAGGCCAGCGCGCCGGCGGAGCGGCCGTCGTACACATGGATCGGCTCGCCGTGGGAGGGCGCCTCGCCCAGGCGCACGGAGCGGGGAATCGTGGTGGCGAAGACCTTCTTGCGGAAGTGCTTCTTCACCTGATCCACCACCTGAAGGCCCAGGTTGGTGCGGCCGTCCAGCATGGTCAGCAGCACGCCCTCCACGTCGATGTGCGGATTGATGGTGCGCTTGACGCGGTTGATGGTGTTCATCAGGCTGGTGACGCCCTCCAGCGCGTAGTACTCGCACTGGATGGGAATCAGCACCGAATCCGCCGCCGTCAGCGCGTTGAGCGTGAGCAGCGACAGGGACGGCGGACAGTCGATGAAAATGAAATCATAATCCTTCTGCACGGTGGCCAGCGCGGTCTTCAGGCGGAATTCCCGCTTCTCCATGGACACCAGCTCCAGCTCCGCCCCCGCCAGGCGGATGTCCGACCCGGCGATGGACAGATTCCTGTAAGGGGTCTCCTGAATGCATTCCCGCATGGTGATCCGGCCCAGCAGCGCCTCGTACACGCTGTTGTCCTCCACCGCCATGCCCAGGCCCGAGGTCGTGTTCCCCTGGGGATCCAGGTCCACCACCAGCACCTTCTGGCCCATGTCCGCCAGGATCGCCGTCAAATTCACGGAGGTCGTGGTTTTGCCCACGCCGCCCTTCTGATTCGTGATCGCAATGATCTTTGCCATGATCGTACTCCCGTCCTGTCACCTTGACATATGCATACAGTTTATTATATCGCCTGCGGTTCCAATTGTAAAGTAGGGGTTTCGCCCCATTTCGCGCGATCGTGTTCCCCCTCGCCCGCGCAACCAAAAAATCCTTCCCCTGGGGGAAGGTGTCGCGGCGAAAGCCGTGACGGATAGGGAGAGCCTCGCACGGCCGCGTCACGGCGCGCCCTTGGCGCGCCGTGACCCCCGCAAGCCCGGCTCGCCCTCCGCGGGCCGGGCCTCCGCACAAGCCGCATGTCAGCCCCACGCGCGCGCAGCATGACCGAAGGCGCGCAGCTCAACCGCGGGCCGGGTGCGGGCACTGCCCGCTCAATCGCGGGCCGGGTGCGGGCGCCGCCCGCTCAATCGCGCTGAATGATGCTGGACAGGTTTTCCACAATGGCCCTCGTGATCCAGGGCTTGTTCATGGTGTAGAGGTGGATGTTGGTGATGCCGTTGGCCACCAGGTCGATGATCTGCTCGGTGGCGTAGGCGATGCCCGCCTGGGTCATGGCGGCGGGATCATCCCCGAAGCGGTCGGCAATGGCCGCGAACCTCGGCGGCATGATGGAGCCGGACAGCTTCACCGCCCTGTCCACCTGCCGGGCGTCGCAAATGGGCATGATGCCCGCGCACACCGGCACGTCAATCCCCGCGCGCAGCGCCCGGTAGAGGAAGTTGTACAGGATGCTGTTGTCGAAGAACATCTGCGTGGTCAGGAAGTCCACGCCCGCGTCCACCTTGCGCTTGAGGTTGTCCAGGTCCATCCGCCGGGAGCCGCTCTCCGGATGCCCCTCCGGGTAGCAGGCCGCGCCCACGCAGAAATCCCCCCGGGTGTGGATGAATTCCACCAGCTCCGAGGCGTAGGCGAAGTCCCTGCACGGCTCGCCCTCCTTCGGCAGATCCCCCCGCAGGGCCAGCACATTCTCCATGCCCGCCGCCTGCATGTCGGAAAGCACCTGCGTCACATGCTCCCGGGAGGACTGCACGCACGTCAGATGGCACAGGGGCGTCACCCCGGCGTCCGCCACCGCGCGGGCAATGGCCAGGGTATGGCCGGGCGTGCTCCCCGCCGCGCCGTAGGTCACCGACATGAACGACGGCCGCAGCGCCGCGATCTCCGCCGCCACCTTCGACGCCTGGGCAATGCCGTCGAACTTCTTGGGCGGGAACACCTCGCAGGACAGATGCACCCGGTTATCGTGAAGAATGTCCGAAATACGCTTCATTGACAGAACTCCTTTTCTGCGTCGTGGAAAAAGGGGGAGGACGTCCCGTCCGGCCGCCGGCGTCCGAATGGCCGATGGCCGCGCGGCAGGTCATCCGCGCCCGCCGGGCTCAGCCCCTCAGGCCCCGGCGAAGCAGCGGACGGATCTTTTCCCAGCGGGAGGCCTCCTCCTCCCGGCTGGTCAGGGCAAGGGTCAGCAGCTCCCGCCGGG
>JBJEYH010000343.1:0-2371 GCA_051886675.1 Aristaeellaceae bacterium
TCAGAACATTTTTTCGACTGCGCGGTAGGGGTACAGCAGATTGTGGAAGGCCGTCATCATGGCGTTGTATACGCTGCGCTCGGAGATGTCGCGGTTCTCGTAGTAGTGGCTGACAAAAAGCAGCACAGCCAGTCGAACCGGCTGTGCAACGGTGTCCGTCTCAAACGATACGCGGCAGTAATCCTCGGCAACGGCCTGTCCCTGCCGGATGAGGGATTCCAGGTAGGCATCCTCGTCATCATCCTCAATGCGCAGATGGGCTTTGACCTCATCGACCGTAAGAATCAAGGCGCATCACCAGACTCCGGCGCAGCCAGCACACCACTCTCCCGAAGCGCTGCCAGAAGGTGATTGAAATCATCTCGCAGACCGGCGGCAGTGGTGGCCTTGCTGTCAGGGACGCTGGGCAGCGGGGCCTTGTCCGGCATGTCCAGCAGGCCCTCGGCTCCCTCAACGGTTGCGCCCGGCAGGAAGGTGAGCTTGCCGCCGATGACAAGCTCATTCCCGCCGTGGGCAAAGTAGTTTCTCGTGGAAAAGTCACTCATACGGCGTCACCTCACACCTTCATCTGCAGGCACTTGACGGCCTCAGGCAGGATCAGCTTGCCGTCCACGCGCTCGGAGGACAGGAAGCCCACCTGACCATTGGGAGCGTACAGCTCATTCAGGCGCTGGAAGCGGCGGCCCTCGCGATCAGCCACCCAGTAGTAGTTCATGTCGCCAAAGAGAATGGGCTTCGTGCCGGAACCCAGCAGCGGAACAAACGGCGAGGTGTACACCGGGCGGTTCAGGATGGTATCGGGCGTACCGGCGGTCACAGAGGGCTGCCAGATGTAGTCGCCGCTCCCGTTCTTCAGCTTGCGCAGCGCCTTCACGGTGCTGTCGTTCATGATGAACACGGCACTGCGGCGGTAGGGCGCACGCAGGGAGTAGAACAGGTCCATCACATCATCGAAGGTGATGGCGGTCGCGCTGCCGGTGGTGATGCCGACCTGCGCACCATCCTTGTCGTTCAGGATGCCGGTGGGCTTGCCCGCACCATCGCCGACGAAGAACGCTTCCTCCTCGGCAGAACCGATGCGGCGGGCGAATTCCTTGGCGATATAGGACGGCACATCGAACACGGAGTCGTGGAGCAGCTCGTCCGACACCTTGATGGTCGTGGCCAGCTTGAACGCGCTGATGGAAATCTGACCGAAGGTGTCGTCGCTCTCGGGATAGGCGGCGTTCTCGTCAATCCAGGCCGCGGTGCCGTGAGAGCGAACCACGGGAATCTTACGGTCGCCGGAGCTGGTGGAAATGACATGCGCCAGCTGACGGAAGATGTTCTGCTCCTGCAGCGCATCAATCAGCTGGCGCTCATATTCATCGGGAACCAGATAGCCGCCGTGGTCATCCTCACCGATCTTCAGCACGTTGTAGACCTCGTGCGGCACGGACTTGTCGCGCATCGCATGCCAGAAGGCGCTCTTGTACTCATCGGACGCGGAGCCGGTCTTGCGAGGCTTATCCTCGGGAGAGAGAGGCTTGTCCACCAGCGGGCGGCTGGTCGGGCGGTCGAATTCCAGGTCAAGGGCCTCCTGACGCTCCAGCCGCTCGATTTCCTTGCCCATCCGGACAACATCGGCTTCCATCTTCTCATAGGTAGCGGTGTCCTCGGCGGACAGGGTACCGTTGGCATCCTTGCGGGACTCCACAAACGCCTTGGTGGCATCCCACAGCTTCGCGCGCTTTTCGCGCATGGAAAGAATCTCGTTCATACGATGACCTCCTCAGTAGGTGTATTTCAGGCGATCCAGCCTGCCCTGCAGGTCAGATGCGCTGGTACGGGGTTCAGTGGGAGCCGCCTGCGGGGCTTCGTTGCGGACGGAGCGGCGCATGGGCTTGTGCCTGTCCACCCAGCTCTGGAACTTCGCCTTGGCGTCCTCGGGATCAACCCGGTGCTCAAAGGCGGCATTGGTGACACCGGCGGCAGGCTCCGTCATAACAGCGTCGATGAAACCCTCCTGCAGGGCGGCGTTGGCGTCCATCCATGTGGTCGCACGCATCATGGCGGCCACATCGTCCCGGCTGTGCCAGGTGCGCTGGCAGTACATGTTGATGATGCTGTTTTTGCAGGCGCGGAGAATGCCCATCGCCTGCTCAAGGTCGGCCTCATTGCCATAGGCCCCCATGATGGGGTCATGGCACATGAACAGACTGCCGGGCGTCATTTCCAGCCGGTTGGCGGCCATCGCCAGCACGGTTGCCGCGGAAGCGGCGGTGCCGGAAACGATGATGTGGACATTGCCCGGATAGGCCTTCAGCTCGTCATACATCTGTGTCGCCGCGTTGCAGGAGCCGCCGTAGCTGTTCAGAATGATGCGCACATC
>JBJEYH010000344.1:0-2345 GCA_051886675.1 Aristaeellaceae bacterium
TACTTGCTCCACACCTGCTCCACCACGTCGTCCTCCTCCGCCGCCACAAAGGCGATCTCCTCGCCCTGCCGCTCCATGCGGGTAATCAGGATCTGTTCCCCGTCCCCCGTCTCCTCGCTGAGCAGCACGGCGTAGGTTTCCCCCGCGTAGGGGATCGACGCGCCATAGCGGAAACGGTAGACCGTGCCGTCCGGGGCGGTCAGCGCCACCGCCGCCCCCCCCAAGGTCACTGGGCGTCATCCGAATCGTCTTCCTCCATCAGCGCCAGGAACTGCTCGAAGACCGCCTCCTGCACGTCCTCGTCCTCCACGGAGACGTAGCACTCGTTGCCGTCCTCGTCCTGGTCGATCATCATGATGATGACCTCCTGCTCCTCGGCGTCGTTCTCCTCTTCCTCGGGGAGCATCAGCGCGATGTACAGATTTCCCTCATACTCCAGGGTCGCCAGATGCTCAAACACCACGGTTTCACCGGATTCGTCGTCCACAAGCTCCACATAGTTTTCGTCCCTGCTCATGATGATGCCTCGCTTTCCTTTCACTGGTGCTGCGTTCTGCTGGTTGATGGTATCCAGGTACTGCTGCAGGATCACCGCCGCTGCCACCTTGTCCACGTTCTGCCGACGCTGGGCCCGGTGCATGTTATCCTCCAGGAGCGCGTTTTCCGCGGTGACGGTGGTGAGCCTCTCATCCTGATAATACACCACAAGGCCGACTTTTTCAAGCTGCTGGCAGAAAAGCCTCACCTTGGCGGCCTGGGGGCCCTCGGTGCCGTTGAGGTTCAGGGGCAGGCCGGAGAGAATCAGCGTGGTATCGTACTGCCGGCAGATTTCCTGCACCTTCTTCACGTCCGGGCCGAAGCCCACCCGGTGGATGGTGTCAATGGGCGTAGCGATGAGCCGGGACGCGTCGCTGACCGCCACGCCGATGCGCGCGTCGCCCACGTCCAGGGCTACAATCCGTTCATTCATGGGGATAGCCTCATTTCATCCGTTGTGTCAGAAGCGGAAATCCTTCGCGCCCTTACCCGCCACGGCGATGCAGGGATCCGCCGTCAGGGTCGCCCGGGCGTAGTCCATCACGCTGTCCATGGTCACCTGCTCAATGCGGCGGATGGTCTCCGCCGGGGTGACCGACCGGTTCAGCAGCAGCATGCTCCGGCCCATGGCCTGCATGCGGCCTCCGGGGCTCTCCAGCCCCAGCAGGTAGCCGCCCCGCAGCTGCTGCCGGGCCTCGCGGTATTCCTTCTCGCTGATGCCCTCGTCCAGCAGACGCTTCAGCTCCGCGCGGATCTCCTCCAGCACCTTCTCGCCGTTGCGGGGATTCACCCCGGCGTAGATGGCGAAGGTGCCGCAGCCCAGGTAGGTGTTGGGGTAGGTGTAGATGGAATACGCCATGCCCAGCTCCTCGCGGATGCGCTGGAACAGCCGGGAGGACATGGCCCCGCCCAGCAGGTTGTTCAGCACCGCCTGGGGATAGATCCCCTCCGAGCCGTAGCCCACGCCCGGGAAGCCCAGGCACAGATGCATCTGCTCGGTGTCCTTCTCCCGGGCGGCATGCCTGCCCGCGTAGGGCGCCATGGGCGGCAGGTCGATGCAGGAGGCGTCATTCTGCCAGGCGCCGAAGTGCTCCAGCAGCAGCTCCTCCACCTGCCTGGGATCGTAGTTGCCCGCCAGCGCCACCACGGTGGTCTGCGGCGCATAGTGCCGCGCCCGGTAGTCGAACAGATCCTGCCGGGTATAGCTGCTGATCAGCTCCGTCGTGCCCAGGATCGGCTGGCCCAGGCTCTGCTCGCCGAACATGGCCTGGCTCAGCAGCTCGTGCACCAGATCCTCGGGGGAATCCTCGTCCATGGCGATCTCCTCCAGGATCACGCCCCGCTCCTTGTCGAATTCCCCCGCATCCAGCGTGGCGTGGCAGGTCAGGTCGGCCAGCATGTCCACCGCCAGGGGCAGATCCTCGTCAATCACCCGGGCGTAGAAGCAGGTGCAGTCCTTGCCCGTGAAGGCGTTCATCTGCCCGCCGACCGCGTCCATTTCCTCGGCAATCTGCCGGGTGGTGCGCTTCTCGGTGCCCTTGAACACCATGTGCTCCAGAAAGTGGCTCAGGCCGTTCTCCCGGGGCGTCTCCATCATGGAGCCCACCCGCAGCCACACCCCGATGGATACCGACCGCAGGTAGGGCAGCCGCTCGCCGATCACGCGCAGGCCGTTGGGAAGCGTCCAGGTATCGTTCATGCGTTCATCCATCCCCATCTGATTTGCCACTATGCTTTCCACCTGATTCCTTTCTTATGTATGCGAAGAGCCCCGGGGACGCCGTCCCCGGGACCCCGGCCAGAGGAGC
>JBJEYH010000345.1:0-2345 GCA_051886675.1 Aristaeellaceae bacterium
CCTATGTGAACATTCTGCTGGGCATCGAGCCCTATCACCTGTGGAAGGACGAGGATGACCACAGCAAGGGCGACTGGAAGGACGGCGTGCCCCTGCAGCCCAGCTACGAGCAGCAGGACGAGATCTTCCAGCACTTCATCGAGCGCTATCCCAACCTCAAGTGCATCGCCCGGCATGTGCGCTACGCCCATTCCGGCTCGGAGAACAGCCTGAAGGCCTTCATGTGGTACGAGGGCCACACCTTCGAGTCGAAGCTGTTCACCTTCACCATCCTGGACCGCGTGGGCGGCGGCGACGCCTTCGCCTCCGGCCTGATCTATGCCATGATGAACGAATTCAAGCCCATGGACATGATCAACTTCGCCGTGGCGTCCTCGGTGATCAAGCACACCATCCACGGCGACGCCAACATCACCGACGACGTGAAAACCATCCGCAACCTGGCGAACATGAACTACGACATCAAGCGGTAAAAGCAGCGTCAGAAAAGTGGCCCACGGGCCGCTTTTCTGCTTTTTTTGGCGCATCCGGCGGCCGAAGCGGTTCAGCCGCTCCGGATACAGGCAAAGCCCGGCGATAAGCGCCGGGCTTTGCGTTGCATGGGAGGGAGAGAGATAAATAGTATATGGTAAACCGCCGCCGCAGGGGGTTGCGCAGGGAGGGGCCCTGACGCCTGCGGAGAGGCGGATTTTTTTGCTGCGCGCTGGCCGCGCCCTTCCCCGGAGGGGAAGGTGTCGCGTCTTTCGCCGCGACGGATGGGGGGACCCCCCCACGGCCGCGTCGCGGCTCGCCCTCCGCGCAAGCCGCACGACACACCCACGCGTGCTCACTCCGGCCGAAGGCGCGCGACCCAATCGCGCGAAGGGGAGTCCAGAGGGCTAAGCAGCCCTCTGGCAGGGTGCAGGGGCAGCGCCCCTGCCGTCCCTTATTTGGCTTCCTTCTTCAGGCCCATGGCCAGCGCCACGGCGCCCAGCGCGATCAGCGCGATGCACAGCGCGAACTGGAAGCCCCAGGTGGAACCCAGCCGGAAGGCCGCCTTGGCCAGGAAGCCCCACACGCCGCACAGGCCGCAGGCGATGGGCAGCAGGCTGACCAGGGGATTGCTCATCTTCCAGACGCACAGCACGATGGTCGCCACGCTCAGCAGCAGCACCAGAATCGGCATGGCGATGACGTCATTGACCTTGAAGTCGCTGCTGACCTGCTCCTGCAGGTAGCTGGTCACCTCGCCGTGATCCGACGGGAACCACACGTATCCGCCGATGGATACCGGCTCCGTCTCCCCGCCCATGTACCAGAAGGGCGTAAACTGCAGCACCAGCAGCACCAGCGCCAGCACCGCACAGGCAATGTTCATGATCCTTGTCAGCTTCACGTTCTCCATTTTCATCTTCCGTTCCTCCTTATCTTCTGCGCGGCTGCTTCCGCCGCGTTACGATGGTATTATCTGTCCCTTTCATGAACTGAGGCGGAAGAAGTGATGAACAAATCATGAATAAAGTTCAACTTTCAACAAAAAATGGCAGTTTGTATGCATCGGTAACGGTTTCTTTACAGGGAATTCACCCAAAATGCGTCAGGAAATGATAAAAAACGCAAAAAAGGTTGAATTTGCGCTTGTCAATGTCCGTGTTTTCAGTGTATCATAACAGCGTGCCTGCAAGGACGCGGGCGCAAATCCCACAGACCAGCAAGGGACGGGGAAGGACAAGAATGAATACAGTTCTGATGATGATCTCACTGCTCGGCGGACTGGCAATGTTCCTCTACGGCATGGAAATCATGGGCGACGGACTGAAGCAGGGCTCCGGCGAGGCGCTGAAAAAATTCCTGGGGAAGCTGACGCAGAACGCGTTTCTGGGGCTGCTGACGGGCACGCTGGTGACGGCGATCATCCAGAGCTCCACGGCGACCATCGTGCTGACGGTGGGCCTGATCGGCGCGGGAATCCTGAACCTGCGCCAGGCGGTGAGCATCGTGCTGGGCGCGAACATCGGCACCACGGTGACGGCGCAGATCATCCGCCTGATGGACCTGGAAACCACGGGGAATTCCGTCCTGGTGTTCTTCAAGCCCGATACCCTGGCGCCGCTGGCGCTGATTGTGGGCATCATCCTGTTCATGTTCATCAAGAAGAGCAGCACCAAGAACGTGGGCATGATCTGCCTGGGCTTCGGCATTCTGTTTTCGGGGCTGCTGGCCATGACCAGCGCCGTGGAGCCTCTGGCGGAATCCCAGGCCTTCAGCGACGCGCTGGAGCATTTCAGCACCATGCCGGTGCTGGGGATCCTCACGGGCCTGGCGCTGACGGTCATCGTGCAGAGCAGCTCGGCCATGGTGGGCAT
>JBJEYH010000346.1:0-1881 GCA_051886675.1 Aristaeellaceae bacterium
GCCCTTTGCGAGGCGTGACCCCCGCAAGCGCGGCGCGCCTGTCGCGCGCCGTGCCTTCGCGCAGGCCGCACGAGACATCCACGCGTGTTCAGTCCGACCGAAGGCGCACAACCCAATCGCGAGCCGGGTGCGGGCACTGCCCGCCGCCTATTGCCTTCTGTGTGAAAAAGATGTAAACTGTAGCAAAGAAACAACCGGCGCGCACCATGAAGCATCCAATCAGATGAAGCGGCCCGGAAAAACGCGGCCCGTGGAAAGGAGTACGCTATGCGACTGTCGTACCGCCTGGGTGTGCTGCTGGTGTGCCTGACGCTGCCGTTGGCCGCCCTGGCCATGGAGCTGACCGAGGATACCCTCTATGACCCCATCCCCCTGGAGGGCGCCGCGCCCTATGCGCCGCATAAGGAGGCCTATCTTCCCGGGCAGAGCGGCTATCATGATGATTCCCTGGAGGTGCGGGTCGAAACCTTCCGCCGGCATGATACCACGGTCATGGCCGTGTACGTCCGCCTGATGGATCCCACCCAGCTGCGCACCGCCATGGCCGCCAAGCCGCCGTCGCAGAAAACCGTGGTGGTCAGCACCATGGCGAAAAAGAACAACGCCGTCCTGGCCATCAACGGCGATTACTTCAGCTTTCATCAGCATGGCATTGTGGTGCGCGGCGGCAAAATGTGGCGCAATCACCCCGATGGCAAGCGCGATATCCTGATCATCGACGAAAACGGCAACTTCACCATCCTCCCGCGATGCACGAAGGAGGACTACGCGGGCTATACGGGCACGGTGATGCATGCCTTCTGCTTCGGGCCGGGGCTGGTGATCGACGGTCAGGCGCTGACCAGCCTGGAGCACGCCGATGTGGGCAACGCGCCCGCCAAGGCTACCCAGCGCATCGCCCTGGGACAGACAGGCCCCCTGGAATACCTCATTCTCGCCACGGAAGGACCGGAAAATGCGGGCTCCAAAGGCTTCACCATCCTGCAGATGGCCCAGCTGTGCCAGGAGATGGGCTGCATCAACGCCTACAACCTGGACGGCGGATCCTCCGCCTCCGTGGTGCTGGACGGTAAGAAAATCAACGCCCTCTCCAACGGGAAAATCCGTCCTGTGGGCGACTGCATCTACTTCGCTACCCTGATTCCCTGAGATACGCGTGAGGAGGTCGATTCCCATGGAGCAATGGGATCTGTACACCGCCGACCGGGTCAAAACCGGCCGGGTCATGAACAAGAACGAGCCGGTTCCGGCGGGACTGTATCACATGCAGGTGCATGTGGTGGTGTTCAACGGGGCGGGGCAGATGCTCATCCAGCAGCGGACGGAAAGCAAGCAGTGGTTCCCCGGGCTGTGGGACTACTCCGTAGGGGGCGCTGCGCAGGCGGGAGAAACCAGCGTTCAGGCGGCTGAACGCGAGGTGCAGGAGGAAATCGGCCTGACGGTGCAGCTGCAAGGCAGGCATCCCGCGCTGACAAGATACTACGACAGCATCTTTGACGATTACTACCTGGCCCGCGCGGACGTTCCCGCCGACGCGCTGACGCTGCAGGCGGAGGAGGTTCAGGCCGTCCGCTGGGCCAGCCGGGAGGATATCTACCGCCTGCAGGCCGAGGGCCGCTTCTGCCCCAACCCCAGGGGGATGATCGATCTGCTCTTCGACCTGAATGCGGAGGGTCTGGCCCGGTAAGCACATCAGGCGGAAAGACCGCCCCCCGGAGCAGGGGAGCGGCCTTTGTCATGCCTGCCAGGCGCAGAGCCGCAGACAGCCCCGAAAAGGCGGGCGCACCTGGCTGGCCGCGGAAGGTCTGGCCCGGCAAGCCCGTCAAGCGGAAAGACCGCCCCCCGGAGCAGGGGAGCGGCCTTTGTCATGCCTGCCAGGCG
>JBJEYH010000346.1:1981-2334 GCA_051886675.1 Aristaeellaceae bacterium
CAGAGCCGCAGACAGCCCCGAAAAGGCGGGCGCACCTGGCTGGCCGCAGAAGGCCTGGCCCGGCAAGCCCATCAGGCGGAAAGACCGCTTCCCCGGAGCAGGGGGAGCGGCCTTTGTCATGCATGCCAGGCGCAGAGCCAGGTCAGCATGCGCAGGTTGTCCTCGAAAAGGCGTGCGTACCTGGGCTGATCGCAGAAGGCCGCCAGGCAGATCACCTCGATGCCCAGCAGCACCGTGGGAGCAGCCGTCCGCTCCGCCAGAGTCGCGCCGTAGCCGGCGAGCAGACCCTCCATGAGATGCGGCCATTGGGTCTGCCAGGGCACGTCCCGGTCAAGGCAGGCCTGCAGGATGCC
>JBJEYH010000347.1:0-2329 GCA_051886675.1 Aristaeellaceae bacterium
CCCTGGGCTATTCCCAGCGGGAGGTGGAGCTGGCGGCCATCGCGGGCTGGGTGCACGACGTGGGCAACTCCGTCAACCGCCACGACCACGGCCCCAACGGCGCGGTGATGCTCCTGCCCATCCTGCGGGGCATGGGCATGGACATGAACGACGTGATGGAGATCATCACCGCCGTGGGCAATCATGAGGAGCAGAGCGGCTTTGTATCCAGCGCGGTTTCGGCGGCGCTGGTGCTGGGCGACAAGTCCGACGCCCACAAGACCCGCGTCCGGGGCGGCAAGCCCGATCCCAATGACATTCACGACCGGGTGAACTTTTCCATCCAGGAGAACAGCGTGGAGGTGGACCGCAGGGAGCGGGTCATCCGCCACGAGCTAACCATGGACGAAACCTCCTCCGTGATGGAGTACCTGCAGATCTACCACAGCCGGATCGTCATGTGCGAGCAGGCGGCACGGTTTCTCAAGTGCAGCTTTGCGCTGGTGATCAACGGCCAGGTGGTGAACAACCGTCCCCGGTCCCCGCAGGGCTGACGGCGGAAGCACGATACCGATGAGACAGGAGGTGCGGACATGCTTTGTCCCCACTGCGGCAGCTATGCCGGCGACAACGAGATTCTCTGCCCCGGCTGCGGCGCGCTGCTGAACCGCGGCGAGGCCGGCGAGGAAGCCGGCGTGCGCGGCATCCGTCAGGGCCGGGCGGGAAAATCGGCGCCGCCGCCCCCCCGCGACCATGGCAGAACCGGGGCGTCGCGCATCTATGTGGATCCCTCGGCGCACGGCACCACCCGGGAAACCCCGGTCTTTGCCGACCCGCAGGTGTACGATGCCGACGGCGAACCCCTGGACACCATGTCCGGCTACAGCCGTCCCACCCGCACCGTCTACGGCGAAACGGGCATGGAGCCCGTCATCAACGTCCGCCCGACGCCCCGGCGCAAGGTGCACAACGTCACCCGGCACATGATCAACTGGGCGCATGTGATGATTGCGGTGATCGTGCTGCTGATCGGCTGCGCGGTGGGCGCGTACCTCTACCTGAGCAACACCCAGAGCGGCCAGCGGATCCTGGCGCGCTTCGGCCAGGAGGCCAACGCCACCGCCATGTGGGAGGTGGGCGAGGAATACCTGGACACCGGCGACGTGGAGCAGGCCATCCTGATGTTCGAGCAGGCCAGGGAGCTGGACGGCGATGATCAGGTGGACGTGGACAACCTGCTGCTGCTGGCATCGGCCTACGAGGCGGACAGCCGCCTGGAGGACGCCGAGGCCCTCTACACGGAGATCTACACCGACATCACCCCCAGCGCCCCCGACGCCTACCGCGCGATGATCCGCATCCTGCTGGCCACGGGCCGGGAGCCGGAGGCGGGCGAGCTGATGCAGACCGCCTACGAGATGACCGGCCAGGTGACCTTCCGCAACCAGCGCACGGAGCTGTTGCCGGTATCGCCCTCGGTGGACCTGATCGCCGGCTACTACGAGGAGAAGAAGACCATCACCCTGACCTCCTCCCAGGGTTATGACATCTACTACACCTTCGACGCGGAGGCGGAGCTGCCCCAGGATGGCGTCAGGTATACCGAGCCCCTGGTGCTGGACGAGGGCACATGGGATCTGCGGGCGGTGTGCGTCAGCGGCAACCTGGTCAGCGATCCGCTCAACGCCTCCTACAAGGTGTACATGCCCTCGCCCCAGTCGCCCCGCAGCTCCCTGGCGCCCAACACCTACAAGCAGCGCCAGCGCATCTGGCTCAAGCCCGGCCTGGAGAACGAGAAAACCTCCAAGACCCCCGAGGACGACAAGGAAACCGACATCACCATCTACTACACCATCGACGGCTCCACCCCGGACATCGACAGCCCTGTCTATGACGGCGAGCCCTTCTACCTGCCCGGCGGCTATGTGACGCTGCGGGCCGTGGCGGTCAACGGCTACGGCAAGGCCAGCAACACCCTGGAGATTCTCTACAAGATCGAGGCCAAGCCCTGGCCGCTGTCGGCCTACTCGGTCACCGACGACGTGGTCAACGGCATCAAGCTCTACGAGACCACCCGCGAGCATTTCCAGCAGACCTACGGCACGGGCACGGGCATGGAGGAGGTCACCCTGAGCGGCATCGAGGGCACGTGCCAGAAGTACCTGTACCACTGGGGCTACGCCACCATGGCCAAGGCGAAGAGCGGCTGGGTGCTGGCGGAGCTGTACTTCACCGACACCACCTTCAAGGGGCCGCGCTCCACCGCCGTGGGCGATTCGGAAAGCTACGTGGTGGGCCGCTTCCGGGACATGGGCCAGGTGGAAAGCCCCTCGGGCAACCGCGGCCTGTA
>JBJEYH010000348.1:0-41589 GCA_051886675.1 Aristaeellaceae bacterium
GGCCCTCGGCCATGAGCATCTCCTGCAGCTGGCAGGCCCGGGCGATGTTCTCCGCGGTTTTTTCCTCCAGCGCCTGCTTGTTTTCCCGCTGGCTGCCCGCCCCGGTGGGGACGGCCCGGATATTCAGCTTCCTGGAGCCGTCGTAGCGGCAATCCCTCACTGGCATATGCATTTCCCCTTGCTTTGGTATGGCTCGTTTTCCTTCATTATACGCTTCCGCGCCGGGCCGCGCAAGGCCTTCCGCGGGAGGTTTTTCATTCCTCCGGAGGCTTGTGGTCGCTGCCCAGCTTGATCTGGGCGAAGCGCTGGGCATGATACAGGCTGTAATAGCCCGACAGCATGAAGGACACCGCCGCCGCCACGCCGAACAGCGGCAGATACTCCCGGCCGAACAGCTCCACCGACAGCATGATCGCGGCCACGGGCGCGTTGGTCACCCCGCAGAACACGCCCACCATGCCCACCGCTGCGCCCACCGCCGGGGAGAATCCCACCAGCGACGCCGCCGCGCAACCCATCGTCGCCCCCACGAAGAAGGACGGAACAATCTCGCCGCCCTTGTAGCCGGAGCCCAGGGTAATGGCCGTCATGAGGATCTTCAGCAGGAACGCCGCCGGAAGCGCCTGACCCGCCAGCGCGTTTTCGATCACGCCCATGCCGCCGCCGTTGTAATCCCGCGTGCCCAGCAGCAGCGTCAGCGCGATCACCGCCACGCCGCCCGTCACCACCCGCAGGAAGTCGTTGGGGATCCACTTGCGCATCAGCCGCGAGGACTTGTGCATCGCCACGCAGAACAGGATGGCCGTCACCGCGCAGGCCACGCCCAGCGCCGCCGCCTGCACCACGGACAGGACGTTCACCGCCTGCAGCCCCGATGCCAGGGGGAAGCTGTCCAGCGGCGCGCCCATGGCCCGGGCGGTCAGCTGGGCCGTCACGGCGGAGGCGATGCAGGGCAGCAGCGCGCGATAGTTCAGCCTCCCCACCTCGATGATCTCCAGCACGAAGATCGTCGCCGTCAGCGGCGTGCCGAACAGCGCGGAAAACAGCGCCGCCATGCCGCACAGCTCGAAGATGCGCCGGCTGTCGGACTTGGGATGGGTCAGGTCGCCCACCGCCGCGCCGATGCTGCCGCCCAGCTGCAGCGCCGCGCCCTCCCGGCCCGCCGAGCCGCCCAGCAGATGCGTCACCGTGGCGGACAGGAAGATGGCCGGAGCCATCTGCGCCGGAACCCTGCCCTGGGTGCGCACGGTGGTGATGATCTCATCCGTGCCAAGGGACAGGGGCAGCCGCAGCAGCCGGTACAGGCCCGCGATGGCCAGGCCACCCACGGGCAGCAGATACAGCAGCCACCCATGCTCCATGCGGGTTTCTGTGGCCCATTCCACCGCCATGGCGAACAGCGCCCCCACCGCCCCGCACAGTATGCCGATAAACACTGCCGTCAGCATCCACCGCACAAAGGCGATGCTGTAGTGCAGCGTTGCCCGGCCCTCCTCCCTGATCTTCTCCACGTCCCGATTCCTCCTTGATGGCGTGTGTGGTTCCTGTGCGGATCTTCGGGGGATGCGGCGTGTCTGCCGGGATGCCCGAAGGGATGCAGTGCGCGGAACCTGCCGTTTCCCTCGCGGGCGGACTGGCGTCGCCTGCTCGGAAACTCTGGCTTCCTCTGTTGCCTTTTCTATTGTCCTTTGTGCTTCGCCTCTGCCGCCCGGACCTGCGCAGGGGCTGACGACGCCCCTGCTACCAAAGCAAGGGGCATCGCCCCTTGACCCTTTTCCGCTGCGCGTTCCCTTGGCGGGAGTCGTTCAGGCGCACAACAGGGGCGTCCCTCGCTTGAGTGGACGCCCCATCGCTTTTCCGATTGATCAGCTGCCCAGGTAGGCCTTGCGCACCGCGTCGTTGTGCAGCAGCTCCGATGCCTTGCCCTCCATGGTGATCCGGCCCGTCTCCAGCACATACGCCCGGTCGGCAATGGACAGGGCCATCTGCGCGTTCTGCTCCACCAGCAGGATGGTGGTGCCGCTGCCGTGCAGCTCCTTGATGATCTCGAAGATCTGCTCCACCAGAATGGGCGCAAGACCCATCGACGGCTCGTCCAGCATCAGCAGCTTGGGCTTGCTCATCAGCGCGCGGGCCATGGCCAGCATCTGCTGCTCGCCGCCGGACAGGGTGCCCGCGATCTGCTTTTCGCGCTCCTTCAGGCGGGGGAAGCGCTGGAACATCTCGTCCATGGAGTCGGGAATTTCCTTGTCCGGACGGGTGTAGCCGCCCATTTCGAGGTTCTCCCGCACGGTCATCTGCTGGAAGATGCGCCGTCCCTCGGGGCACAGGGCCATGCCGTGCCGGACGATCTTCGCCGTGGGCACGCTGGCCAGGTTCTGCCCCTCCAGATACACCGCGCCGCTGCGGGGCCGCAGCAGACCCGCGATGGTGTTCAGCGTGGTGGACTTGCCCGCGCCGTTGGCGCCGATCAGGGTGACGATCTCGTCCTGGTTCACCTCGAAGGACACGCCCTTGATGGCGTGGATGGCCCCGTAGAACACATGAATGTTGTCGATTTTCAGCAGGCTCATCCTCACGCCTCCTTCTGCTTGCCCAGGTAGGCCTCGATGACCGCCGGGTTGCTCTGGATCTCGTCCGCCGTGCCCTTGGCGATGATCCGCCCGTAGTTCAGCACGCAGATGCCCTCGCAGATGCCCATGACCAGGTTCATGTCGTGCTCGATGAGCAGCACGGCGATCTGGAAGCGGTCGCGGATCTTGATGATGTTCTCCATCAGCTCTTCGGTTTCGTGGGGGTTCATGCCGGCGGCGGGCTCGTCCAGCAGCAGCAGCTTGGGATGGGTGGCCAGCGCGCGGACGATCTCCAGCCGCCGCTGGGCGCCGTAGGGCAGGGAGCCGGCCTTCACGTCGGCCATGTGCTGCATGTCGAAGATGGACAAAAGCTCCAGCGCCTGCTCATGCTGCTTTTTCTCCCCCTGCCAGAAGGCCGGCAGGCGGAAGATGCCCGACAGCATGCCGTAGCGCACCTGGTTGTGCAAGCCGATGCGCACGTTTTCCTCCACGGTCATGTTGCCGAAGAGGCGGATGTTCTGGAACGTGCGGGCGATGCCCAGCTTGTTGGCCTGGACGGTGCTCATGCCGGCGGTGTCCTTGCCGTTGAGCAGCACGGTGCCAGTGGTGGGCTGGTACACCTTGGTCAGCAGGTTGAAGACGGTGGTCTTGCCCGCGCCGTTGGGGCCGATCAGCCCGCAGATTTCCGTGGGGCCGATCATCAGGTTCACGTCGTCCACAGCCTTCAGGCCGCCGAACTCGATGCCCAGATGCCGGGTTTCCAGCACGGGACGCTTGTTCACGTCGCGCTCGGGCAGGATGGAGGTGGACGGCGCGGGCACCATGATGGTGTCCGGCTTGAATTTCTTCTGCTGGGTCATGCTGCGTCACCCTCCTTCCGGGGCTGCTGATCCTTCTTCGAGGGGCGGATGCGGGCCGTCAGGTTCATGACGGCGGGCCGGATGCGGGCCATCAGGTTCATGAGGATGGGGCTGTTGGTGGCCAGCATCACCAGGATCAGCACGATGGCGTACACCAGCATGCGGTAGTCGCCGAACTCGCGCAGCACCTCGGGCAGCACGGTCAGCAGCGTCGCGGCGATCACCGAGCCGCGGATGTTGCCGATGCCGCCCAGCACCACGAACACCAGCACCAGGATGGAGGTGTCGAACTTGAACTTGGTGGCGGTCAGGGAGGAGAAGTTCAGCCCGTAGAGCGCGCCCGCCATGCCCGCCAGGGCCGCGGAGGTGACGAAGGCCATCATCTTGTACTTGGTCACGTTGATGCCCATGCTCTCGGCGGCGATGCGGTTGTCGCGGATGGCCATGATGGCCCGGCCGGAGCGGCTGTTGATCAGGTTGAGCACCACCACCAGGGTGAACATCACCAGCACGAAGCCCATGCCGAAGGTGGCGATTTTGTTCACGCCCGTGGCGCCGGCGGGGCCGTTGAAGATCACCTTGCCGGGGAGGTTGGGGTTATTGAAGGCAACATGCAGCGCCATGCCGTCCACGGAGAAGTACAGGCAGTTGAGCACGTTGCGGATGATTTCGCCAAAGGCCAGGGTCACGATGGCCAGATAGTCGCCCCGCAGCCGCAAGACGGGGATGCCGATCAGCACGCCCATGACGGCCGCGGTCACGCCGCCGGTCACCATGGCCAGGATCAGGCGGAGGGTTTCGTTTTCCATCTGGAAGGCGCTGAGCAGCCAGGTGGACATGATGATCCCCGAGAACGCGCCCACGCTCATGAAGCCCGCGTGCCCCAGGGACAGTTCGCCCGATACGCCAACCGTCAGGTTCAGCGACACCGCCATCACGACCCACGCGCAGATGGGGATCAGCTGACCCTTGAGGGAGCGGGACATCTTGAAGCCCTCGATGGAGCCGCTCATGGCCAGCTGGCAGAGCAGGAACGCGGCAATGACGATCCCGTAGGTGATCAGGTTGCTGATGAAAACCTTTCTCGATCTCTTCATGCTTCTCACCTCACACCTTCTCGTGGACCTTCTTGCCCAGCAGGCCCGTGGGCTTCACCAGCAGGACGATGATCAGCACGCCGAACACCAGCGCGTCGCCCAGCTCGGTGGAGACGTAGGCCTTGCCCAGGATCTCGATGATACCCAGCAGCACGCCGCCCAGCAGCGCGCCCGGGATGGAGCCGATACCGCCGAACACCGCCGCCGTGAAGGCCTTGATGCCGGGCATGGAGCCGGTGGTGGGCATGAGCACCGGGTAGGTGGAGCACAAAAGCACGCCCGCGATGGCCGCCAGCGCGCTGCCGATGGCGAAGGTCAGGGAGATGGTGCGGTTCACGTTGATGCCCATCAGCTCAGCGGCGCCGCGGTCCTCGGACACAACGCGCATGGCCTTGCCCATCTTGGTGCGGCTGGTGAAGAGGGTCAGGGCGATCATGATGACCAGGTTGGCGGCCACGGTGACCATGGTTTCGCCGGAGATGATCATCTGCCCGCCGAAGAGGGACAGGGAGCCCACGCTCACCACGGAGGGGAAGCTCTTGGGATTGGCGCCCCACACCAGCAGCGCGATGTTCTGCAGCAGGTAGCTCATGCCGATGGCGGTGATCAGCACCGCCAGGCTGGACGCCTGCCGCAGGGGCTTGTAGGCCAGGCCCTCGATCACCACGCCCAGCACCGTGCACACGGCCATGGCCGCCAGCACGGATACCACCGGGGGCAAGCCCCAGTACTGCGTGGCGCAGAAGGAAATGTACGCGCCGATCATGATCACGTCGCCATGGGCGAAGTTCAGCATCTTGGCAATGCCGTATACCATGGAATACCCCAGGGCGATGATGGCGTACACGCTGCCCAGGCCGATGCCGTTGACCAGGTAGGAAAGGAATTGGATCATGCTCCCCAGCACCTCGCTTGTGCTTCAAATGTTGTCAGTGAAAAAACGCAGTAAGGTAATCAACAGCAATCAGCCCCCCTTGGCATGACTGGTGTTGGTTACCTCAAGCTGCGATATGGAGCTGTGCGCATATCGGGCCATCCCCGGCCCCGGGATTTCCCGGAGCCGGAGACAGCCGTCAGGCAGGCTTACTTGCCGGCGCCCACATACACGCCGTCCTGGATGACGACGGCGGTGGGGGTCTTGGTCACCTCGCCCGTGGCGGACCAGGTCATGGTGCCGGTCAGGCCGTCCACGGTCAGGGTCTGGAACTGCTCGATCAGGATCTCGCAGGCATCCTCCACGGAGGTGTCGCCATTGATGCCGCCGGCCACGGCCGCAGCATACAGGGCATAGATGCCGTCATAGGCGTCAGCGGCGAACTGGTTGGGGATTTCGCCGTACAGCTCCTGATACTTGGCGACGAAGGCCTGGGTCTTCTCGTCCTCAGCATCGGCGGAGAAGGGGGTCAGCAGCATGACGCCCTCGGCCAGGGAGGCGTCGAAGCCTTCCACGGACAGGATGCCGTCCATGCCGTCCACGCCGAAGAACACGGGCGCGAACTCCTGCTTGCTGGACTCGGTCAGGATCAGGGAAGCGGGGGTGTAGTAGATGGGCAGGAACACCACGTCGGCGCCGGCGTTCTTCATGTCGGTCACCTGCACGGAGAAGTCGGTGGTGTCATCGGTGAAGGTGGACACCTTCACGATCTCCAGGCCCAGCTCGGCAGCCTTGGTCTCGAAGGTCTGATAGATGCCGGTGGAGTACACGTCGCCGTTGTTGTAGATCACGCCGACCTTCTCGCCCAGCTTGTTCTGGAAGATGTACTCAGCGGAGGCAGCGCCCTGCGCGGGGTCGGTGAAGCACACCTGGTACATGTTGTCCTTGCCCTCGATGACCGCGGGAGAGGACGCGGAGGGAGTCAGCATGAACACGCGCTCCTCATAGGCCTGCGCGGACACGGCGATGCAGGGGTTGGTGGTCACGGTGCCCAGGATCATCTGCGCGCCGTTGTCCAGCACGGCGTTGTAGGCGTTGATGGCCTTCTCGGCGTCATGCTCGTCGTCCTGCACGTCCAGGGCGATCTGCAGCCCGCCCTGAGCGTTGATCTCATCCACGGCGATCTGCGCGGCGCGGGCAACGGCCATGCCGTACACGGCGGCGCCGCCGGTCTGCGGGCCGATCAGGCCGATCTTGATGGTGTCCTCCGCCAGGGCGGCGGTGCCCATGCACAGCACCAGGGCCAGCGCCAGAACCGCAGCGACCAGCTTGCGAATCTTCATAGTGTGGTACCTCCTTCAATCATCCGGAATAGGAAAAAATCGAATCAAGAGAAGCATTTCCCTTGATTCTCGCACCTATTATACACATCGCGTCCCCCGCCGTAAAGAGCTTTCCTGCATTTTTCCTGCACTTTTCCTGCAAATAATGCAGCGAACGTTCGGCTTTGTGTCATCCGGTCATTTCCCGTCCAGGCTTGACAGGCGCACCGCGACGCCCCCGCGGACATACCCTGAACGGGACGCTTCCGTCCCCGGAACTGGGGGATGCTCATGCCTGACCTCAACTATATGGAACTGAACCTGATGCAGATCCTGGACGTGCTGCGCGCCGGGGGCCTTGCGCGCCTGGCCGTCTCCGACCGGGATCAGCCCTACGTGGTGCCCTTGCGCTATCAGCTGGAGGTGGCCGGGGGACAGGTGATCATCCACCTGACCACGCCGGAGCGCGGCCGCAAGGCGGACATCCTGCGCCGCAACGCCCTTGTCTGCCTGGAGTTTGAGCTGCCCGGCTGCGCGTGGCTGGACGTCGTGGTGCTGGAGGGCCGGGCATCGGTGGGCCTGCGGGGCGCGGGCGGCGCGGCGGATATCCGCGTGCCCGCATCCGCCCTGACAGGCAGACGCTATTTTGTTCCGCCGGAATAGCCCCGGCTTGCAATTTGCCCGGGCGGACGGTATAATAGGCCCCATGAAGGAGGCGACCCGTTATGCCTGTCCGACCCGCCCGGGCGGAGGATGCCCCCGCGATCTCCGCGATCTACAGCCACTACGCCCGCCATACCGTCATCACCTTCGCCGCCCAGGCGCCCTCCGCCGAGCACTACGCCCGGCAGATCGCCTCCGGCGCATACCCCTTCCTGGTGCTGGAGGAGGCAGGGCAGGTGACGGGCTTCGCCTACGCGGGAGCCTTCCGCCCCCACGACGCCTACCGCTGGGACGTGGAGCTGACCATCTACCTCCTGCCGGGCCATGAGGGCCGTCACGCCGGGAGGTCGCTGCTGGGGCCGCTGCTGGCCCTGCTGCGCCGGCAGGGCTTCCTGCTGGCCTATTCCTGCATCACCCTGCCCAACCCCCGCTCCATCGGGCTGCACAGGCACTTCGGCTTCGAGGAGCTGGGCGTGTTCCCCCGCACGGGCTTCAAGCTGGACGCCTGGCGGGATGTGATCTGGCTGCAGCTGGCCCTGGGCAGCCACGAGGCCGCTCCCGCCGAGCCGCTGCCCTTCTCGGCCCTGCCGGAGGAGGAGGTCGCCGCCATCCTGGCCGCGGCCTGCGAATGATCCTGCGGAGGAAGGCCTTCCGCGCCGGGGAAGAGGCAGACCCGCGGCCTTTTGGTCCCGAACCAGACGCCGTACCAAAACGCCCGCGGGGGGGAAGGAGCATGCCCATGGCCAACATCGTCACCGGCGTCCGAATCCTGCTGAGCATCGCGATGCTGTTTGTACCCGCGCTGTCGCCGGGCTTCTGCGCCCTGTACGCCGCCGCCGGCCTGACCGACATGCTCGACGGCCCCATCGCCCGGCGCACCGGCGCCGCCAGCGATTTCGGCGCCCGGCTGGATACCCTGGCGGACATGGTCTTCGCGGCGGCGTGCCTGATCAGGCTGCTGCCCCTGCTGAGCCTGCCTCCATGGCTGTGGGCATGGATCGGCCTCATCGCGCTGATCAAGGGGATCAGCCTGCTCTCCGGCCTGATCCTGCAGCAGAAGCTCGTCGCCCTGCACACCCCGCTCAACCGGCTGACCGGGCTTGCCCTGTTTCTCCTGCCGCTGACGCTGCCCTTCGCCGACGTGCGCATCACCGGGAGCGTCCTGTGCGCCCTGGCCACCGTGGCCGCCGTGCAGGAGGGCCATCTGATCCGCACCGAAGACCGCCGGTAACGTGAAAAAGCCCCCGTATGCGTCATACGGAGGCTTTTTTTGATGCCCGTCTCAGTCCCGGAGGATGATCTTCCCGTTGTCGATGGCGTCCACCACCGCCAGGGAGACCAGCTTCACCCCGCGCTCGCGCAGCTTGTCGCCGCCGGGCTGGAAGCCCTTCTCCACGCAGATGCCCACGCCCACGGCTTCGCACCCGGCCTGGCGGAGGATTTCCAGCATGCCCTCCACAGCCTCGCCGTTGGCCAGGAAGTCGTCGATGATCAGCACCCGCAGCCCCTCCGGCAGATACTTGCGGCTGACGCGGATGGTGTTCATCCGCTGATGGGTGAAGGAGTACACCTGGGCCGTGTACACGTCCGAGCCCACGTTGCGGTGATCGCCCTTCTTGGCGAAGATCACCGGGATATTCCCGAAGGCCTGGGCGGTGGTGATGGCCGGCGCGATGCCGCTGGCTTCCACCGTCATGATGCAGTCCACCCCGTCCTCCCGGAAGGCCTCGTAAAACGCCTGGCCCATCTTCGTGGACAGCGCCGTGTCGATGCGATGGTTCAGGAATCCGTCCACCTTCACAATGTCCTGGCCGATGCCCACGCCTTCCCGCAGGATGGCCTCCTTCAGCTCGCGCATGCTATCTACTCCTTTTATCGCTTGTCACACTGTCCCGCGGAGGCGCAGGGGGATTCCGCCGCGCCGCGCACGGGCAGACAGCCCATTATAGCACAGCTTCCGCGGCCTTGCAATGCCGGGAGGGATGCGGTACAATAGGATTCCGGGCATGAATTTCCGCATCGGATACGTTCATGCCCATGAAAGCCCCATTCCGCACGAAAGCCGAGGATCAATGCCATGCGCAAGCTGCTCATCCCGCTGCTGCTTCTGCTGCTGCCCCTGTCCGCCCTGGCGGAGACCGCCTGGACGGAGGTCCCCGAGGTCATCCGCCCGGGCAAGGCCGTCCGCCTGACCGCCGCGGTGGACGGAACCTACGACGCCTGTGTCCTGAACGATGAGGGCAATGTGGCGGTGATGCTGGCCCGGGACGCGTCGTCCCAGGACGGCACGGCGCGGCTGTACTGGGACGGCACGGACGCCTCGGGCGAGCCGCTTCCGGAGGGCAGCTGCACCCTGCGTCTGACCTGCGGGGAGGAATCTGCCGAGACGCCGCTGACCATCGGCCCCTGCGCGCCCATGATCCTGAGCCTGATGGCGGATGACGTCTGCTCCGGCAGCTGGACGGCCACGGCGGAGACCAGCATGCCCGGCACCCTGACCGTCACCCTGATCACCCCCGAGGGCGAGGAAGCCACCGTGATCCGCCAGGCCTGCGGGGCGGGCGAAGCCGTCCTTGTCTGGGACGGCGCCATCGACGGTACGGCCGTCGCGGGGGGCGAGTGGGAGCTGACCATCCGCCTGCTGGACGACACCGGCTATTCCTCCAACCCGGAGACGGTGGACGTAACGGTGGTCTGGCCGTCCCTGGCCACGGACGTGACCTACCACACCCCCGGCGAGGACAGCCCCATCCAGTGCGATCACGACGTATGCTACTGGAAGCTGAACATGGGCGAGATGGACGAAGCCGCCATCTGGGAGGTGCTGACCCAGCCGGTGACGGTGCTCAGGGGCGGGCAGCGGGAGCTGATCAAGGTGCGCAGCGAACCGGACAAGAGCTGCACGGACTACGTGGGCGAGGTCACCTGCGACAGCCAGGCGGTGCACATTCTGTCGCAGCAGGGGGACTGGACGCTGATCGAGGCGTATTCCTCCTCCGTCAGCGGATCGAAGGTGAAGGTCTGGGCGGAGAAGTTCCAGGGCTGGGTGCTGACCAGCCTGCTGGAGGAGCGGGAGGTGGATCAGGAGTACGGCATTGTGGTGGACAAGCTGCAGCAGCGGCTGTACCTGTTCAGGAACGGCCATCTGTACTCCACGCTGCTGTGCTCCACGGGCTTCCCCACCAAAACCGATCCCTTCAACGAGACGCCTGCCGGGGAGTTTCTGATCGTCAGCTGGACGGGAGGCTTCTGGTCGGAGGAAATCTACTGCGACTACGCCCTGCGCATCAACGGCGGGATTCTCCTGCACGAGGTGCCCTGCTACCCCATCTTCGACGCCAATGATGCCACGAAGATGGTGGACAAGGACTACGCCAATTTCGAGACGTATCTGGGGGAAAAGGCCAGCCACGGGTGCATCCGTATCCAGCGGCGCAAGACCCCCGAGGGCGTGAACATGAAGTGGCTCTGGGACAACCTGAACCGCAAGAGCTACACCAAGGTGATCATCTGGGATGAGAAGGGCCGCACCCTGGGCTATCCGGATGACGGCGTGACGCTGTACTACAACCCTGACGGCGGGAAGTATTATCACTCCAGCCCCACCTGCATGGAGGTCAACGAGAAGTACTGGCCGCTGACGGCCTTCACCTACGGCGAGCTGGAGGATGAGGGCTTCGCGAAGCTGACCCGGTGCAAGGCCTGCGCGCCGCAGCTGCGGATGGAGGAAATCGACACGGTGAACGAGAAGAACACGAGGTAACGCGAAACGCCGCGGACAGCTGATGTCTGCGGCGTTTTTGCTGGCGATGGGGGGTGACGCGTCGAAAGGCGAGGGGGATGGCGCGTTCCCTTGGGGAGTGCGGAGCCTGCCGTTTCCCGCACGGGCGGACTGGCGTCGCCTGCCTGGATACTCCGGCTTTCTCTGTTCCTTTTTTTCCGGTCTTTCCTGTTGCGCCTGGGCTGCCGCGACATCCCTGCGCAGGGGCTGACGCCGCCCCTGCTACCGAGGCAAGGGGCATCGCCCCTTGACCCTTTTCCGCTGCCGCGTTCCCTTGGGGAATGCGGAGCCTGTCGTTTCCCGCGCGGGCGGACTGGCGTCGCCTGCCTGGATACTCCAGCTTTCTCTGTTCCCTTTTTTCGGTCTTTCCTGTTGCGCCTGGGCTGCCGCGATATCCCTGCGCAAGGGGCATCGCCCCTTGACCCTTTTCCGCTGCCGCGTTCCCTTGGAGATGTCCTTATATGCTTTCCTTCTCCGGGAAGGTCAGGGTGATGCAGGTGCCCTTGCCGACCTGGCTCTCCAGCGCGATCTCCGCGTGATGCACCTGCGCCCCGTGCTTGACGATGGACAGCCCCAGGCCCGTGCCGCCGGTCTGCTTGCTGCGGCTCTTGTCCACCCGGTAGAACCGCTCGAATACCCGGCTCTGATGCTCCGGCGCAATGCCCACGCCCGTGTCCCTCACCGATGCGAAGGGCCGCCCCTGCCGGATGCCCGTGGTGATCGTCACGCTGCCGCCGGGCACGTTGTACTTCACGCCGTTCTCCAGCAGGTTGGTGAGCATCTCCTCCAGCTGGGCCGCGTCGCCCCGAACCCAGGCGGGGCTGCCCGCTACCTGCAGCAGCACGTCCGCCTGCATGGCCGCGGTGCGCAGCTTGGCGGCGCAGCTTTCCGCCAGACGATGCAGCTCCACCGGCGCCATCTCCCCCACCACGCCCTCGTCCAGGCGGGAGAGGCGGATGATGTCCTCAATCAGCGACAGCAGCCGGCGGCTTTCCTGCAGAATCTTGCCGCCCACGTTCCCGGCGTCCCCGTCCTTCACAAGGCCGGTCGCCAGCAGCTCCGCGTAGCCGCTGATGGTGGTCAGGGGCGTGCGCAGCTCGTGGCTCACATTGGCGGAAAACTGTCTGCGGCTTTCCTCGGCCAGGCGATCGCTGGTCACGTCCTGCAGGAGGATCACCATGCCCCCCTGCTCCACCCGGCTGATGGATACCCGTACCGTCCGGCCCGCCACCTGCATTTCGCCCTGGCCGCTGCCCTGCTCCAGGAGCTTCACCAGCGCGTCGCTGCGGTTGACGGCCAGCATCGTCCGGCCCTCGGGATCCTCCGCCACCTGCAGCAGCTCCCGCGCGGCGGCGTTCATCGTCAGCACGGTGTGACGGTCATCCAGGATGATCAGCCCTTCCCGCATGCCGCCCAGAATCACTTCCTGCCGCTGCCGCTGCCGGGCCATCAGATCCATCTGCGATGCGATGCGCGCGTTCTGCTGATCCATCCGCCGCAGCACCGGGGACAGCTCCTCATACGCGTCGCTCTCCAGGGGATGCTCCAGGTTGATGGCGTTGATGGGCCTGACCATCCGCCGCGTCACCGGCACGGCCAGCAGCGCCGCCGCCAGCACGCACACAAACGCGCCGCCCAGCGCCCACAGGCCGATCCCCTGCACCATGCCCAGGATGCTCCGCTGGGTTCCCGCCAGACGCAGTACCGCCCCGTCCTTCAGCCGAAGGGCGTAGTACAGGCTGATCTCCCCCATCGTGTCGCTCAGACGCCGGCTGCTGCCGGAGCCCTGCCCCCGCGCCTGAACCACCTCGGGCCGCTGCAGATGATTCTCCATGGCCGCGGCGGCGTGATCGCTGTCGTAGAGCACCTGCCCGCCCGCGCCGATGAGCGTCACCCGCTGGTCGTACACGCTGCCCTCCAGCAGCGCCACCGGATCCTCCGCCCGCTCCAGCAGCGCCGCAAGGCTGGACGTCTGCCGGATCAGCCGCTGCTCCAGCTGGCTGCTGGACAGCACGTACATGCCGCCCACCACCATCGCGCACATGGTCAGCGCCGTCAGCAGCGCGCAGATCACCAGACACCGCCTCAGCCGCTTACTCATGCGTATCCTCCATGCGGTAGCCCACGCCACGCACCGTGGCGATCATGCTCCCGCTGGCCCCCAGCTTCTGACGCAGGGTGCGGATATGCACGTCCACCGTCCGGGTGTCCCCCGCGTAGGCGATGCCCCATACGTCGTCCAGCAGCACCTCCCGGGTCACCGCCTTGCCGGCGTGGGCCATCAGGAAGGCCAGCAGCTCAAACTCCATGTGCGTCAGGACGACCTCCGCTCCCCCCGCGGTTACCCGGTGACGGGCACGGTCCAGGGTCACGTCCCCCAGGGTCAGGCATTCCTCCGGCGCGTCCTCGCCGCTGCGCCGCAGCAGCGCCCGCACCCGCGCCAGCAGCTCCATCACCCCGAAGGGCTTGGTCAGATAGTCGTCCGCGCCCTCGTCCAGGCCCCGCACCTTGTCCATCTCCGCGTCCCGGGCCGTCACCAGAATCACGGGCAGCCGCCGCGTGCGCGCCTCCCGCCTGAGCGCGCGCAGGATGCTGATCCCGTCCTCGCCGGGCAGCATCACGTCCAGTATCACCGCGTCGGGCAGGGCGTCCTTCAGCGCCTCGCGAAAGGCCTCCGGCTCCGCAAAGCCTTCCGCCTCGAACCCTGCCTGCCTGAGCGCGTACAGCTCCAGCTCCCGTACGCCGGCGTCGTCCTCCACCACATGGATCATCGCAATACTTCTCCTTTATACAGCCCGGTGATGGCATACACCACCCACTCGGCAATGTTCACCGCGTGATCGCCGATGCGCTCCAGATACTTGGCGATCATCAGCAGATCCAGGGCCTCCTCGATGCTCGAGGGATCCCGGTGCAGCAGCTGCGCCACGTCGGCCTTCACGTCGTTGAACAGATCGTCCACAATGTCATCGCTGGCCATGACCTGCCGGGCCAGCATCACATCCTGGCGCACATAGGCCTCAATGGCCCTGTGCACCATGTCGATGGCCGCCCGGGCCATGGTGGTGAAGTGGCCGGGCCGGTCGTGGGTCAGGTGCGCCATGGTCACAATCTCGCTGATGTCCGCCGCCTGGTCGCCGATGCGCTCCATGTCGGTGATCATCTTCAGCGCCGCGGAGATCACCCGCAGATCCCGCGCCACGGGCTGCTGCTGGAGCAGCATGTGCAGGCACAGGCTCTCCACCTCCCGCTCCTTGTGATCCACCGCGCCGTCCCCGTCCCGGATGGCCGCGGCCTTGCGCAGATCGTTTTCCTCCAGGGCCGCGCAGGCCGTCTCGATGATGCTCTCCACCATGCCGCCCATGGCGATCATCTGCTCGTTGAGATGGGCGATCTGCTCGTCAAAATACCTTCTCATAACCATGTTCCCCTTCCCTTCTCCGTCAGCCGAAGCGGCCGGTGATGTAATCCTCGGTGCGCTTGTCCTCCGGCATGGAGAACAGCTTGTCCGTGGCGCCCACCTCCACCATGTCACCCAGGAGGAAGAAGGCTGTCCGGTCGGCAATGCGCAGGGCCTGCTGCATGTTGTGCGTGACGATGACGATCGTATACCGGCCCTTGAGCTCCATGCACAGTTCCTCGATCTTGGAGGTGGAGATGGGATCCAGGGCGGAGGTGGGCTCGTCCATGAGCAGCACCTCGGGATCCACCGCCAGGGCCCTTGCGATGCACAGCCGCTGCTGCTGCCCGCCGGACAGCCCCAGGGCGCTCTTGTCCAGGCGATCCTTCACCTCGTCCCAGATGGCGGCCTGCTTCAGGCTCTTCTCCACCACCTCGTCCAGCTTGGCCTTGCGGCGGACGCCGTGGGTGCGGGGCCCGTAGGCGATGTTGTCATACACGCTCATGGGGAAGGGATTGGGCTTCTGGAACACCATGCCCACCCGCTTGCGCAGGAGGTTGACGTCCATATCCCCATAGATGTTTTCGCCGTCCAGGGTGACATCTCCTATCACCCGGCAGTCCGGAATGAGATCGTTCATGCGGTTGAGGGTCTTGAGCAGGGTGGACTTGCCGCAGCCGCTGGGGCCGATGAAGGCGGTGATTTCCCCCTGGGGGATGTCCAGGTTGATGCCGTGCAGGGCATGGAATTTGCCGTAGTACAGGTCCAGGTCCCGGATGGCGATCTTCGCGTCGCACATAATCAGGCTTTGCCTCCGATCTTCTTGGAAATCGCGCTGGACAGGCCGTTGAGCCCCAGCACCAGAATCAGCAGCACCACGCCCGTGGCGTAGGCCTCGCCGTAATGCAGGCCCTCCAGGGACAGCTGGTACATGTGCACCGCCAGCGTCCGCCCCGAGGACAGAAGGAAGTTGCGCGGCATATCGGCCACGGTGCCCGCGGTGAACAGCAGCGCCGCCGTCTCGCCCACGATGCGGCCGATGGCCAGCACCACGCCCGAGAGAATCCCCGGCATGGCGGGCGGCAGCACGATGCGCGTGACCGTGCGCAGCTTGCCCGCGCCCAGGCCGAAGGAGCCCTCCCGGTAGCTGTCGGGGATGGAGAGCAGGGCTTCCTCCGTGGTGCGCAGGATCAGCGGCAGCACCATCAGCGAGAGGGTCAGCGCGCCGGCCAGGAGGGTATAGTTGCAGTGCAGGGTGGTGAAGAACACCATGCCGAACAGGCCGTAGACAATGGAGGGAATCCCCTGCAGGGTTTCGGCGGTGAGGCGGATGAGCTTGACCAGCCGGGAATCCCGCCGGGCGTACTCCGCCAGGTAGATGGCGCCGCCCACCCCCAGGGGGATGGCCACCAGCAGGGAGGTCATGGCGATGATCACCGTGTTGATAAGCGCGGGCAGCATGGAGACGTTGTCCGTGGTGTACTTCCAGGCAAAGAGCGAGGGCTTCAGGTTGGGCACGCCCTTGATCAGCACGTCGCCCACGATGTAGAGCAGGCAGAACAGGGTGATCAGCATCGCCAGGCGGCACAGGAGCCTCGCCAGGGCGCTGAAGGGATGCCTGCGCCACTTGCGCCTTTCCTCGGTGAGGAAGCGGCGCACGCGCTGGGGAAGCGTAGGCTTGTCCAGGTTCAGCTCCAGCACCAGCTCCCGCATGATTTCCTTTTTCAGCCGGTCCCTGAGGGCGTCCTGCTGCGGGTCCTGACCGGAACGGACAGGCATGCTCATTGCACTTCCCTCCTCTTGAGCGCCGAGAACAGCGCGTTGATCATCAGAATCAGCACGAACAGCACAATGCCCGTGGCGATGAGGGCTTCCCTGTGCAGGTCGGTGGCGTAGCCCATCTCAATGACGATGCCCGAGGTCATGGTGCGGATGCCCTTGAGCAGATCGCCGGTCAGGCGGGCCTGATTGCCCACGACCATCTTCACCGCCATGGCCTCGCCCACCGCCCGGCCGATGGCCAGCACCAGCGCCGCCAGAATGCCCGAGCGGGCCGCCGGCACCGTCGCCCGGAAGACGCTGCGCTCATCGGTGGCGCCCAGGGCCAGGGAGCCTTCGTAGTAGCTGTCCGGCACGGCCTTGACGGCGCTGGCGGTCAGCTGGATGATGGTGGGCAGGATCATGATGCCCAGCAGCAGCGCGGCCGTCAGGATGCTCTGGCCGCGGCCCGCGCCGCCCAGGGTATCCCTGATGAGGGGCACCAGGGTCGTCAGGCCGAAGAAGCCGTACACGATGGACGGCACGCCCGCCATCAGCCCCACCAGGGTATCCAGCACCTTCGACACGCGGCGGGGGCAGAACCGGGCCAGGTAGATGCCCGCCAGCACGCCCACCGGCCCGCCGAAGATCAGCGCGCCCACCGTCACGTAGATCGTGCCCACGATCATGGGCAGAATGCCGAAGATTTCATTGGCGGGCTTCCACTCCGTGCCGGTGAGGAAATCCACCACATTGTATTGGGTGAAAAACGGCAGCCCGCCCATGAACAGGAAGATACAGATCAGCGCCACCGCCGCAATGCAGAAGGCGGCCGCCGCCATGAACACCAGCCGCATCGCCTGCTCCCGTACTTTCAATGCTTTCCCTTCCTTTCCTGATCTTAACGGTGAAAAGCGTAGCAGATCTGTGTTAAGTCCCGGGGAGCGGGCAGGTAAAGTCTTTGTAAAATCCGGCGTGCGGGGGCATTTTACGCAGGGTTTACACATTTCGGCTTTCCGTTTTAACATCCCCCGGGTAGAATCATGGCCGTACCCGGAAAGCAGATTGACACCGAAAATGAAAGGAAGGTATTCCCATCATGAAGAAGTATCTTGCGCTGCTTCTGTCCCTGACCCTGGTGTGCACCGCCGTCGCGGCCCTGGCCGACAGCATCTATGTGGTGTCCCGCGAGGATGGCTCCGGCACCCGCTCCGCCTTCGTGGAGCTGACCGGCGTGGAGAGCAAGAACGAGGCCGGCGAGAAGGTTGACAACACCACCGTGGAAGCGGCCATCTACTCCGGCACCTCCGAGGTGAAGACCACCGTCTCCGGCGACGAGCTGGCCATCGGCTACATCTCCCTGGGCTCCATGGACGACACCGTCAAGGCCGTGAAGGTGGAAGGCGTGGAAGCCACCGCCCAGAACGTGGCTGATGGCGTGTATGCCCTGGCCCGTCCCTTCAACATCGCCTACAGGGCCGATACCCTCTCCGACACCGCCCGTGACTTCATCGCCTGGATCATGTCCGAGGAAGGCCAGGCCATCGTGACCGAGAACAAGTACGTCGCCGCCGAGCCCGCGGCCTACGAGGCTGCGCCTGTGGCCGGCAAGATCGTGGTGGGCGGCTCCTCCTCCGTGTCCCCCCTGATGGAGAAGCTGGCCGAGGCCTACATGGCCAAGAATCCCGACGTGGTCATCGAGCTGCAGACCAACGACTCCTCCACCGGCATGAAGGAAGCCGCCGCCGGCAACTTTGACATCGGCATGGCCTCCCGCGAGGTGAAGGATTCCGAGCTCGAGCAGGGCCTGACCCCCGCCACCATCTGCATGGACGGCATCGCGGTGATCGTGAACCTGAACAACCCCGTAGACGACCTGACCCTGGAGCAGATCCGCAGCATCTACGTGGGCGAAACCACCGACTGGAACGAGGTTGCCGCGAAGTAAAGCGCAGCGCCGGAAAACGGTCAGCCGGACATGGTCCGCAATACAGGCAAAGGGCGTGACTTTCACAGTCACGCCCTTTGTCTTTTGCCCTTTATCCTCAGGAGGACGGCCCCCGGCCAGCCGGAATCCGGCTGCTCCGGGAAATGGTCAGAGCACCTGATCGTAAGCGATTTTCCCGCTTCCCTGGAAAACAACCACGCCGCAGCGTTTGAAGCCGTTTTTCTCCAGAATATGCTGCATTCGCATGTTGGGAAAATCCGTATCCACCCGGATGTAATGGACGTCCCGTTCCCGGCAGCACGCCTTGATCAGCGTCCACGCGGTATCCGCCAGGCCAATGCCCCGGTATTGCGCGGAAAAGGCCATCCTGTGCACCACGGCATACGGCGCGTCCAGATTCCATTGGCCCTCAATGCTGTCATAGGCGGGCTCGCCGTCAAAATCAATGCACATGTATCCGGCCATCGCGCCGTCGACCCTCACAACATAGCCCTTGCCGTTCAGGATATCATCATAAATGGTATGGACGTTGGGATAGTCCTCCGTCCACTGCGTAAAGCCCTGCTCCTGCTGAAATTTCCTTCCGGCGTCGATGATCTCATAGCACTGCCGCCCCTCCTCAGGCAATGCCCTTTCCAGTGTAACCATACGCTTGTCCCCCTTCCTTCCCGCGATGACGCCTCCGCCGCTTCCGGTATGCCGGCCCGAGGGACTCCATCCTACCACATCACTGCATGGAATGCAAGAACAGCCACAGCAGAGTCCTCCGCTGTGACTGTTCCGTATGCGCCGCCCCTCGGGCAGCGTCTGCCGCAGTCTCCGGCCGCGTGCGTCCGGCATGGGCGCGCGGCCGGGGGCTGTTTCGTGCTCACCTGTTCATGGAACCGGTCTTCCGCCTGCGGCCTTTGCATACCATCGACGCAGCCAGCATCGCGGCGCCCAGCCCGCCCAGGACGAAGAACGCCAGCTGCAGCCCCAGGATCAGCGCCTGCCACCAGGGCATGACGGACACGATTTCACTGGAGGCGGAGAAGCCGTTCATCGCCGCGCTGCCGTTGACAATGACGTACAGATACCGGTGCACCGCCTGACGCACGGCCTGCCGGAACGACGCGCTGACCGCGTAGCCGTCGAACTGGCTCCGGGCGCCGCTGGGATCCAGGAACAGGTCGGTGCCCTGCAGGAAGGCGTCGTAGGACATGTAGGCGTTCTGGCCCAGGGCCATGTCCGTCAGCACCACGCCGTCAAAGCCGAACTCGCCGCGCAGGATATCCTCCATCAGCGCGCTGCTGGCGCTGGTCCAGATGCAGCCCGCACGGTTGAAGGAGCTCATCACGCCGTGGGCGTTGCCCCGGGAGGGCGCCACGGCCGCCTCAAAGGGCTTCAGGTAGATTTCCCGCGCGCTCTGCTCGTTCAGCCAGATCCCGATGCCGATGCGGCTGTCCTCCTCGTCGTTGAAGGCGTAATGCTTCACGTAGGGGATCACGCCCTTGCCCTGCACGCCCTGCACCTCGCTGACCACAGCCTCGGCGGACAGGTAGGGATCCTCGGAGAAATACTCATGGGTGCGCCCGCCGAAGGGCGTACGGTGGATGTTCACACCCGGCAGATACATGCCCGTCACACCCACGTTCAGCGCGTCCTCCGCCAGGGCGTCGCCAATCCTGCGGATCAGCGTCCGGTTGAAGGTGGCCGCCCAGATGCCCTCGCTGGGGAAGGATACCGACTCCGCGCTGTCCACCACGCCCGTGGGGCCGTCCTCCGCCTTGATTTCCGGCAGCGCCACCGAGGACGCGCCCCGGGTGCCGTAGCCCGCCAGCGTCACCAGATCCGCCTGCTCGTCCCAGGTCATCTGGTCCAGCAGATCGTCCCACAGCTCCGCGTCGCAGGCCTCGCCCCGCAGCATGATCAGCGACAGACCATTGGCCGCGCCATAGGTGGGCATGGTGGCCCCGTCGTCATCCGCCAGCGCCTTCATGCTCAGCAGATCCGCCGCCATCTGCTCCGTGGCCGTCAGGATCACCGGAGCCGCGGGGAAGGTGCCCGTCCAGTCGCTGCGGCTCACGTAGGTCACGGCGTTGTCGCCCCGGCCCTCGTACTTGTTGATGTCCGCAAAGTCCAGCCGGTTGGTGATGGCCTCGCCGGTCTCGGCGGAAACGGCATAGGTGGTCGTGTCCAGAACGATGTCCTGCCCCACCTGCCTGGCGAAGGCGGCGTTGCCCTCCTGATCCATGCCGTCCAGGGTGGTCTTGCCCTTCAGGGCCAGGATGTTGTTCAGCGCATCGTGGGCGGAGGCGCCGATGGCCAGGTAGTATTCGCCGGGCTCCAGGATGTAGGTTTCGCAGCCATTGGCGTCATAGGTTTTGAAGCTGTCCCGGCTGACGGTGATGGTCACCTGCTGGGACTGGCCGGGGGCAAGGGTTTCCGTCTTGTCAAAGCCCACCAGCTCCACGGAGGCCTTCTCGATGCCCATCGCCTGATCATAGTCGGTATAGGGCTTCTGCAGATAGACCTGCACCACTTCCTTGCCGCTGACGCTGCCGGTGTTGGTCACCGTGACGGACACCTGACAATCCCCGTCCTCCGCCTCGGTCACGGCGTAGTCGCTGAAGGTGAAGGTCGTGTAGGACAGGCCGTAGCCGAAGGGACGGGACACGGTATCCTGATAGCGGTAATCGCCCGCGTTCTCCCGGCCCATCACCACGTCCTCGTAGCGGGTCTCGTAGTAGCGGTAGCCGACGTAGATGCCTTCCACATACACGCCGTAGCGCGTTTCGAAGTCGGAGGAAAGCAGCTCGCTGTTTCCGTATTTGGAGGCGAAGGTGCCCGAATCGTTGCTGAGCGCCCAGGAGACGGTGGCCGGCGCGGAAAAGTTGTCCTTCACGTAGGTGTCTGGCAGCTTGCCGGAGGGCGTCACCTGGCCCACCAGCGCCCTGGCCACCGCCTGAATGCCGCCGATGCCCACGTTGCCTACCCACAGGCAGGCGTCCACATCCACGGTATAGGACGCGCCGTTGACCTCCACGGTCCAGTTGTCGTCCAGGAAGGCCGTCTCGAAGATGTCGGCGGTGTTCAGCAGCACCACGATGCTGTCCAGCTGCCCGGCGTTCTTCATGGCCGTCAGCTCGGCCAGGATCCCGATTTCCTCCGCCGTCAGCGACAGGTAGCTGCCGTCGTAGCCATCGCTCTTCCTGGTGGAGACGTCCGCGCCCTCGCCGCCCAGACGGCCCACGACCACCAGCGCCGTGCCGCCATGCTGGGCAATGGATGCCTTCGCCTCGTCGGAATACTGCGCCCAGGACAGGGCGTTCACCTTGTAGACGGGATCGCCCTTGCGGCTGTAGGTGATGGCCTGCTGGGAGGGATTGGCCGCGTAGAAATCCCACAGGGTTCCGTTGACAGTCAGGCCCGCGCTCTCCAGGGCGGTCCTCAGGTCGGTGTAGCGGGAGGCGTCAATCGCGCCGGAGCCCGAGGAGCCGTAGCTGAAATTGTACGCGGTCTGCAGCACCGTGCTGACGCTGCTGCCCTCCTTCAGGGGCAGGGCGGCGTTTTTGTTCTTCATCAGCACCATGCCCTCGGCCTCGGCCTCCTCGCTGACAGCCTTGCCGTAGGCCGTCACCGATTCGGTGTCCGGATGCTCCGAGGCGAAGTAGATCGCGTCATCCTCCCCGCCCTGATGCTCGATGACCTTGTAGGAGGAGGTCTTCAGCGCGTAGTTCAGCGCGGGGGCGTAGGCGTTGGCCACCTCGCCCAGGGCCGTCAGGGCGATGGCAATGGTCAGAAAAAGCACCGTCAGGGTGCGCCAGGTTTTCCTGTTCATCCACTTCTTCATAGCTCATTCCTCTGCTTGCAGGTGTTTTTCCGCCACGCCGCGGGAGCCGATCTCCCGCTTCTGCACAATCGCTGAAACCAGGGTCAGCGCCCAGCCCAGCAGTCCGGCGCCCGCCGTCAGCAGGAAGCCCGCGCTGAACAGGTTGCCGTCGATGCCCACCAGCACGTTGGCGATGTAGGAGGCGTTGTATACCAGGAACTCCAGCCACGTCCAGAAGAACAGCAGATACAGCAGGTATTTCCCGTTCTTGATCTCCACCACGGCCATCGCCGCGCCCAGCGCGATGCATGCCTTCATCATGGCAAGCACCTTGCCGGACAAAACCGGGGTGAAGGTATTGGTACCCGTTTGGGTGTAGGCAGCCAGCATGGTCAGGCTGCAGGCGAGGGAGGCGATAAGAAACCAGAAGGATACGCCTCGTTTTTCCGTAACCCGCCCCTTGATGCTTTGCAGGAATCCTTGGGCCATTTGCTTATCGTCCTCTCTCAATGCCGGCGGGCAGCTCAGCCGCCGAACTCGGGGTTGAAGGTGATGGGCGTGATCACGCCGGAGGTGTAGATGATCAGGCAGTCCACCAGGGGAGCCGCGGCCTTCATGGTGCCGCCCACGCCCTGGATGCTGTTGTTGATGTCCAGCTCAATTTCGTTGTAGCCCTTGGCCAGGGAAATGTTCTCCACCACCAGGTAGTCCTGGAAGTCCATCACGCTGGAGGACATCTCGCTGTAGCTCTCGATGTGCATGGGGAATTCGAAGGTCTGCTCCCAGCTGTCGGCGGACTCGTCATAGTTGACCGCCACGAAGATCTGATCGCCGGTCACGTCCACAGCCCCGTACTGGGCGGAAAGGCGGAACACGATGGTCACGTCGTCCAGATCCTCCTCGCACTCGAAGGCGAAGGTCAGGTAGCTGGCGGGCTTGTACAGCCAGCCCACGTAGTAGCCGTTGGAGGCGCTGCGGGAATCGGTGTTGTCGCCCACCACCATGCCCGTGCCGGAGGTGGAGCCCGAATAGCCGAAGGCATCCTTGCCGCTCAGGTCGGTCTGCTCGGCTTCCAGGACGTACTTGTTCTTGCCCTGGGCGTAGTCCTCCGCGGAAGCCGCGGACAGGGTCAGCACCATGGCCAATGCCAGAAGAAGCGCCAGTGTCCGTTTCATGATGATACCTCCTCAGGTGTCCATGTGACTTGCCGCCGGACGCCAACAGCTGCATACCGTCAGCGTCCGGCGGCTTTCAGGGTTCAGGGTTGATTGATGATTCCGCGGGACTTACTCGTTCCAGGTCACGGTGATCTGACCGTCCGCGGCGGTCCAGGTGCCTTCCACCTCGGCGCCCATGATGGGGCCGCCAGCACCCACGTGCAGCAGCACCGTGCCGTCGGTCTTCAGGTGCGCGGCCATGTCCACGGAGAAGGGCGCGTTGGAATCGCCCATGGCCAGGTCGTAGGTGTACTGGTCGCCCTCCTGGGTCTCGGCCAGGGTCGCGGTGGTCTGCAGCAGCTGATGCTCGCCGATGGCCCAGGTGAAGCCGTCCGCGCCCTCGGCAAAGGTGATGGTCTCGGGCTCGATGTCGAAGCCGGCCATACCGCCGCCGCCCATGCCGCCGCCGCTGCTCTTGCCGTTGATGCGGTCCAGGTTCTCCTCCAGCTCCTCATCCATCTCGGGGGTGGGAACGCCGTCATCGTTGACCAGCAGCCTGTAGGTGACCTTCAGGTTGGGGTTGATGCTGGCGCTGTCATCGTTGACCAGGTCGCCGGAGACCCAGCCGTCGATGAGCACGGACACGGTGATCTTGTACTCGCCGTTGACCGCGGGGGTGCCGCTGAGGGTGGCGGTGTCCGCGTCGAAGGTCATGCCCTCGGGGATATCGCCGTCAATGGTGTAGACCACGGTGTAGTTGGGGTTGCCGTTCTCGTCAAAGCAGCTGGCAGCTTCGCCGGAGAGGCTGAAGACCAGCTCGGCGGGCTGACCGCTGACGAAGGTGCGCTCCTGCGCGGTGAAGGCGGGCAGAGTCGTCGCGGAGTGACCGTTCAGGTTGGTCAGGGCGTTGGCTTCCTTGTACAGGATGCGGGCCGCCAGGCTGCGCATGTAGTACCACTGGGTGTAGCTTTCGACTTCCTCGCCGCGGTAGCCGCCCTTGACTTCCTCGTCGGCCACGGTGCCGCGATCGTTCATCATCTGGGTGGTGGTGGCGAAGTTGTCGCCGTAGAAGTCGTACTCGGTATCCCAGGCGCCGGTGTACGCGTAGAACTTGCCGGTCTCCTCGTCATAGCGGCCGGAGATGTCCGGGATGCGGCCCTGCAGGGGCAGCGGCACCACGAAGGACTTCATCATGCTGGCCATGGTGGTGGAGCGGGAGAAGCCGGAGTAGCCGTCGGTGATGAAGAAGCCGTCCCAGCCCCATTCATCCACAACCAGGCCCTCCATCAGGCGGTTGTTGGAGGAGGTGGGCATGGTGGCAAACCGGGCAAAGCCGGTCATGGAGGAAGAGGAACCGCCCTCCTGCATGCACATCTGGAACACCTTCAGGTAGATCTGACGGGCAGCCTGCTCGGACACCCACACGGTGTTCTCCATGCCGTCGCGGCAGGTCTCCTGATCGTTGAAGGCAAAGTGCTTGATGTAGCAGGTGACGCCCATGGATTCCATGCCGCCGGTCAGCTGGGAGGCAATCGCGCCGCCCACATAGCCGTCCTGGCTCATGTACTCATAGTTGCGGCCGGAGAAGGGGCTGCGATGGGTATCCATTTCGGGGCCGCCCCAGGCGGACCAGCCGTTGTACAGGCTCAGGTTGCCGCGCACGCGGCCGATCTCCCAGGCCAGGTCGCGGTTCCAGGTAGCGGTGATGGTGGGCGCGTCCACCCACTGCAGGGTATCGCCGTTGTTGTTGTAGCTGTCCTTCTGCTGGTTGGCGGCCTTGGCGATGTTGGGCAGGCCGGTGGAACGCCACATGTTGGTGTTCTTGCGGATGAGGGTGGTCATTTGCTCCACGGTCAGCTGGTTGAGGAACTCGTTCCATTCCGCGGTGAAGGTGCCGTCCTCATCGTAGAGGGGCTTGCCGGCCATGTCGGACAGCACGATGGCATAGGTGCCGGTGGTCTCGTCCACCACGCCGGTATCCTGCTTCCAGCCCTCGGCGATGGCTTCGGCGCCGTCGTTGTACCAGTCGTCGCTCTCGATGTCCGCGGCGGAGAACTGGTTCCAGTAGTCCATGTGATCCACGAAGCTGACGGACAGGGTCAGGTCGCCCTCGGTGGGCGTCTCGGGGAAGTAGGTCAGGAAGGTGTCGCGGGTCAGCAGCTTCTCGGCGCTCTGGCCGTCGGCCATCAGGTTTTCGGTGCGCAGGGAGTTGAACACCAGGTAGTGATCCTCATCGGTATCCTCGGCCCACACGTTGCCGTCCACCTTGTCGGTCTCGTCGTAGCTGTCGGAGAACAGCGCCACGCTCAGCTTGCCGCTGAAGTCGTCCAGCTGCAGGCGGGCCCTCTCGCCCTCGAGGGTGAAGCGGACCTCGTCGTAGTCGTCGGCGGTGTCAGCCGCGTCGGTGGCGAAGTCGTAGTGGGAGGTGCTCATGGCGCGCAGCACGTATTCGCCGCAGTCCAGGGTGTAGCCGGTCACGCCCTCGCCATAGGCATCGCTGTAGTCAAAGGAGGCGAAATCCTGCACGTTCACGGTCACCTGCACGGTCTGGCTTTCGCCGGGCTGCAGGACGTCCGTCTTGCCGAAGCCAGCCAGGGTCACGAAGGCCTTCTGCAACCTGGCGTCCTCGGCGTCATAGGGCGCGGTGACGTAGAGCTCCACCACTTCCTTGCCCGCCCTGTCGCCGGTGTTGGTGACCTCCACGGGCACCACCAGGGTCTTGACCTTCGCGGGCTGGCCCTCGGCGGAGGACAGGTTGGCAGCGGTCATGCCGGTGGCGAAGCTGAAGCCCTCCACCAGGGTATCGTCCTCGGATTCCAGCGCCCCGCCGTAAGCGGTGATGGCGTCCGCGTCAATGTTCAGGGAGAAGGTGGTGTAGGACAGGCCGTAGCCGAAGGCGTAGGTCACGTTCTGGCTCCACCACGCCTGGGCGGCAAAGGCGGCCTGCTCCTCCACGGTGTCGCCGGGAATGCCCGCGCGGGTCACGGTGTGCTTCACGCCGTTGCCCTGGTACTCCACGGTTTCGTTCTCCAGCAGGGCCTCGTACAGGCTCGCGTACAGGGTCTCCCAGTAGGCGTAGCCCAGGTAGATGTCCTCCTCGTAGTCGGTGCCGTAGTAGGCGTTCTGGTTGTGGGAGCCGTAGGAGGTGGCGGTCTCGCCGCGCTCCAGATAGTCGTCGTAGTTGCCGTTGCCGGTGTACTCCGTCATGGTCACGCCATACTCGCCGTTGTAGTAGATGTTCTGGCTGCCGGTCTGGGAGTTCCAGGCGAAGTTGTTCCAGGTGGGATCGGCGGTGAAGTCGGTGTTCCACTCGTCCACCAGACGGCCGGAGGGATTCACCAGACCCGCCAGGATCTCGCCCACCGCGAAGTGGCCGGTATCGCCGCCGCGGCCCATCAGCAGGATGCCGTTGATCCGGGCGTCCTCCCGCAGGTCGTACACCTCCATGGCGTTGGAGGTGTTCAGCACCACCACGACCTTGCCGCACTTCTCCGCGGCGTAGTCGATCAGGGCTTCCTCGGCGTCGGTCAGCATCAGGTAGTGCTTGTACTCCGCGCCCTCGGGATCGTAGTTGGCGGAGGTCTGCGCCACGTCGTAGCTGCTGCTGCCCATCATCATCATGCCGCCGCGGCCGGAGGAGGCGGAGGCTGCGTACTCGCCGCGGTACAGCGCGTCATGCTCCACCAGGGATTCGCTCTGGCCGTACATGCCGTCGTTGATTTCGCCCGTGACCATGTCCAGGTCCGCGCCCTCGCCGCCGTAGCGGGCCAGCACGATCACCGCCACGTCGCTGTAATCAGCGATGGAGGCAGCGGCTTCCTCGGAGAAGTCCAGGCTTTCCTTGCCGCAGTCGCTCTGGGAGAAGCCCAGGGCCGCGTAGTAATCCGCCAGGGTCGGATTGACCGCAAACCCGGCAGCCTCCAGGCTGTCGAAGATCGGGCCGCGCTCGCTGACGGAGTAGCCGGCGTAGGTCCAGTAGGCGTCGTTGCTGGACGGGCCGGCAATGGTCGAGGAGGACGCAATGCCGAACACGCTGACCTTCTCGTCGCCGTTCAGGGGGAGGGTGCCGTCGTTTTTCAGGAGCACCTGGCCTTCCTCGGCGGTCTGCAGGTTGACCTCGCCCACGTGAACCAGCAGCTCGCCGTAGGAATCGAAGTCGGAGTAGTACTTGCCGTTGGCTTCCAGCACGCCCGCGAAGGCGGTGGAGACAGATGCCAGGCACATGACCAGCGCCAGGACAACTGCCAGGGTCTTTTTCCCAGTGATTCTGTTCATACTGACCTCCTTGATGTGATAATGGGGCAGGGATCCCGTTGACGCCATCATTGTACGGCCGCGTGCAGTTGCGGGCAAGCAAACGGGAATAAGCGGCATCCCCCGGGAATAACCTGATGCGCCCCGGAATGAACGGTCGGATTCCGGGAACCAACGGCATGACGGTGCGCCGCCAAAGCGAATGAACGGCGCGCCGATGCAAAAAAGTCCCCGCAAATCCTCCATATCGGGCAGGGCATCCCCGCCGGACCCGCCGTTCCGGCAAGACAAAAGGCCCGCCGGGCCGCATGATGCGGCGCAGCGGGCCCTGCGATGCCGGCGGATCAGGCCTGCCGGGCCGTGGCCAGCTCCCTTCGGACGCAGTCCAGCGCGTCGCGGACCGTATCGTCCATGTCCATGTACCTGTACTGCCCCAGCCTTCCGCCGAAGATCACGCGGGGATCGGCGGCGGCAAGGCTCCTGTAGCGGCCGAAGAGCGCCTGGTTGGCCGCGTCGTTGACGGGGTAATAGGGCTCCATGCCCCGGCTCCAGACCATGGGGTATTCCTCGCTGACGACCGTGTGCCTCTGCCCGACGACCTCCGGCTGATCATAGGCGAAATGCTTGTGCTCGATGATCCGGGTGTAGGGAACCTCCGCCCGGGTGTAGTTCACCACGGCATTGCCCTGATAGTTGTCCGTGTCCGTCATGTCCACGATCCGGAAGCGCAGGGAGCGGTAGGCCAGCTCGCCATAGCAGTAGCCGTAATACTCGTCCATGGGGCCGGTATAGACGATCCTGTCCGCAAGCCCCGCGCCGCGGACGTCGGCAAAGTCCGTGCTCAGCCTGACCTCCGCGCCTTCCAGCAGCTTTTCCACCAGCGGCGTATAGCCCCCCACGGGAATGCCCTGGAAGCGGTCGTTGAAGTAGTTGTTGTCATAGGTGAAGCGGATGGGCAGACGGCGGATGATGAAGGCCGGCAGCTCCCTGCAGGGACGGCCCCACTGCTTTTCCGTGTAGCCCCGGACGAGCTTCTCGTAGATGTCCCGCCCCACCAGGCAGATGGCCTGCTCCTCCAGGTTGCGGGGCTCGCCGGCGATCTCCCGGCGCTGCGCGTCGATGATGGCGCGGGCCTCATCGGGGGTCGTGACGCCCCACATCTGATGGAAGGTGTTCATGTTGAAGGGCAGATGGTACAATTCGTCCCCGTACCTGGCAAGCGGGGCGTTGGTGAAGCGGTTGAAGGCCGCGAACTGCCGGACGTAGTTCCACACCTCCTCATCGTCCGTGTGGAAGATGTGCGCGCCGTAGCGGTGCACCGGGATGCCGCCCATGTCCATGGTGTAGACGTTGCCGCCGATGTGGCTGCGCCGGTCGATCACCAGCACCCGCCTGCCCGCCCTGCGGGCCTCATGGGCGAAGACCGCGCCGAACAACCCTGCCCCGACGATCAGATAATCATACTGTGCCATGCCGTCACCTCAATTGAAGCCGAAGATCTTCCGGCAGATCCCGTACCCGCCCACGATGACCGCGCGGCCGGGCTTTCCCGGCAGATGCATCAGCCGTCCCAGCAGCCGGCGCCGCAGGATCTGGTAAAGGCGGGGGTTTTCCCTGCGGATGTAGTCCCACAGCTCCCGTTTCTTCCGCAGATGCTCGTCGGCGCCGCCGCGGGTCAGCAGCACGGAGGATACCGTCGTGACGATTTCCAGGTAGTTGAGCATGTACTTCCGCCTGCGCGCGTCCTGGATGCCGCAGGGATCCACGGACGCAATCAGCAGCCGGTTGACCTTCAGCGCCTGATCGATCCTGCGCAGCATCACCTGCTCCTGCACGGACTGATCCTCCCGGCCGATGAAGTAGTGGTAGAAGTCCACATCCAGGTAGTACATCCGCTCCACATGGGGCAGCGGCACGTACACATACAGCTCGTCCACATAGAAGGTGTGCCGGGGAAGCGTCAGCCCGCAGTCCCGCAGCAGCTGCGTGCGGTAGATCACCGAGTGCATCAGCAGATACTGACCCTTGCGGAAGGAGCGGGTATCCGCCCAGCCGAACACCCTTCCCCGGGGCAGCGCGTGGTGATAGCGCACGGTATGCTTGTGCCGCGCGCCCGCCTTGTCGTAGACGTAGTTGCTGACGAGCATGTCCAGGGGCTCGTCCGTGAAGGCCCGCAGCGTCTCCAGCACCCGGGGGTAGGCCTCCGCGTCCGCCCAGTCGTCGCTGTCGACAACCTTGAAGTACAGACCTGCGGCGTTTTTCAGCCCGGTCATCACGGCGTCGCCATGGCCGCCGTTGGGCTGGTGGATGGCCCGCACAATGCCCGGATACCGCTGCGCGTAGCGGTCGGCGATCTGCGCCGTCTGATCGGCGGAGCCGTCGTCCACAATGAGGATCTCCACCTCATCCCCGCCGGGCAGCAGGGATTCGACAGCCTTTTCCATGTAGGCCTGGGAATTGTAGCAGGGGATGGCGATGGACAGCAGCTTCATGACCGTTCAACTCCTGTAAGGGTCAGGCCGCGGCCTGATCATTCGCGGCCGCGGGGAAAATGATCTTGTTGACGAAGAAGAATATCACCATGGACACGCCGCCGTTGAGCACCGTGGTGCCGATGTTGTACACCCAGTCGGGCACGAACATGCCGGCCACCGCCACCCACACGCAGTTGATGGAGTTGACGATGCACGTGACAATGCAGAAGGCGATCACATACCACAGGATCTGGTACCAGACGTTCCCCCTGCTGCGGAACACCACGTTGCGCTGGATGGGGAAGTTGATGCATTCGCCGATCACCATGGCGATCAGGTAGGCCACGAAGTACCGCATGCCGCCGTGGGCCGCGTCGTAGCCCAGGATGTTCCACTTGAAGGTTTCGCCGAACATCGTCCAGTCGATGCCGGGCCAGCCGAAGTCCCGCTCCGGCAGCGCCGTGAGCATCCCCGGCAGAAACTGCAGGATCAGGTACTTGAACACCGTCACCACGTTGCTGATGATGACGAACAATCCGCCCTCCCGGATCCATTTGGACGCCGCGGGATGCCTGTCGGAATACTGCTTCCACCAGTTCACGATCGCTTGCATGGTCATGCCTCCTTGCTGTCGTTGAGGTGCAGACGGGGTCTGCGGAGAAAATGCCGGATCAGCCGTCCCGCGCCGCGGAAGAAATGCCCGTTGGCCATCAGCAGGATGTCCTCCGCCATGGCCATGCTGACCATGCCGTTCATCATCTTCGCCATGCCGCGGAAGGGCATGTTGTAGATGAAGAGCAGGTTCAGGTCCGGCTTGCCCTGGGCGAGGGCCTTGCCGAGCATGCCCTTGAGAATCCGGGCGATCAGGCGGGCCAGGGGATTCCGCGCGTATTCCAGGCGGGCCAGGGCGTCGTTCATCTGCAGGGGCTGATCCGGATCCCGGCGCCTGGGCGGGATGGGATGCCCCAGCAGGGCTTCGAAGGCCTCGTCCGGCACGCTGTCCAGGGCGCAGGCGCGGTAGCAGTCCACCGGCTTGCCCGCGTAGGGGTCGGGCGCGCCCGTGCCCCTGACCGTCAGGGAGCCCTTCAGGCGGATGTCCTCGCTGGACGCGCCGATGAGGATGTCGTACGCGCCGCCCTCGATCTCCCAGGCGTCGGTGGCCACGTTGAAGTAGCGGAAGGTGTACTCGTCGAAGGGAATGCGCACCCGCCGGGTTTCGCCGGCCTTGAGCGACACCCGCGCGAAGCCCCTGAGCTCCCGGGCGGGACGGAACACCGCCGCATCAGGCAGGGCGACGTACAGCTGCACGATCTCGTCCCCGTCGCAGTGGCCGCAGTTGGTCAGGTCGAAGGCGACGCCGGTATCCTCCACCGTCAGGGCATCGTAGCGGAAGCGCGTGTAGCTCAGCCCGTGGCCGAAGGGAAAGCGAACCGGCCTGTTCGCCGTGGCGAAGTACCGGTACCCCACATACAGCCCCTCGCGGTACTCGCTGGTGGCCTCCTGGGCGGGATAGTCCCGGCTGAAGGGCAGATTCTCCCATGCCATGGGGAAGGTCTCGGCCAGCTTGCCCCCGGGGTTCACCTCCCCGGAAAGCACCCGCAGCATGGCGTCCGCCGCCGCCTGTCCGCCAAGGCATCCGTACACCAGCGCCTGACAGGCATCCAGCCAGGGCATCTCCACGGGGCTGCCGCAATTCAGCACCACCGCGATGTGCCGGTTGACCTCCGCCAGCCGCCTGAGCAGCCTGACCTGGTTGTCCGGCAGGCGCATGTGGCTGCGGTCAAGGCCCTCCGTCTCGAAGCCCTCCGGCAGCCCCAGGTACACAAGCACGCATTCCGCATCCTTCGCCAGCTCCACCGCCTGAAGGGCCAGCGCCTCGTTCTCCCGGTCCAGCCGCTCAAAGCCCTGGGCATACCCCGCCGAGTTGGGGAAATACCGCGGCAGCAGCTCCAGGGGCTCGTCCACCCGCGTGGCGCTGACCATGCTGCTCCCCGCCCCCTGATACCGGGGATGGGCCGCGAAATCGCCGATGACCGCCACCCGGGCGTTGTGCTGCAGGGGCAGCATGTCGCCGTCGTTCTTCATGAGGACGATGCACTTCTCCGCCGCCGCGCGAACCGCGGCATGCTGGGCGTCCGCGTCCACCGTTGTCCGCGGCCTTTCCGCCAGGATCAGCTCGAGCAGCTCGTCCACCCGCCGGTCGACGACCTCCTCGCTGATCTTCCCCTCCCGGACGGCCGCCAGCAGCTGGCAGGGACTGTCGTCCCCGGCGGAGGGCATCTCCAGGTTCATGCCCCTGCGGACGCCCTCGGTGAAGTCGTTGCTGCCCCCCCAGTCCGTGATCACCGCGCCGTCAAAGCCCCATTCCCGGCGCAGGATGTCGTACAGGTGAGGATGCTCGTTGGCATACACGCCGTTGACCCGGTTGTAGGCCGTCATCAGGGCCCGGGGGCGGCCCTCCTTCACGGCGATCTCGAAATTGGTCAGGTACATTTCCCGCAGGGTGCGCTCATCCAGCACGCTGTCGCTGACCATGCGCTGCATTTCCTGGCTGTTGACGGCATAGTGCTTGGCGCAGGCCGCCACGCCCCGGCTCTGCACCCCCCGGATGAAGCCCGCGGCCAGCTTGCCCGCCAGATAGGGGTCCTCGGAATAATACTCGAAGGATCGCCCGCACAAGGGGCTGCGCTTGGTGTTCAGGCCCGGGCCCAGCAGCACCTGCACGTCCTGCTCCGCGGCGTCCGCGCCCACCACGGCGCCCATGCGCTCCGTCACGTCCGCGCTCCAGCTGTTGGCCAGCGTGGCGGCGGAGGGAATATTCGTCGCCGGGACGGAGGGGTTCAGGCCCAGATGATCGCCCTCGCCCGCCTGCTTGCGCAAGCCGCCCGGGCCGTCCGACAGGGTGATGGAGGGAATCCCCAGGCGCCCGACGCCCCGCGTATGCCACACGTCCCTTCCGGACAGCAGCGCGCATTTCTCCTCCAGCGTCAGCTGACGAATCACGTTCTCGTGCTTCACAATCCGTTCACTTCCTTATCCACCAGCATCTGAAAAAAAGGTTGGCCCTCCGGCCAAAGGAGGAAAGCCGAAGGGCCGGGCAATTCTGTATCCCGGTTATGAGTATAGTCCATGTACCGTTCACGGGCCATAGTTGCGGAATGAATGGCGCGCACCGGGCGGAAATGGAGAAGCCCCGGAATGAAAGGCGTTTTTCCCGGAACAAACGGCGCGGAATCCGCCGCTGGCGCAGCAAAAAAAGCAGGAGCCTGCGCTCCTGCCCGGACTGTCCGCATCCGCCCGCAAACGCTCGGGGCTCCGCAGCCCCTCCGCTTCCGACGGACGCCCACGCCTGCGCGGCGTATTCCGCGCTTACAGCATCACCCCGCCGCTGTTCTGCATCAGCTCCATGTACGCGTCACGGATTTCCTGATACTTTCTGCGGCTGATGGGCAGCTTCTCCCCGCTGGTCAGGGTCACCTCGTTGTCCCCGATGCGGCGGATGAAGCGGTAGTTCAGCAGATATCCCTTGTGAATCCGCAGGAAGCCGTGGGGCGACAGCTCCTCCTCCAGCTCCTGCATGCTCCTGTGCAGCTCCACCGGCTGCTCCCGGCTCACCACATGCGCCGTCTGGCTTTTGCCGCTGCCCTCGATGTACTGCAGCCGGTCGATGGGCAGATAGATCACCTGCTCCCGATCCTTGACGATCAGCGCCTTGGGCTGGGCGTCCGCCTTGCGGTAGGACAGGTAGGTGTCGATCACCCCGGACACGTCCTGAATCAGGCGCGTCTTGCGGATGAAGCCCCGGGGATTGGTGCGAAGCGCGTCAAACACCAGATCCTCCCGGTTGGAAATGTAGATGATGTCCACCAGCACGCCCTCCCGGCGCAGCTGCTGGGCCAGCTCCAGCCCCGTCATGCCCGGCATCTCGATATCCAGGAACAAAAGGTCGAAGGACACGGTCTTCATGCGGGCCAGCAGATCCCGGGGCCGGGCGAAGATCTCGATGGTGGCGTCGATGTTCCTGGCCCGCAGCGCGCCGCGCACCGAGGAGCCCAGCAGCTCCAGCGCGGCCCGTTCGTCATCGCAGATGGCAATGTTCCAGCGAATCATTCCTGTGCCTCCTCCTCGGGCATTTCCAGCATCACGTCGGTGATGAAGTTGCCCTCGCGCATGCTGTATTTCACGGAGCCGTGATAGCGCTCGGCAATGCGCCGGATGATCCGCGTGCCGAAGCCGTGCAGCTCGGTATGTCTGGTCTTGGTGGTTTCAAGGGTCATGCGGCGCTTCTCGGGGATGGCGCTGTCCACGGGGTTGATCACGCGGAAAAACAGATACTCCTGCCGGGGCAGAATGGAGATTTCCACCTCGGGGTTCTCCTTGCCCGACTGGGCCGCCGCCTCCATGGCGTTGTCCAGCAGGTTGGACAGAAGGCTGCAGATGTCCTCGTCCCGGAAGGGCAGCTGACGGGGCACCAGAATGTTGGGCTTCAGGGTGACCCCCAGCTCCCGGGCGGCGGCCATCTCGTGGTTCATGACCACGTCGATGGCATAGTTGCCGCTGTCGAAGCTCTTGAGGTAGCGGGTCCCCCGGGCGGACACCCGCTCCAGATACTGGCGGGCAATGTCGATCTTGCCCTCGTCCAGCAGGGCCTTGAGGTAGAAATTGTGGTTCTTGATTTCGTGGCGGATGGCGCGCAGCTCGTCATAGTTCAGCTTGGTGGCGTGATACTTTTCCGCCTCCATTTCGGCCTTCTGGCGCAGGGCCAGCAGATCCATGTTCTTCCGCGCACCCTGGTCGATGGTGTAGAACTGGTAGTAGGCCATGAGGTTGAGGAACCACAGGCAGATGCAGATCAGCACGTTGAAGCTCTGGGCGCTGACGATGGCGCCGGTCAGCTCCGCGTAGAGCTCGATGCCGATGGTGATGACCGATATGATCAGCTGCATCCACACATACTTGCCGCCGATGGCATTGCCCGTATCGAAGGAGAAATGCCGCAGAAACCAGACCTCCGCCAGGATCATCACGGCCATCACCACGGGGGTCAGGTACTGCGCCCAGGCATAGTACGCCTGATTGATGGAGGCGAAAAACCGCCCCAGGGGCTCGGATATGGGTAGCATCACCAGAATGCTGGCGGCGTACATCCAGCCCCGCACCAGGCATACGCGGAAGTCGTAGCGGCTGCGCAGCACCGCGTAGAGCACCATGAACAGGCCAAAGGTGATATGATCCATCTGCCACTCGCCGATGAGCGCGTAGTAGACCGAATGCAGCGCCAGCCCGGCCAGGCAGCCGAGCAGGCACTCGGCGATGAGGGCCAGCAGCCCCCGCCTGTCACGGGGAAATTCCCGCAGCAGGATGATCGCTCCGCATACCTGCAGCGCGTTGGTTACAAGATACCCGCTGCCCCATTCACAGTCAATGACAAACCGCTGAATATATTCCGGCATAGCATCACCATTTTCTTGCGCAGATCCGTTGGATGGCTCATTATAGCACAGATTTCACCGCTCTGCCATCCCTTTTGTCCGGCGGGGTTCCGCGGCCGCGGAGGCCCTGCGTTTTCCGGCATTTTTGCTGTTCTTCCGCGCCGCCGGACGCGCGCATGCTTTACATTCCCGCGCAAAACATGTATAATGGTACCATCTGCACGCCCCGCGCCTTTCGCCGGCAGCATCCGCGCCGGACGAGTCCACGAGCCCCGGCGGGCAGAAATACATGCATCGTAGGGTATCCGCATCCGGAACCCGAACGGAGGTAATACTGTCATGGCACGCAAACAACTCAACAACCTCGTCCTGCTGGCGCTCTTTGTCTGCCTGATCTTCCTGCTGGGTCAGACCCCGCTGGGGCTGATTCCCCTGGGCTGGTGCAACGTGACGCTGCTGGTGATCCCCGTGGCCATCGGGACGATTTACATGGGCCTGAAAAGCGGCCTGGTGCTGGGCTTCGCCTTCGGCGCGACGAGCATGGTCTCCGCGCTGATCAAGCCCTCCGTGCTGGTGGGCACGCTGATGGGCGCCTCCCCCCTGGCGGTGGTGGTGATGACCTTCGTGCCCCGGCTGTGCATCCCGCTGGTGATCTGGGGCGTGTACAAGCTCCTGGCCGGGAAACAGAAGCACGTCGCCGTGGCCGTGGCGTCCGCCTGCGGCTCCCTGACCAACACCATTCTCTACCTGGGCCTGATGCTGATCTTCTACATGATGGCGGGCATTGACAACACCGCCGTGCTGACGGCCATCGGCGCCACCGCCGGCGGCGCGGGTCCCTGCGAGGCCATTGCCGCCGCGCTGATCTGCCCGCCCGTGCTCACCGCGCTGTGGCGCATCCGCCGTCAGGCCTGAGCCCATCGCGCATAACGCCTTCCCGCCCTCCGCCCGCGGAACGCTCCCCTGCGTCCCTGCGGGCGGAGACGCGTGGATCCCCCCCCTCGGGCGCAACGCATCATCCCATCCAAGGAGGCTTCCCTTCCATGATCCTGACCCTGGATATCGGCAACACCAACATCAAGACCGCCCTGTTCGAGGGCGAGGACATGGTCAAGTACTGGCGCGTATCCACCAACAGGATGTATTCCTCCGACGAGTACGGCATCCTGTTCATGAACCTGTTCCAGCATGAGCAGGTGGAGCCCTCGCAGGTGGAAGGCATCGTGATTTCCAGCGTGGTGCCCACCATCAACTTCACCATCGAGCACATGTGCCAGAATTACTTCGGCATGTCGCCCATGCTGGTGGCCCCCGGCATCAAGACCGGCATCAACATCCGCTACGAGAACCCCCGCGAGCTGGGCAGCGACCGCATCGCCAATGCCGTGGCCGCCTACACCGAGTACGGCGGTCCGTGCATCTTCATCGACTTCGGCACCGCCACCACCTTCGGCGTGGTGGACGAGGGCGGCGCGTTCCTGGGCGGCTGCATCTGCCCGGGCATCAAGCTGGCCAGCGAGGCCCTGGTTTCCGGCACGGCCAAGCTCCCCCGCTTCGCCCTGACCAGGCCGGAGAGCATCATCGGCCGCACCACCCTGACCAACCTGCAGGCCGGCATGTACTACGGCTACGCGGGCCTGGTGAGCAACATTGTCCACCAGATCAAGCAGGAGCTGGGCAGGGACGCCAAGGTCATCGCCACCGGCGGCATGGCCGTGATGGTGGCCGAGGAGGCCAAGGTCATCGACAAGCTGGACGGCCTGCTGACCCTCAAGGGTCTGCGGCTCATCTACGAGCGGAACAAGGAAGGATGTGTCGCCAAATGAAAGAAGTCGTTATCGGATTCCTGGGCTGCGGCAATGTAGGCGGCGGCGTATGGGAGCTGCTGCATACCTTTGCCCCGGAGATCGCCCACAGGGATCACATCACCGTCCGGGTCAAGAAGGTGCTGGTGCGCAGCCTGAACAAGGCCCGCAGCTGCTCCGTCCCCCTGGAGGTGCTGACCACCAACCCCGCCGACGTCCTGGAGGATCCGGAGATCACCATGGTGGCGGAGTTCATGGGCGGCGAGCAGCCCGCCACGGACTATCTTCTCTCCGCCCTGGAGCACGGCAAGACCGTCGTCACCGCCAACAAGGTGGCCGTGGCGCTGAACTGGCACCGTCTGCAGGAGGCCGCCCAGCGCAACAACGTGGGCCTCTACTACGAGGCCAGCGTCTGCGGCGCGATCCCCATCATCTCCACGCTGATGACCCCCCTGCAGGCCAACCGCATCGATACCCTGATGGGCATCATCAACGGCACCACCAACTACATTCTCTCCCGCATGTACGACTGCGGCGAGAATTACGCCGACGTGCTGGCCGACGCCCAGCGCCTGGGCCTTGCCGAGCCCGATCCCGCCAACGACGTGGAGGGCATGGACGCGGCCTACAAGCTGTCCATCATGGCGTCCCTGGCCTTCCACGCCCGGGTGCCCTACGGCAAGGTCTACCGGGAGGGCATCACCCGCGTCACCGCCACGGACATCGCCTGCGGCAAGGAAATGGGCTATGTGCTCAAGCTCCTGGCCATCGCCAAGCGGGACGGCGACACCATCGAGGTGCGGGTGCATCCCACCTTCCTCAAGGCCGACCATCCCCTCTCGCAGGTCAACGGCAGCTTCAACGCCGTGTACCTGCACGGCCACGCCTGCAAGGAAATGATGCTTCAGGGCCGCGGCGCCGGCGACATGCCCACGGCCAGCGCGGTGGTGGGCGATATTCTCCACGCCGCCACGGTGGACGTGCATGTGCATCCCACCTTCGCCAACCGGGCCGACGCCGACGCGAGCCTCACCTTCACCGACGACTGGCAGAGCAGCTTCTTCATCCGCCTCTCCGCCCAGGACACCCCCGGCGTGCTGTCGGACATCGCCGGCTGCTTCGCCCGGGAGAACGTGTCCATCGCCACCATGCTGCAGAAGGGTGCGGTGGAAAACGGCCGCGTCCCGCTGATCTTCATCACCCACATGGCCTCCGAGAAGGCCATGCGTACCGCGCTCAACCGTCTCAACCCCGACATCGCCCGGCTGGAAAGCGTCATCCGGGTGGAGGGCTGATCCATGCCGAAGGGAGGCTCCGCCATGCAGACCATCACCGTCGCGCTGGGTCAGCGCAGCTATCCGATTCACATTGCCCCCGGGATCCTTGCCCAGGCGGGAACCTTCCTGCGGGACGCGCTGGGGGAATGCGCCCTGGCCATCGTCACGGACGATCACGTGGCGCCCCTGTACCTCAAGCGGGTGGAGGATTCCCTCCATGCCGCGGGACTGCGCACCGCGTCCATCGTGCTGCCCCACGGGGAGCAGACCAAGTGCCTCGCCCGTCTGGAGGAGCTGTACACCTTCCTGTGCGACAGCCGTATCACCCGCAGGGACGCCGTGGTTGCCCTGGGCGGCGGCGTCATCGGGGATCTGGCGGGCCTGGCGGCGGCGACCTATCTGCGGGGCGTGCGCTATGTGCAGCTGCCCACCACGCTCCTGGCCCAGGTGGATTCCTCCGTGGGCGGGAAGGTGGCCGTCGATCTGCCCCAGGGCAAGAACCTGGTGGGGGCCTTCTGGCAGCCGAGCCTTGTGCTGTGTGATCCGGACGCCCTGACCACCCTGACCCCCGAATACTGGCGGGACGGTCTGGGCGAGGTGGTCAAGTACGGGTGCATCGGCGACTCGGAGCTGTTTTCCCTCCTGGAGGAATGCGCGCCGGGGGGCCGTGAGGCCGTCATGGGCCGCATCGGGGAGATTCTCCGCCGCTGCATTCAGGCCAAGGCCGACGTGGTCGCCCAGGACGAGACGGACACCGGCCTGCGCATGACGCTGAACTTCGGCCACACCATCGCCCACGCGGTGGAGACCTGCCAGCACTACACGGGGCTGCGGCACGGGGAAGCGGTGGCGCTGGGGATGTCGGTGATCACCCGCATGACGGAGGCGCGGGGCATGACGGAGCCGGGCACGGCCGCGCGGCTGGATCATCTGCTGGACGCGCTGGGCATGGAGACCCGGCTGCCGGACATTCCCGAGGATACGCTGATCGCCGCCATGGGCCTGGACAAGAAGAGCGTGGGCGCGACCCTGCGGGTGATCGTGCTGGACGGGATCGGCCAGTGCCGGATTCACTTCACCGCACCGCGCTTCTTCATCGGCATGAGTACATGCTGACAGCCGCAAAACGAGACTGATTGCAAAAAAAGTGGCAATCCGCGCCGGAGAACCCTTTTCAAAACGAAGAAAAGCAGTTACAATAGGATAAGCCACTTCTTGCAGACGCGCCGGATCCGGCTGCGTCTGCTTGTCTATATGCCCGATGAACGAAAGGAGCAAGCCATGTCCCCTGCATCCGAACCGCGCACGCCCATGGAATGTCTGCTGCTGGGAGAATCCGTCGACAGCGAGGCCCTGCCCCGGAACCCTCATGCCTGGCGGCTGCTCCGCTGGGAGGCCGACATGCCCCTCACCGACCCGGAGCGGGCCGCGCTGCTGGCATCGGTGGGCAAGGCCATGAGTCTGGCGGGGGAATCCGCCGCCTGCTTCTCCCCGGAGGGCGACGTGATGACCATTCTCCTGTGCCTGACGCGTTTCCCCGCCCGCACGCATCGGGACGCGGTGATCTGGCTTTGCGCCCACGCGATGATGGAGAACGCCTCCGTGGCCCTGGAGCAGGAAGGCACCATGTTCATCGGCGAGGAGTTTGACGATCCGCTGTCCTGGCCGGAGCATCTGAGTCCCATGGCGGAGGTATCCGACTGGTGGAGCCAGGCGTCGCCCATGGACGGCGCGGCGGCCCACGGGCACCGGGTGCATCTGCAGACCATCATCAAGCGGCGGCAGTACAACGTGCTGGGCGGGTATGTATCCCGCGCGCTGCGCACGGAGCCGGAGCCGGGCCGGGCATGCTTCGCCTTTGTGCCCCTGGTGATCGAGGCGGTGTGGAGCCAGCATGCGGAAATCAGCCTGAACCGTCTGACGGAGGATCTGAACCTGGCCGATATGACCCGCCGGCCCCGGGAATCGCTGATGGCCTGGCTGACGGCGCTGTCCGCGCGGCTGAGGGCCTGTCCCCCCGGCGTCACCGCCGCGCCCATCGACCGGGTGATCGCCTCCATTCAGGCGGACTGCTCCCTGCCCTACTCCCAGCAGAACCTGAGCCGTTCCCTGGGCCTGACCCCCGCGTATTTCTGCCGGCTCTTCCACGAAAAGACCGGGCAGCATTTCTCCACCTTCCTGACCCGCACCCGCATGGAAAAGGCGCAGGAGCTCCTCGCCGAATCCTCCGGCCGCTCCCTGGCGGACATCAGCGCCTCCTGCGGCTATCCCAACAAGAGCTACTTCTGCCAGGTATTCAAGAAGTACACCGGCATCACCCCCGGCGAATACGAGCAGCAGCGTCACGCGGAGCATCACGAGTGATGGGGACGCTGGGGCTCCTCGCCCCAGACCCTCGCCAGAGGGCCGCCTGGCCCTCTGGACTCCCATTCGGGGGGGATTGTCATTGGGCGGAGGCCCGGCTCGCGGAGGGCGAGCCGGGCTTGCGGGGGTCACGGCGCGCATACGGGCGCGCCGCGACGCGAAACATGCGAGGCTCTCCCTATCCGTCACGGCACAGCCGTGACACCTTCCCCGCTGGGGAAGGCTTTTTTTGTTGCGCGCGCTCGGGCGGGAGGCGGCGACCTCCTGCGGAGGCCGACGGAGATTACGCAGGCTCCTCCGGCCAGGCTTCGCTGCGCCGGGATGTGGCGGTTCTGCGGGCGAAGGTTTGCCTGAGGGCGCGCAAAAGCCGGGACGATTGCCCGTCCCGGCTGAAACGCTTTTTTTATTGCACGCGCTTGTTACCAAGCGCCAAGTCTCCTTCAGGATTCCGGCTCCAGCAGGCCCAGGTTGCCATCCTTGCGCCGGTAAAGGACGTTGGTACGCTCGGTCTCGATGTTCACGAAGGCGAAGAAATCGTGTCCCAGCAGTTCCATCTGAATGCCTGCATCCTCCACCGACATGGGCCGGACAGGGAAGGTCTTGCGGCGGACCACCTGCGGCGTGGTCTCGTCAATGGTTTCGTCCTCAATGTATTCCGCTTCCTGCGGGACAAAGGCGTCTTCGCGGATCCTCTTGCCCAGCTTCGTCCGGTGGCGGTGAATCTGCCGCTCGATCTTGG
>JBJEYH010000349.1:0-2314 GCA_051886675.1 Aristaeellaceae bacterium
GACCTGCAGGGCCCCTGGGCGCCCCGGGTGCGCATCCACAGCGGGGGCTTCGACGCGTCCATGTTCCACGCGCCGGACGGCACCCACTGGATCGTGGGCATGCGCTGGAACAGCCGCGTGGAGCAGGATCACTTCGCGGGCATCTGGCTGCAGCAGTACGACCCGGACAGGCCCGGCCTTGTGGGCGAGGCGAAGCGGATCTTCCGCGGCACCTCCCTCGGGCTGACGGAGGGCCCGCACCTGTACTTCATCGACGGCTGGTACTACCTGATGGTGGCCGAGGGCGGCACCAGCACCAACCACGCCGTGACCGTGGCCCGCTCCCGGCACCTGGATCACGGGTACGAGACGGATCCCCTCGGCCCCATGCTGACCTCCCGGGACCGGCCGGACTGGCCCATCCAGTACGCGGGCCACGGCTCCCTCGTGCAGGATGACGACGGCGCGTGGTACCTGTTCCACCTGGGGGCGCGCAAGGCGCTCTTTGGCGGATGGAGCGTGATGGGCCGGGAGACCTTCGTGCAGAACGTCGTCTGGCAGGAGGGCTGGCCCCGGCTGAAGCAGGGCGGCCATCTGCCCGCCGAGGCCTTCGAGGCCCCGGGGGACGCCCCCTCCCCGCCGCAGGAGCCGCTGGCCATCACCTTCCCCGATGCGCCGCTGCGCTTTGCCTCCCTGCGGGGGCCGCTGCAGGGCTCCGTGACCGCCCGGCCCGGCTGGCTGCGGCTCTTCGGGCAGGAGTCCATGCTGTCACTCCACCGGCAAAGCATGGCGGGCACGCAGATCGACCGTGTGCCCTGCGTGTGCGAAACCCTGCTGGACTGCCATCCCACCCATTTCCTGCACGCGGCGGGGCTGAGCCTGTGGTACCACACCGCCAACTACTACGCCATGCTCGTCACCTGGGACGAGGACATGGGCCGGTGCCTTCGCCTGGTTGCGCGGGACTGCCGGCACACCCGGCTCCTGCATCCCATGCTCCCCCTGCCGGAGGGGGAGATCACCCTGCGCATGACGCTTCTGCCCAACCGGGTGACCTTCGCCTGGGCCGTGGACGGCGCGTGGCACGCTCTTCCCGTCCCCGACGCGCCCAGCCGCATCCTCTCCGACGAATACGCCAACCGAAGCGGCGATCAGGGCTTCACCGGGTGCTTCGCCACGCTGTGCTGCCAGGATCAGACCGGCGAGGGCTGGCCTGCCGATTTCCGCTATCTGACACTGACATGAAACGGAGGTATGACCCCATGACCCGTCAGGATTGCCGCCCGCTGGAAGCCTACGTTCAGGAGCATGTGGAAGCCCTGCTCAAGCAGCCCCGCAGCTTCATTCATTATCCCTTCATCGACCCCGGCTCCGTCTACGACGGCAACGTCTGGGACTGGGACACCTTCTGGTCGGTGTACGGGCTGTTCAGCGTGTCGGAGCTGTTTCCGGAGGCGCTGAACCAGCGGATTCTCCTCCATGCCGAGGGCAATGTGCGCAACTTCATCGACCATCAGCAGCCCGACGGCTACATCCCCATGATGATCGAGGTGGCCCAGTGGCCCGAGCCCTACCTGGTGATGAAGCACAAGGAGGGCGTGCGGATGAACATGCACAAGCCCTTCCTGGCCAGCCAGATCGCGCTGATCTCCCGCAAAAAGCAGGACTGGGAATGGGCCCGGGCATTCGTGGAGCCCCTGGAGCGGTACTTTGCCTGCTACCAGACCTACTTCAACGACAACTGCGGCCTGTACGTCTGGCATGACGACATCATGATCGGCATGGACAACGATCCCGCCACCTTCGGCCGGCCCCACGATGCCACCGCCAACATCTTCCTCAACAGCTTCATGGTCATGGAGCTGCAGGCCATGGCCGATCTGCTGAACGCCCTGGGCCTCCCCTGCGACATGTACACCGCCCGCCGGCAGGCGCTCATCGAGGCCATCCAGCGGGAATGCTGGGATCCCCGGGACAAGTTCTTCTACTCCGTGGACGTGGACATCAAAACCCGCAGGTACGACTGGTTCCATCAGGGGCTGGGCGTGTTCTGGAAGACCCTGCCCATCAAGGTGCGGGTATGGTCGGGCTTCCTGCCGATGCTGGCGGGCTTCGCCACCCCCGAGCAGGCCGAAGCCCTCGCCCGCCACGCCTTTGACGAGGCCACCTTCGCCAGCCCCTACGGCGTATGCACCCTGGCCAAGGACGAGCGCATGTTCGACCTGTCCGCCACCAACAACCCCTCCAACTGGCTGGGGCCGATCTGGCTGGTGGCGAACTACGCGGTGTTCAAGGGGCTGATGAACTACGGCTACCGGGCGGAGGCGGAGAAGAT
>JBJEYH010000350.1:0-114721 GCA_051886675.1 Aristaeellaceae bacterium
CCGCGTCCATGCGTCCGTGCTGGACAGGGTGCTGGACTTCTGCCCGCCGGAGCGCGTCATGCCGGACGGCGCGGAGCACTATCTGGTGGACTATCCGTTCATCGAACGGGATTACTACTACGACATGCTCCTGAGCCTCGGGGACAAATGCGAGTGCCTTGCGCCGGAACACGTCCGCGACGAGCTCCGGCGCAGGATCCAGCGAATGGCTCGCATCTATGAAGAGTGAGGTGCTATGATGAATACAAACGCTGCGCCCGCCTCGGCAAGAAATGCTGTCGTCTATTACCATCTTCCCGGCCTGTTCGAGTTCACCGACCTGTATCGCGCATTCCTGCCGCTGTACCGTGCGCACAGGGACTGGTTCTACGATTGGTGTGCAATCGGCTCCATCTACGGCGCGCCGGCGGACTGCATCTGGGGCGGCGGGCGCGTCGGTGCGGAGGATTGCGACCCGCAGGCGGCGCTGGCGCTGACGCGGGCATACGGCATCTCCGCGCGGCTGACGTTCAGCAATTCGCTTCTGCGCGAGGAACACCTCGCGGACAGGCGGTGCAATACTCTCTGCCAAATGCTCGAAGCCAGCGGGGAGCCGCAGAACGGCGTGATCGTCCATTCAGAGCTGCTGACGGACTATATCCGGTGCACGTATCCGGGGCTGTATCTCGTGTCCTCCACCACGAAGGTGCTGACGGACTTCGGGCAGCTCACGCGCGAGCTGGAGCGGGAGGCGTTCCGGTATGTCGTGCCGGATTTCCGCCTGAACAAGGCGTTTGACAGGCTGAGCACACTGCCCGATCCGCTCAAGGCAAAGGTGGAATTCCTCTGCAACGAATGCTGCTGGTTCGGCTGCCGGGACAGGAAGCAGTGCTATGAGGCCGTCAGCCGGAAGATCCTGGGCGAGGAGGGCCCGGAGCACCGCTGCGCCGCGCCGGACGCCGGCGAGGGCTACCGCTTCTCAAGGGCCATGGAAAACCCCGGCTTCATCGGCATCCATGACATTGTGGACACCTACCTGCCCATGGGCTTTACCCAGTTCAAGATCGAGGGCCGCGGGCTGGGCAGCGCGCTGATTCTGGAATTCCTGCTCTACTACATGACCAGGCCGGAGCATCAGCTGAAGGTGCGGGAGGAAATCTATCTCAGCAACGCGCTGGATCTGTTCTGAGCGCAGAGGGCATGCAAGAAACGCTATTTCTTGGAGGACTGCAGTTGTGGAAAATGTAATATGGTTGATGATTATGGCGGCTTGCAGCGCTGTATTTACAGGCATTGGTGTATATGCATGGAACAGGAAAAAGCCTATGTGGTTTTGGTCGGGCTCGACAGTAGAAGAAAAAGAAATTGCTAACATTCCTGCCTATAACCGTGCCAACGGGCAGATGTGGATTGCATTTTCACTGCCATTATGGCTGTCTGCATTCCTTGGATTATGGAATGGGACAATCGCTGTCATTCTGGCTATTGCAGATTGCATGATCGGTCTTCCGGCGCTTATGGTTGTATATCATCGAATTTACAGGAAATATAAAGCAGAGGAAAGCTGAAAACAGAATTCGTCGGAGGTTACGTATGGAAATACGAATCAACACACTCACGCCCGAACTATTCCTTGACCTGTACAGGTCGGTTGGTTGGGAACCGCCGTGCATCGAGCAGGTCAAAGCCGCGCTTCAGAACACGCTGGCCACGTTCACCTGTTACGACGGGGACTGCCCCGTGGGCATGGCAAGGGTGATCGGCGATGGCGGAATGTCCTTCTACATCAAGGATTTTGCGGTCATTCCGTCCAGTCAGGGGAAGGGCGTGGGGAAATGCCTTTTGACGGCGCTGGAGCGGTATGTGAAGGAATGCAAGCCTTTGGAGTGGGCGGTCAGTCTTGAATTGATCAGTTCAAAAGAGGCGGTTGATTTCTACGAGAGATTTGGCTTCGAAAAGCGCCCCTGTGATTGGGACGGCCCGGGCATGTTCAAAATGATCAGGTGATTTCCAGTCCAATCAGGCTTTTCAGGAGGGACAATTTGATGAATCGCAGGAAAGAAGCGTGTCATTGCCGAAACGTCACATACGGCATGATCGAGGACACCGTCCGCGGCGGCGCGGCCCCCTGCAGGCGGTCATGGACGTGACCGGCGCGGGCCGGGGCTGCGGGAAATGCAGGGGTTTTCTCGAATGCCTGATCAGAGACATTCGGGAAGAGATGGAGAAAGGGACAAATCAAGCCGCGCGACAAATCGACATTTGCAGAGGTATGAAATTGTTATGATCGAAACAGAACGCTTGCTTCTGCGCCCCTTTTTGGAAAGGGACGCGGCTGATGTATTGGAGTATTTGAGAGAACCAGCAGTAAATTGCTTTGCCAGTATGAAGCTGAATTCCCTTGAGGACGCAAAAGAAGAAATGAAGAAGCGCACTGGTGAAACTGAATACTATTTTGCCATTGTTTTGAAAGAAACAGGCAAGGTAATCGGTGAGATAGACGCCTATCCAGAACGGGGAGAGCCTCACGATACAAGTTCGCCATTTGACACATTCAGCCCATGCTGGATGCTTAATGAAGATTATCAGGGAAAAGGCTACGCGTATGAAGCAGCTCATGCTTTCTTTGACTATCTCTTTCTCAAGAAAGGCGCAAGACGTATCTACGCATATACCGAGGATGATAATTTATCAAGCCAGCACCTTTGCGAAAAACTTGGTATGCGCCGGGAAGGACTATTTATGGAGTTTGTCTCCTTTGTCAATAACCCGGATGGTTCCCCACGCTATGAAAACACTGTGCAGTATGCCATTCTGAAAAAAGAATGGCTTCGATGACTTCCAGCTCATTGAGCTCAATGCGTGCGTCGTTCCTTTGGGACGGCGCTTTTCATATTCCCCGAATGAAGGTGTTACATGAACGACTGGTTTGAGTGGAACGGTGTACGCTGCACGCAGTAGGGTGTTCATGTGCTGGAACAGCCGCCGATCACGGTTCCTTCCGAAAGGGTTACCTTCACCGATGTGCCCGGCAGAAGCGGCTCCCTGACGCAGCTGGAAGGCGACGATGTTTATGATGATATGGTGCTCACAGCAACCTGCCTGATTGCCGATCCTGCCCGAATCCCGGAGATCGCCGCATGGCTTCGCGGCAGTGGCACAGTCACCTTCGCCAACCGGCAAGGTGGCTTTTATCATGCCCGTGTGGTCAACCAGATTCCCTTTGAGAAGATCCTGCGGGGAAATCCACATCGCTCATTTGCCATCAACTTCCGATGCAAGCCATTCTGGTACCTGTCCGATGTGGAGCCAATCACGCTGACGACCTCCGGTACCTTTATCACCAATCCCGGCAGCGTGGCTTCCGAGCCGATTATTACTGTGTATGGCTCTGGTGAAATCACGCTCATGGTGGGCATGACCATCACGGAACTGGAGATCACAGACAAGATCACGCTGGACACGCCGCTCATGGAGGCTTATGCCGGTGCAGCATCCATGAATAGCTGCATGAGCGGCGATTTCCCAGTCCTGCTGCCGGGTAAGCATGCAGTCAGCTGGTCAGGCAATGTGTCAAAGGTTGAGATTCAGCCAAACTGGCGGAACCTGTAACGAATAAACCCTTCCTCATTTCGGTCTTTTTTGGTATACTGATGATGAGCGGTTAGGCGACAAATCGGAATTTGTAGAGGTGTTGAACTTGGATATTGGAAGAACAAGATCGTATTATGAACAGATAAGCAATCGTGACTTATGCGACTGTGCATATTGTCAAAACTATGTTCGTGAGATCAAAGCAACCTATCCGGAAATTGCTGAATATCTGTCTTCGTTAGGAATTGATATAGAAAAACCGTTTGAAACAATGCCTCTTGAACCGGATGAAACAGGGTACATCGAGTATATATCTGCCCAATATATCGTTTGTGGAGAATCGGATGATTTTGTCAAAACAGTCATAGGTTCTGTAAATGTGGATGTCGCTGGTACTCATCCGTCAACACAGATAAATGAAGCTCATTTCGTTATTGAAATATACCCTGTTCGGTTGAGGTGGGTAATGTAGACAAATTCCAGTTTCCGCGCTCCACTCATCATCACGGAAGGAGAAATGCACCATGAGCACAGACTTTGCAGGAAAGGTCGCCGTCGTCACGGGCGGCGCGCACGGCATCGGGAAGGCGATTGCCGAAGCCTTCCAAAGCGAGGGCGCGGCGGTGGAGATCATCGACATCGCGCCGGGCGAGCACTACGTCGGGGACATCAGCAAAAAGGAGACGCTGGAATCCTTCGCCCAGACCGTTCTGGACAAACACGGGCACATCGACTTCCTGATCAACAACGCCCTGCCGCTGATGAAGGGGCTTGACGCGTGCACCTACGAGGAATTCCAGTACGCGCTGTCCGTGGGCGTCACGGCGCCCTTCTATCTGAGCAAGCTGTTTGCCCCGCACTTCGCCCCCGGCGGCGTCATCATCAACATCTCCTCGTCCAGGGACCGCATGAGCCAGCCGCAGACCGAAAGCTACACCGCCGCCAAGGGCGGGATCGCGGCGCTGACCCATGCGCTTGCCGTCAGCCTCGCCGGGCGGGTGCGGGTCAATTCGATCTCGCCCGGCTGGATCGACACGGCGTACAGGGTATACGAAGGGCCGGATGCCACGCAGCAGCCGGCCGGTCGGGTGGGCAATCCCATGGACATCGCCCATATGGTGCTGTTCCTCTGCTCGGACAAGGCGGGCTTCATCACCGGCGAAAACATCTGCATCGACGGCGGCATGACCCGGCAGATGATCTATCACGGGGATTGGGGATGGAGGCTGGACGATTAACCAAAAAGCACGAGCCGCACCCGGGGCATTCGTTCCCCAGGCGCGGCTCATGCTGTTCTTCCGGGCGCTTACTCAATCCGCCCGATTAACTCGTTCCCTGAAAAAAGGTTCCGACATGGAGACTGCCCGCCGCAGCCAAGCACTGTGACGGGCATTTTGCGCCTTGAATTGTCAAGTCAAGTGCAACCGTTGATTGAAGAAAACTTCAAAGGGAGATCTCCTGCCGAGGCATTTACGCGGGCGAAGATTGATCTTGCTGGTCAAGGCGGTGAAGAAAGCGGGATCAAAGCACTCCAGGTCGGTGGATTTGGGACAGTATTCGCGAATGAGCCCATTGGTGTTCTCGTTCGTACCTCGCATCCAGGGTGCGTGAGGCGGAGAAAAGAAAAAGGGAACGTTGTTGAGTGCAGCGGAGATTTCTTCGTATTTGGCAAACTCCTTGCCGCGATCAGGCGTGATGGAGCGTACCAGTTCAGGCGGGAGTTCGCCAGGCAGCCGAATCATGCCATCGCGGACATGCGCCGAAGTTTTCCTGGGAATTCTCAAGGACAGCAGCAGCCTTGACTTACTGCACGTCAAGGCAATCAAGCAGGAAGAGCCTGTTTTACCTTTCGTTCGTGAGGATGCTCTGCACTGCCTTGGGATTCCACCGCTCCTGGCCGCCGGGGGAACGTATGCCGTCAGGCCAGCCGGTATGGGGCGTGGCTCCCTGCAGGAACTCGGTGCAGATGCGCCTGACAATCTCCGCCAGCATCCGGATGAACGCCGGACGGCTGTCCATCTTCGTACCGGTGATGCCTTCGTCAGCATAGACGCCCGGCGTGTTCCGGATCAGCTCACTGCAGCAGCTGACCTGCACGGACAGCGAATGCATCAGCCGCTCCGTATCCATCGAAACACGTGCATAGGCCGCAACGCGCTTTCGCTGAAGAAGGCCCGGCTTTTTCGCGTTGATCCGCGTTATGGATTTGGCCATTGTATCAAGCCTTCTTTTGACCGTATTACTCACTTGGAAAGCCTGAAAAGTCAAGCAATATCGAGGGCTTTCAGGAGATAAGGCGCTGATGGGCGGGTCGTATTGCCCGATCAGAACAGCCCGTGCCTGGACAAATTCCTCGGCGGTCAGCAGACCCTTTTCGCGGAGCTGCTCAGGCACGGACAGGCAGAGCCGGCAGCCCTGTTCCCGCTGAAACATGCTTATGTCCATGATTGATTCCCCCTTCCCGTCATGGGGGATCACCTCCTTCAGGGCATACAAAAAGCGCCCGGCCCGAAGGCGGACGCTCAAGCGGCAAACCGGAAGTCACCTGATCATCTGACTGCGCCTTTCCCCTGGCTGGATGGAACAACGGCAAAATCCTTGATGCAGAAGGACATCCCGCCATCGCCAATCAAACTTGCCATTCCCACAGGGCGATCCCCGTCGCAACAGGTCAATGTGGCCATCGTGTGAATGAGCGCGGTTCTGACCTGTTCGATGCACGGCGGTTCCCAACCCACGAATGGTGCAGTTCAAGAAACCGCTCAGGCGTGAGCGTGCTGATCCTTACTGCCATCAATGCAGCCTCCGACGATATTTCCCGAGCATCCTGCAGCAGCCATCATTTTTCCAGCAGCTTCCTTGCGGACTGGGAGATGATCATGCTCAGCTGCATGGCGATATCGTTCAGGGAACCTGTCAGCTCGCCTTTGAACCAGCGCCTGTAGATGCCGATAATGCCATCCGCAAAGAAGCAGATGTGCATTTGCAGCGCAACGCTGTCCTGGATGTGCGCCGGGATGTCCGTATCGGAGTACATGTACTTGATGCAGATATTCTTCATTTTCTCAAGGAACTGATCCGAGCCGCCTGACAGAATGAGCGTGCGGTAAAAGTCCAGATCCTCCTCCAGATAGCGGTTGATTTTCAGCAGGAAGGGAGTCGGATTCTGAAACACCTTTTCGAATTGCACGCCTGTCAGGACTTCCTTCAGGTGGGCGATGGTTTCATTCTCGAATTCTTCCATAACGCCCCGGACATCCGGATAGTGCACATAGAACGTAGCCCTGTTCAGATCCGCGCGGTCGACGATATCCTTCACCGTGATTTTGGAAAGCTCCTTCTCCTTCAGCAGGGAAATCATGGATTCCCGGATCAGCCGTCTGGATCGGATGGAGCTTCTGTACTCCTTCTTTTCTCCCATGATCATGCCTCTTTCAAAAGCCGCCAGTTGTTCGGCATATGTCGAAAAATCGACACACGGCTGAAATGTAACGGTTGTCGATGTTTCGTCCATGATTATAATGGACTTGACGATGAAAGTCAACGCACGTTCATCGGAAACAGCATCACACGTTTGGAAAGGAGTCTTCATCATGAGAAATTATGATCGTGTTCATCCGAGAAAGCCCGAAGGCATCGAGAACAGAAAGGCCTATATCGTGGGCGGCGGCATTGCCGGCCTGTCTGCCGCCGCGTTCCTGGTGCGCGACGCCCAGATGCCCGGCAGGAACATCACCGTCTATGACCAGCTGCCCGTTTTTGGCGGCTCCATGGATGCCTGCGGCAATGCCGGGACGGGCTATATCTCCCGGGGTGAGCGCGAGCTGGAGCCTTACATGGAATGCCTGTGGGATCTGTTCAGCACCATTCCCTCCCTGTACGAGGAAGGCCGCACGGTGCTGGATGAAACCCGTGAGTGCAACCAGCAGCTGGAGATCAATTCCTGTCACCGGCTTTGGGAAAAGGGCTTCGTTCCGCATGACGAGTCCGACATGGGCCTTTCCCCCGCGGTGCAGGAGCAGATGGTCAAGATGATGCTCACGCCCGAGGAGAATCTGGAGAACATTTCCATTGATCAGTGGTTCAGCAAGGACTTCTTCGAGAGCAACCTGTGGTACTACTGGGCCTCCATGCTGGCCTTCCAGCCCTACGAGAGCCTGATTGAGATGCGCCGCTACGCCGTGCGCTTCATGCACCAGCTGCACCTGATCAAGTCCCTGAAGCAGATCCTGCGCACGAAGTATGACCAGTAGCTGATGCCAACACCGTTGACAGCTGTCAGCTTGTCCTTCCAGTTGCTGTCTCCGTAGGTGTAGGAGTAGAATGCCAGAATTGTGCCAACCGCACCGGTGGTGTAGGCATACATGGACTTGGTCAGCATATTGCCGCCCAGGTCGTAGGTGTACACCCAGGTGGAACCGCCAGAGCCACCCACAGGATCCGTAGGATCGTTCACACGGGTCAGCTGGCCCAGCAGGTCATACACATAGGTGATGGTGTGCGTACCGTCGCTGACGCTGGCAACCCGCTTGAAACCGTCACAGGCATTGACTGCCTTGCCGCCGTTGCCGCAGGTCATGCTTGCCACCGTACCATTCGCGCTGCAGGCAGTGGTGGACAGGGCCTGCGTACCTGCCAGCGCGGTCGCGGGACGGCCAACTGCATCATAATACCCTGTCCGGGCACTGATACTCAGGGCAGCGCGCGTTTCCTCCGTGCCCATGATGTCAGGAATGCCTGTGAGGATGAGACGGCAGGCCTCTTTGCCTGACTTCTTCATGAGAAGCTCTCTTTCTGCGGCATGTACAGATTGGTGACAGGCAAGGGACAGGCATCAGGCTGCGTGCGCCGCTCCGGCTGTGCTGCCTCGGCCGCCCTGCTTGCCGCTCCCGCCATGCGGAGTTCTGCCCCGTGCATGCCGCCTGTTTGTGAAGGTGCAGCGCAAGGCCGGTATGGATGAAACTGACCGAAATACTGTTCAGGATGATCCGATCCCGGCTGGAAGGATCCTTGCAGAAGTGATATACTAATCATAAGGAGGAGAATATGACATGGCTTTTGATTTCAAGAAAGAGTATAAAGCGTATTACATGCCCAGGAACACCCCGGAAATCATCACGGTGCCAAGGATGAATTACGTCGCTGTCAGAGGAAAGGGCGACCCCAACGAAGAAGGCGGAGCCTATCAGCAGGCAGTCGGTGTTCTGTATGCCGTGGCCTATACGCTGAAAATGAGCTACAAGACCGATTACAAAATCGAGGGCTTTTTCGAGTACGTAGTACCGCCGCTCGAGGGCTTTTGGTGGCAGGATCATACTTGCGGAGTGGATTATGGCGATAAGTCCTCTTTCAACTGGATTTCCGTCATTCGTTTGCCTGACTTTGTTTCCAGGGAAGATTTTGAATGGGCAGTGGCAGCGGCGACCAAAAAGAAAAAGCTTGACTGTTCATCGGCGGAGCTTATTACCGTTGAGGAGGGACTGTGCGTGCAGGTCATGCACCATGGGCCCTTTGATGATGAACCGGCAACGGTTGCGCTGATGGACGATTTTATTCATGCAAACGGGTATGAAAATGATCTGACCGATCGACGGCTGCATCACGAGATATATATGTCCGATGCAAGAAAGGTTGCCCCTGAAAACTGGAAGACCGTAATCAGGCACCCGATTAAAAGGGTATGACAAGCGACGGTCTTATCCCGCCATGCGGAACGCGCATAAAGCGTGCGCACAGCCTTCGCAGGAGCGGTCGCCGTCGTCACGGGCGGCGCGCACGGCATCGGGAAGGCGATCGCCGCAGCCTTCCGGGCGGAGGGCGCGGCGTCGGAGATCATCGACATCGCGCCGGGTGAACAGCATGTCGGGGACATCCGCAAAAGGAGCCGCCGGAAGCCTTGGCCGGCACGCCGACTTCCGGAGCCTGAGCAAGCTGTTTGCGGCATGCTTCGGCCCCGGCGGCGACATCGCATTTCCTTCTCCAGAGACCGCATGAGCCGGCCGCAGACCGAAAGCCGTAGCGCGGCCGGCGGTCTTGCGGGGCAGGGGAGGGTCAATGCCATTGCGCCCGGCTGGATCGACAAGGCGTACAGGGCATACGCAGCGCCGCTTGTTCAGCCGGTGTGGCGGATTGCTGCCCGGCGTTGCCGAAGAAACGCCCCTGATCAGTCCGGCAGGATGCGAGGACATTTCTTCTTCTGGCATTCTGCCGATCCTTATGATCGAAGGAAGCGCGAATCCCTGCGGATCAGACGGTTGGCTTCAGGATGCTTTCCCCGGAGCTGGTGCGGCGGGCGGATACCCAGGGACCTGCGGAAGCGTGTGCGCCAGCTGCGGGCACTCTTCCCCGCGGGGCTGATTCTTCCCCCGGCCATAAGGCCGTCCTGCCCGACATCCCCCCGGCGAACCTTCGCGCTCTGTCCGGGGCGGCTTGCGAGCAACAGCCGCCATGGCCCGCCGAAAACGGAGGGGCCTGCACCCTGACGACGGGCTGCCGTGCAGGGGCGCTCAGGGGCTCGCATTTGCATTCGTTTATACAAAGTATTGCAGATAAATCGGGAAACGAGGCGAAAAATCCGTTTCTTTGCGTTTCTATTTGCATTTATTCTGTTTATTAATTGCAATCGGCTGAAATGTGTGATATGATACATGCCATCGGGATCAAGCGTCCCAATCATTTGGAAGAGGAGGAACAACATCATGAAGAGAATGATCGCCCTGATGCTCAGTCTGATGCTGGTGATCTGCACGGCTGCGATGCCCGCTTCCGCGGAAGAGCCCGTTACCTATCGCACGCTGTACTCCGGTGAAATTACTTCCCTGAACTATCTGACGACCGCGACGGCCAATGAGTTTGCCGTGGCTGCCAACGTTATCGACACGCTGGTGGAATACGACAAGTACGGCGAGGTTCAGCCCTCCCTGGCGCTGAGCTGGGAATACGATTCCGCGAACCTGACCTACACCTTCAAGCTCCGTGAGGACGCGGTGTGGGTGAAGGCGGACGGTTCCGAGTACGCGCCCGTGACCGCGGAGGACTTCGTGACCGCCGCCAGGTACATCCTGGATGCGAAGAACGCTTCCTCCACCGCGAACATCCTCTACGATGTGATCGCCGGTGCGGAGGACTACTACCTGGGTACCAGCACGCCCGAGGAGGGCCAGGAGCCCTATCCGGTCATGGACTTTGAGACCGTCGGCGTGAAGGCGCTGGACACCTACACCCTCCAGTACACCCTGAAGGAGCCCGTGCCCTACTTCCTCTCCATGCTGACCTACGTCTGCTTCATGCCCGTGAACGCCCAGTTCCTGGAGGAGAAGGGCGATGACTTCGGCGTGGCCACCAGCAACGAGAACCTGCTGTACTGCGGCGCCTACTATCTGCAGGAGTTCAAGCCCCAGCAGTCCCGCGTCTACGCCAAGAACGAGAAGAACTGGGACGCCGGCAACGTCTTCATCGAGCGCATCGAGCAGACCTACAACAAGGAAGCCAGCACCATTTCTCCCGAGCTGTTCAGCCGCGGCGAATATGACAGCGCTGACATCACCTCCACCATCGCCGCCGAATGGCTGAGCGATCCCGAAAAGGCCGACCTGATCCGGCCCGTGCGTCAGAGCGGCTTCTACACCTACTTCTGGGCGTTCAACTTCGATCCCAACTTCGACGACGCCTACGAGCCTGAAAACTGGAAGATCGCCGTCAACAACGAGAACTTCCGCCAGTCCATCTACTGGGGCCTGGATCGTGTGAAGTCCAAGCTGGTCATGGATCCTGACAACCCCGAGGCGCTGCTGTTCAACACGGTGACCCCGCCGGAATTCGTCTCCATCAACGGCGTGGACTATACCGAGATGGGCGCTCTGGCTGACATCACCGCCCTGGGCACCGATACCTTCAACACGGAAAAGGCGCTGGCCTACAAGGCGGCTGCGGTGGAAGAGCTGACGGCTGCCGGCGCGACCCTGCCCATCAAGATCCTGATGCCCTACAATCCCTCCAGCTCCTCCTGGGCTGAGGAATGCGTCGTCGTCGAGCAGCAGCTGGAAGAGCTGCTGGGCACGGATTACATCGACATCATCGTCGAGGCCGGCCCCTCCTCCGGCTTCCTGAAGGAAGTCCGCCGCTCCGGCAAGTACGCGCTGATGAAGTGCAACTGGGGTCCCGACTACGCCGATCCCAACACCTACACCGATCCCTTCTACGAGGGCACCTACAACTGGCCCGAGCTGGCCACTGAATACCTGGATGAGGACGGTGTGAACGAATACTACAAGCTGGTGGATGCTGCCCGCGCCATCACCGACGATCTGCAGGCCCGCTATGACGCCTACACGGTGGCCGAGGCGTTCCTGATTGAGAACGCGATCATCATCCCCTACGGCTACGACAACGGCGGCTACACCGCCTCCCGCCTGAATCCCTTCGAGTCCCAGTTCGCGCCCTTCGGCATCTCCAATGACCGCTACAAGGGTCAGAAGCTGCTGGACAAGCCCATGAGCACCGACGAATACTGGGATGCTTACGATACCTGGCTGGAAGAGCGCGCCAAGCTCGCCGAGGCGGCTGAGTAAGCGCAGCGGGAATCAATAACAGGTTCATGGAATGCTCTGCCCGGGCGGCGTGTTCGCGCCGTCCGGGCTCTCGGTATTATTAAGGATATTCCACAATTTGGTTCTGATGGTTGTCCGCATGCCCGAAAGAGGGCTTGTATCGCCCATGAAGGTTGTGAAAAGTCTATGCTGAAATACTCCCTGAAACGTCTCGCTTCGTCGCTGATCACACTGTGCATCATCATCACAGTGGTTTTTGTGCTGCTAAGACAGATGCCCATCGAAGGCTATTTCGACAACTTCGAGAAGGCGGATGCAGCGACCATCAATGCCAAGCTGGAGCAGCTGGGTCTGAACGATCCGATCCCTGTGCAGCTTTGGAACTTTTTTGTTGATCTTTTCCATGGGGATCTGGGCACCTCGGCCCGATACAGCGCAGGCGCCTCCATTTCGGAGATCATCGCCAGGAAGGCCCCCATCTCCATCAAGCTGGGCGTGATGTCCATGGCGCTGTCGCTGCTGATGGGCATTCCGCTGGGCACAGCCATGGCGCGCAGCAAGGGCAAATTCTGGGATCGCATCGGCACGGTGTACATCGTGCTGATCAACGCCGTGCCCGCGGCGGTGTATTACATCTTTATCCAGATGTACGGCACCAGCGCGCTCTCGATTCCCATGCTGTTCGATGAGAACAACCTGGCCACCTGGATTCTGCCCGTGTTCTCCATGTCCCTGGGCAGCACCGCGTCCTATGCGATGTGGCTGCGCCGCTACATGGTGGACGAAATGAACAAGGATTACGTCCGTCTGGCCCGCGCAAAGGGCGTGGCGGAAAAGAAGATCATGATGCGGCACGTGTTCCGCAACGCGTTTGTGCCGATGATCCAGTATATCCCGACCTCCCTTCTGTATACAATCAGCGGCTCGATCTACATCGAGTCCCTGTATTCCATTCCCGGCATGGGCGGATTGCTGGTGGACGTCATCGGCCGCCAGGATAACCCCATGGTGCAGGCCATCGTGATGCTGTACAGCTGCATCGGCATTGTGGGTCTGCTCCTTGGCGATCTGCTGATGGGCATTATCGATCCCCGGATCAGCTTTGTCAAGAAGGAGGGCGCCCGCTGATGTTCAGTATCAAGGATCACAGGAGCGAAAAGCTCGAAAGGGCGCTCACCGAGCAGCTGGAAAAAGAGCTGAACGAGCCCGAAATCAATGAGGACGAGCTGTTCGTCCTGGCGGATTATGACGAGGCCGCCGCTGAAAAGAGCGGCTATTCCAACTATTCCTACTGGCAGAGCACCCTGCGGGTGTTCTTCAAGAACAAGGTCGCGGTGTTCCTGCTGATTGTGCTGGTTGCGCTGCTGCTGTTCACGATCCTGCAGCCCTATCTGCCGGGGCAGTATCCGGCCAACCTCATCAACAATCACCCGCAGACGGGCAAGCAGCTGTCGAATCTTTCGCCCAGCCTGTCCACGACGCTGATGACGGCTCCGGAAGGCACCGTTTTCAACGCCACGCAGCTGGAGGACTACGAGGGCTGGATCGCGGTGGACAACATTCTGGCCAGCCTGAAGGCCCGTACCGCCTTCACCATCGTGGAATACGGCGAGGAATGGTGCAAGGTCGAATACGAGGGCATGACCGGCTATGTGAAGAACAACTTCCAGACCAAGCTGAAGCTGCCCGACGATCCGACGGCCGTCCCCTACGAGAGCCGTTCCAATTTCAAGATCGACCTGTACTCCTGCCCCGAGGAATACTCCAACAACGGCAATTCGCTGTACGCCGAGGCCGACGCCTTCACCGTGAATGACGACGGCACCGTCACGGCGAACCAGGAGGTCAAGCTGCGCATCCTGCCCAACGAGCATGCCTTCTGGTTTGGCACGAACAACATCGGCCAGGATCTGTGGGCCCGGGTCTGGAGCGGCACGCGCACCAGCCTGTTCATCGGCTTTGTCGTCGCGCTGGTGGAGGCGCTGGTGGGCATCCTGATCGGCGTGCTGTGGGGCTACGTCCGCAAGCTGGACCGCCTGCTGACGGAGGTCTACAACGTCATCGACAACATCCCCAACACGATCATCCTGATTCTGATCTCCTACATCATGAAGCCCAGCCTGAAGACGCTGATCTTCGCCATGTGCCTGACCGGGTGGCTGGGGATGGCGCGGTTCATCCGCAACCAGATCGTGATCATCCGTGACCGCGATTACAACCTGGCATCCCGGTGCCTGGGCACCAGCACCTGGCGCATCATCGTGAAGAATCTGCTGCCCTATCTGGTGTCGGTCATCACGCTGCGCATGGCGCTGTCCATTCCCGGGGCCATCGGCAGCGAGGTGTTCATCACCTACATCGGCCTGGGCCTGCCGGTGGATACCCCCTCCCTGGGCAACCTGATCAACGAGGGCCGCAAGCTGATTACCTCCGCGTCGCTGCGGTATCAGCTGATTTTCCCGGCCATCGTGCTGTCCATCGTGACCGTGTCGTTCTATATCATCGGCAATGCGTTCGCGGATGCCGCGGATCCCAAGAATCACATGTAAGGAGGCTGAACGAACGTGGAACAGGAAACCATTCTTTCGGTGCGCGACCTCGACGTGAAGTTCAACCTTCGCGGGCGCAGGCTCCATGCCATCCGCGGCGTTTCCCTCGACCTGTACAAGGGCGAAAGCCTGGCCATCGTCGGCGAATCCGGCTCGGGCAAGTCGGTGTTTGTGAAGACCTTCATGGGCCTGCTGGACGCCAACGGCTGGATCGACAGCGGCTCCATCCTCTACAAGGGGGAGGATCTGACCCAGTACAAAACCGAGAAGCAGTGGCTGAAGGTGCGCGGCAAGGAGATCGCCATGGTGCTGCAGGATCCCATGACGAGCCTGAACCCGCTGAAAACCATCGGCGCGCAGATCATCGAGGCGATCGAGCTGCATCAGGGGCTGCGGGGCGCGGCGGCCCGCAAGGAGATGCTGTCCATCCTGACGGACGTGGGCATCTCGGAGCCTGAGCGCCGCAGCAAGCAGTATCCCCATGAGTTTTCCGGCGGCATGCGCCAGCGGGTGGTCATCGCCATTGCCGTTGCCTGCCGTCCGAAGATCCTGATCTGCGACGAGCCGACCACCGCGCTGGACGTGACCATTCAGGCGCAGATTCTCCGCCTGATCCGCAGCCTGCGCGAGAAGTATCAGCTGACGACGGTCTATATCACCCATGACCTGGGCGTGGTGGCCAACGTGGCGGATCGCATCGCGGTCATGTACGCGGGCGACATTGTGGAGATCGGCCTGTGCGAGGAGGTCTTCTATCAGCCCAAGCACCCCTACACCTGGGCGCTGCTGTCCTCGCTCCCGCAGATGGGCGTCAAGGGCGAGCCGCTGTATTCCATCCACGGCACGCCGCCCAATCTGTTCCAGGAGATCAAGGGCGACGCCTTTGCGCCCCGCAACCCCAAGGCGCTGAAGATTGACTTTGAGAAGCGTCCGCCCTACTTCGACGTATCGCCCACGCACAAGGCCCGCACCTGGCTGCTGGATCCCCGCGCGCCCAGGATTGATCCTCCGGAGGCCGTGATCAAGCTTGCAACGGAAGGAGTGAAGGGCTATGACTGATGCGCAGCGTGAAATCCTCCTTTCGGTCAGGCACATGGACGTTTGCTTCGGCAAGCGCAGGAACCGCTTCAAGGCGGTCAACAACGTCAGCTTTGACATCTACAAGGGCGAAACCTTCGGCCTGGTAGGGGAGTCCGGTTCGGGCAAAACCACCATCGGCCGCGCCATCGCGCGGATCCATCCCACGACGGATGGCGAGGTGATCTTCAAGGGGCAGCGGATCAACGGCAAAATCTCCAGGCAGCTGGACCGGCAGGTGACGCGCCAGATCCAGATGATCTTCCAGGATCCCATGGCCTCGCTGAACGAACGCGCCAAGGTGGACTACATCGTGTCGGAGGGCCTGTACAGCGGCGGACACATCCCGGAGGCGGAGCGCAAGGCCCGGGTCGAGAAGGCGCTGGCGGAGGTTGGTCTGCTGCCGGAGTTCGCGACCCGCTTCCCCCATGAGTTTTCCGGCGGACAGCGTCAGCGCATCGGCGTGGCGCGGGCGCTGATCATGCAGCCGGAGTTCATCATCGCCGACGAGCCCATCTCCGCCCTGGACGTGTCCATTCGCGCGCAGGTGCTCAACCTGCTCAGCAAGCTCCAGCAGGAGCGCGCTCTGACCTATCTGTTCATCTCCCATGACCTGTCGGTGATGCGCTTCATCTGCGACCGCATTGCCGTCATCCACAAGGGCGTGCTGGTGGAGCTGGCCGATACGGAAACGCTCTTCGCCCATCCGCTGCATCCCTACACGCAGGCGCTGCTGTCGGCGATTCCGCTGCCCGATCCGGCCCGGGAGAAGAACAAGACGCTGCTGGTCTATGATCCCAGTCAGCACGAGTATGAAACCGATCATCCCGCCTGGGTCGAAATCGAGCCCGGGCACATGGTCTGGGCCAATCAGAAGGAAGCCGACAATTACCGCAGGATCCTGAACGCGTGATCTGAAGCGGACGGCCACGCAGCAGGGATCGCTCCGGCCATGGGCCGCGGCGATCCCTCTTGCATCAGGCGGGAAAGAAGGGGCAACATGATCTCCTGTGAAGAAGCGACCTCCCGGTGCTGGGCGGAGGTTGATCTGTCCCGGCTACTGCATAACTACCGCACCGCGCTGGGGCATCTGAAGGCGCCCACGCAGCTGATCTGCGTGCTGAAGGCGGATGCCTACGGCCTTGGCGCCCCCGTGGTTGCCCGGCGGCTGCGGCAGGAGGGGCAGCGGCTGTTTGCCGTGGCCTCTTGCAATGAGGCGGCGGAGGTTCGGCGGGCTGTGCCGGACGGCGAGGTGCTGATCCTCGGCCTGTGCGGGGAGGCGCAGCTGGCGCACGCGGTGAAGGCCGGCATGCTCCTGACGGTGTTCTCCGGGCGGTATGCCGACGCGGTCATCCGGGCGGTGAAGGCGGCAGGGCGGCCTGCGCGGGTGCATATCAAGCTGGAAACGGGGCTGAACCGGCTGGGCTTCGGGCCGGAGGAAGCCGTCAGCGCGGCGCTGCGCATGCGTGAGAGCGGCGCGGTGGCGCTGGAGGGGCTGTTCACCCACCTGGCGCTGCGGGATCAGGCATCGGACCGGCGGCAGCTGGATCTGCTGACCGCCTGCCGGGACGAGCTGGCCCGGCGGGGCGTGAGCATCCCGATGGTGCACGCGCTGGACAGCATCGGCATGGTGCGGTATCCTGACGATCATCTCGACGCGGTGCGCACCGGGGCGTGGCTCTACGGCGTATACCCCAGGCGCTACGAGCATCCGGAGGAGAGCCTCCTGGCCCTGACGGTCAAAACCCGCATCGCGCGGCTGCACCGCGTTCCGGCGGGGGAATGCCTGGGCTATGACGAAACGCATCCCCTCCGGCGGGACAGCGTGATTGCGACGCTGTCGGCGGGGTATATCGACGGCTATCCCCGGCTGAACAGCGTTGGCGAGGTGGAAATCCGCGGCAGGCGCGCGCCGGTGGTGGGTCTGGTCTGCATGGATCAGATGATGGTGGACGTCACCGACATCCCGGAGGCCCGCGAGGGCGACGCGGTGACGCTGCTGGGCGGTTCCATCGGCGTGGACGAATACGCGCAGTGGGGGAACCTCAACCGCAACGAATCCCTTGCCCGCACCGGGAAACGGGTTCCGCGGGTGTATCTGGAAGACGGCCGGGTTGTCGGCATCATCGACGCCCTGGCGTAAGGAGGCGCGGTCATGGACGATCAGCAGCTCAGGCAAATCGTCAATGCCCAGAAGGATTGGATCATTGCCCTGCGGCGGAAGCTCCACCGCGTACCGGAGGGGGGCTTCCAGGAGTACAAAACCCAGAAGATCATCATGGACGCGCTGGATGAAATCGGCGTGCCCTATACCACTGAGCGCACCTGGGTGATCGGCCTGATCGAGGGGGCGTATCCCGGGGAAACCGTGGGCATCCGCGCGGACATGGACGCGCTTCCCCTGGCCGAGCCGGAGGGCTGTCCCTTCCGCTCAGAGCACGAGGGGATGATGCACGCCTGCGGGCATGACGCGCATGTGGCGATGGCCCTTGGCGCGGCCAGGGTGCTCAGCGGCTTGCGGGGGCAGCTTCACGGGCGTGTGAAGCTGCTCTTCCAGCCTGCAGAGGAAACCGTCGGCGGCGCGGAGCCCATGGTTCGGGCGGGCGCGATGGAGCATCCCCACGTGGATCGGGTGTACGGGCTGCATGTGATGCCCCATCTGCCGGTGGGCAAGGTGGAAACCCGGACCGGCACGCTCAACGCCTCCACCGACGGCGTCAGGCTGACCATCCGCGGCAAGGCGGGGCATGGCGCGTATCCGGAGCAGGGCGTGGACGCGATTGTCTGCGCGGCGCAGGTGATCACGGCGCTGCAAAGCGTGGTCGCGCGGAATGTGTCCCCCCTGCAAAGCGCGGTGCTGACCATCGGCACCATCGAGGGCGGCAGCGCGCAGAACATCATCTGCGACGAGGTGCGCATGCGCGGCACCCTGCGCACGGCCAACGCGGAGCTTCGCGAGGCGATGAAGGAGCGCATCGCGCAGATTGCAGAAAACGTCGCTGCCGGCATGGGCTGCAGGGCGGAGGTCAGCATTACGCCCGGCTACGCGGCGCTGGTCAACGACGATGGGGAAGTCGCGAGGGTCAGGCGGGTCGCGGCAAGGCTGTTGGGCGAGGACAACGTGGTGGAAAAGCCTGCGCCCAGCATGGGCGGGGAGGATTTTTCGTTCTTCAGCGACTGCGCGCCGGGGGCGTTTTTCCATGTGGGCTGCGTCAGCCCCGCGTGGATGCCCGCGCCGCCGCTGCACAGCAGGGATTTCCGCATTGACGAGGACTGCCTGACCATCGGCACGCTGATGCATGTGGCCCTCGCGCTCGATTGTGATACGCAAGGAGGAGACGCTCAATGAAGAAGCTGTTCATTTCCGCCGATCTGGAGGGAACCACCGGCATCACCCACTGGGACGAAACCGAAATCGGCAAGCCGCTCTACGACCGCTTTGCCGCCCAGATGACCCGCGAGGTGGCCGCGGCCTGCGAAGGCGCCATCGAGGCGGGCTATGAGGACATTCTGGTGAAGGACGCCCACGATTCCGGCCGCAACATCGACCCCGCCGGTCTGCCCGAGCAGGCCCGGATTTTCCGCGCCTGGAGCCGCCATCCCTATTCGATGATGTTCGGCCTGGACGACAGCTTTGACGGCGTGGTGTTCACCGGCTATCACAACGCGGCGGGCACCAACAGCAATCCGCTGTCCCACACCATGAACCGGGGCAACAACCATGTGAAGATCAACGGCGTCATCGCCTCCGAGCTGATGATGAACAGCCTGACCGCCGCCTACGTCGGCGTGCCGGTGTTCTGCGTGTGCGGCGACAAGGGGCTGTGCGACTGGATTCAGTCCGTGAACCCCAACATCGAGGTGGTGCCCGTCAGCGAGGGCACGGGCAACGGCTCCCTGTCCATTCATCCGAACGTGGCGGTGCGGCGCATCCGCGAAACCGTCGCGAGGGCTGTTCAGAAGGACGGCCGGGACTGCATGTTCCCGTTGCCGGAGCGCTTCCATGTGGAGATCAACTTCCGGGAGCATTACCGCGCCTATGACGGCGGCTTCTATCCCGGCGCGGTGCAGGTGGATGAGAAGACCGTCGCCTTTGACGCCGACGACTGGATGGACTGCCTGAAGTTCTTCCACTGGGTGCTGTAAAAGGAGCGGCCAATGATTTACGGCAGGAAGCTGAAACCGGGCGATACGCTGGGCCTCATTGCGCCCTCCGGGGTGATTCGCCGGGAAGGCGCGATTGAGCGCGCCGTCGCTGAAACGGTGCGCATGGGCTTCAGGGTCAGGCTGGGCGAAAGCCTCGGGCAGAAGTACGGCTATCTGTCCGGGCCGGATGAGGTTCGCGCCCGGGACGTCAACGCCATGTTTGCTGACGACGGGGTGGACGCCATCATCTGCATCCGCGGGGGCTACGGGGCCATGCGCCTGCTGGATCGCCTGGACTATGACATGATCGCCCGGCATCCGAAAATTTTCGTGGGCTATTCCGACATCACGGCGCTGCACATCGCGCTGCTGGAAAGGTGCGGCCTGGTGACCTTCCATGCCCCGATGGCCGTGTCCGACTGGTCGGACGGGCCGCTGGACGACTTCTCCCGCGAATGGATGGACCGGGTGCTGATGCATGCACAGCCGGCAGGGGAGCTGCTGAATCCGCCGGACTATCCCCGGCAGACGGTGCATCCCGGCCAGGCGGAAGGCCTGCTCGTGGGCGGCAACCTGACGCTGATCGCGGGCTCGCTGGGAACGCCCTGGGAGCTGGATACGAAGGGACGCATCCTCTTCATCGAGGAGATCGGCGAGAGCACCTATCGCGTCGACCGTCTGCTGACCCAGCTGCGGAACGCAGGCAAATTCGCGGACTGCGCGGGCGTGGTGTTCGGCGATTTCGCGAAATGCACGATGGAATATCCGGACTATGCCCTGACGCTGGAGGAAGTGATCCGGGACGTGGTGGCCCCCTGCGGCAAGCCTGTGTTCACCGGGCTGCGGTGCGGCCATTGCAGCCCGAAGCTGACGCTGCCCCTGGGCGTCCGGTGCCGGATGGATGCCGGCCGATGCAGCCTCGCCGTGCTGGAAAGCGCGGTCACGGCGTGAACCTCCCCGGCATCGGCAACGCGTCCGCTCTGCCCTGTGAAGCATGTGATCGCACAGGCATACCATACGATGATCCAACGTCGCCGGCGCAGCTGCCCGCGCCTTGTCGATGCGGGCGTCCGGCCACTTCGCCGGGCGGCGGAATGAAAAATCGCTTCGCATCCTGTGCCCTGGTGATTTGAGAACCGTTGAAGGAGAAATACAGATGCAAATTGATGCAAACGCGCTTGACGCGCGCATCCGGGAGCTGATCCGCAGGGAGCGGCTGCCCGGCGTGACGGTCTGCGTCAAGGGGCCTGAGGGCGTGGTGTTCGAGCAGGCCTACGGCTACAGGGATGCAGCGCTGTCCGTGCCCACCGATCCGGACACCATGTTCGGCATTGCGTCCATGTCCAAGTCCATCACCTGCCTGGCGCTGTCCATCCTGGAGACGGAGGGGAAGCTGAGCTGGGATGATCCGGTGTACAGGTATTTCCCGGACTTCCGCGTTCCCGGCGCGCCGCGGGATACGGTCACCCTGCGGACGCTGGCCCGGCATACCAGCGGCATTCCGCCCATGGAGCCCCTGGAATGGTCCATCGCCGTCAACAGCGTGAACCGCAGCGGCGAGTGGATCGACGCCATGCGGCAAAGCGCGCCCAATCCGATGAACACCATCGATCAGGTGATCGGGTACATCGCCAGCTGCCCGTATCCGACGGTTGGTGCGCCGGGGGAGAACATGTCCTACAGCAATGAGGGCTACGCGATTCTCTCCTATGTGGCGGATCAGGCGGCGGGCATGCCCCTGGAGCAGTTCTGCATGGAGCGGATCTTCCGGCCGCTGGGCATGACGCGCACCATCATGGATGATGACTGCGTATCCGCCCGCGCGCTGTCCGGCGGGAACATCACGTCCCTCTTTGAAAGGGAGGATGGCGAGCTGCTCTGCGATGACAACTGGAGCGTGCTGCCGCCCTTCCGCGGCTGTGCCATGGTGAAATCCACCGCGCGGGATATGGCGGCCTATTATCGCTGCCTGGCCAGCTATGGCATGCACGAAGGGGTGCAGACGCTGCCCCGCGCGGCGGTGGAGGCCATGATCGGGCCCGGGATTCCCGCGCAGGAGATCGCCTGCTATGGCCTTGGCCTGTACAAGCGCGTGAAGTGCGGGCATACCATCTGCGAGCATTCCGGCGGCCTGCATGGCGTATCCACCAAGGGCGGGCTGCTGCTGGGCGAGGGCTATGGCTTCGCGGTGCTGTGCAACTGCGGCGACGAGGACATGGACGATATCATGTGGACGCTCTACAACGCCGTGATGGGGCTTCCGCTGGATACCTGTCACCGCTGGTTTGTGCCTGCCGGACGGGAATTCTCCGACCCCGGGATGCTCCTGGGACGCTATGTGGGGCATGAGGGCGTACCGTCCATCGTGGACGTTCATCAGGAGGATGGCCAGCTGCGGGCGATTGTCAGCAAGCGGGACTTGAAGCTGGTCTACTGCGGGGGGCTGCGCTTCCTGGGGATGGATCCGGTGGACGGCACGCGGGTTCGCGCGCGGCTGGAGTTCTTCACCCGGAACGGACACGCCTGGGGCGTGCGCTGCGGCAGCCGGATTCTGTCTCTGGAGGAATAACCGCTCCTGCATCGGCCATCGACGGCCGGTTGCGCTGCAAAAAAAGCGCCCTGTCCGTTTCCTGCGCAGAGTGCCCGTGGCGCTGCGAGGCGATGGACAGGACGCTTTTTCATTGGATGAACCGGCGGCATGCCGTTCGGGGCAGCCCCATCATCCATCCGGCCCGCGGGGGAATCGCGGGACACGCGCTGCGTCAGCGGACCGCTACCAATGGAATGGTCGCCAGGGTGCGCCTCTTTGGCGAAGATGCTTTGACCCCGCCGGGAGCGATGTGCTGGAGGATGCCGCCGTCCTGACGGCACGAAGAAGCCATCCGGACGGACTTGTCCGGATGGCTTTTGCTCATAGGTGCGTTCAGTCCATATCCTCGCAGGCCACCAGGCTGGCGCTGCCGTTCAGCTGACGTCCGGTGAAGGGCTGGGATGCGCCGATGCGCTCCAGCTCGCCGGACTGGTTGTCGTAGGGATCCACCCGCAGGGCGTGCATGGCGGGCGTCAGAGCCGCCTGGAACTGCCGGTTGGCCACCATGCGCATGGGATCGAGGTTGCCGAAGTAGAAGGCGTGGCGTTCGCTACTGCCGCTGCGGTACGCGCTGCCGCCGAAGCTCGGGTCGGCAAACAGCCAGCCCCAGCCGTCCAGATAAAACTGCGCCCAGTCGTGACTGCCGGTATAGTCCGCGTCGATGCACAGGCCGCTCTGCCAGCGGGCGGGGATGCCCGCAATCCGGCACAGAATGATGAACAGCAGCGCCTGCAGGCCGCAGTCGCCCCTGAGATTGACGGCGCAGTATTCCCCCAGGTTGTCAATCTGGAAATAGTCCCGCATGAAGGAATACTTCACCCGGGTGGTCACAAAGGTATAGAACCGCCAGGCCCTGCCCACGGCCGTGGTTTCGCCCTGGGCGATCTCGGCCGCCAGCGCGCGCAGATACGGCGTAAAGCGGATGTACGCCCCCTCCTCGGCCAGATCCGCCTCGCAGGGAGGCTCCGCCATGGGATAAAGCGGCGCGTCCGGCGCGGCAGCATGCAGCGGATCGGCATAGCGGATGCAGCTGACATAGCTGTAGCGCAGGCGGAATTCCTGCCAGGTGTCCAGCTTTCGATGCCACCAGGCCGTCCGGGCGGGGGCGTTGGGTTCGCCAAGGCCGTCCGGATCGCCGGAGAGCAGCCGTATATCACTTTGCTGGGCGCAGGCTGCCGGGAAGGGCAGATGCGCCAGGTATTCGCCGGGGACAAAGTCTTCCTGTTCCACGGACAGGCTGGTTTCCAGGGTGATGCGGCGGCACAGCCGGCCCTTCTCCCGGATGGTGCGGATCATCGGGTCCAGCCACGGGCTGTCCGGGCTGACCTCCTTCCCTGCGCGGCGGATGAGCTCGGGGTATTTGGCCAGGCTCCTGTGAAAGCGCACAAAATAGCGCTTTTCCCCGTTGATGTAGATGAAATCCACCTTCCCGGCCAGCTCCCACTGTTCAAGCTCCTCGTCCGTCATGCCGGGGATCAGCTCCTGCAGCCGGGCCAGGGCCTGCGCCCGGTTCCATGGATATTGCGTGGGCAGACGGCGGATGCGCTCCTTCTCGCACACAAGGCGTGCGCGAAGCAGCTCCGGCAGCTCCTCCTGCAGATGGCAGTCGATGGCCTTCACCGCGCCTGCCAGATCGCCCGCCCATTTCCGCTTGAGAATGTCCTCCGGCAGCGGCATGGACAGCGAATCGACACATTGATTGATATTCATGGATAAACCTCCTGCGGTTGATAGGACCATTGTAGCACATTTTCTCCGGCAATGTGGATGAAAAGCAGGAAAAATGCAGAAGCCATCCTGCATAAGGCGCTGCCGCCCGCATGACAGCAGACGCCTGCGGCCGGCTGGACGTGGCGCGCGCCCGCAGCGGCGGCTTCGCGCCATGCACAGCCGGGACTCTTGTGATGACGGCAATGCCCATCCAGTCAGGCAGGGACATCCCCGTCCTGTCCGTATTTCCCCTTTTGCCCGGGAAACCGTGCTGTCCACATGCGAGGCAGGGCTTCTGGCTGATCGGCCGGATTGCTCCATCGGCCGCGCCTTCTCAGGCTTCCGTCCAATGGCATGTGCAGCCGCACCACCGAATCACAGCAATGGCTGCTGTGCCGGCTTCGCACCGGCGTCCCTGATCATTCGGGCCCGCTTTCGACACGAACGCCTTGCCGGGCTATTACACTTTCCGTGAGCATGACATCACGGAAGGCTGCTCTGGTCTGCCCGGGGAAGCTGCGCGGGGCATCCTTCGTTTGATCCGGATTGATTCGGCCTGCGTCTGCGGGGAACACAAAAAATCTTCCAGATGGTAAAATGTTTACAGTGCGTTCATAATCGGACATGAAGTATTCATAAGTACATGGTATCATAGTCATGATGAATCCTGAAGGAGGCCATTGGTCATGAAAAAAATCATAGCGGCGATACTGTTGCTTTGCCTGCTGCTGACGGCTGCGGCGGCGGAAACAACGGAGACGGTCATCGTGCTGGGTGATACCATCACAGTGAACGGCACGGCCATCACGGAGGACGCGTCCGCCACGGTGTACCTCGCCCATGCGGTGGAGGCTCACGAGGACGTGAAGGAGGAGCTGGCGGGCGTAACCAACCGCGTCGTCACGATTACGGAGGGCGGCGTGTACCGCATCAGCGGCACGGCGACGGATACGCAGATTGCCGTGAGGGCGGGCGCGGAGGATGATGTGCGCCTGATCCTCGACGGCGTTGACCTGACCTGCCGCACCCACGCGGCCATTGCCATCTACAGCGCCCGGGATCCCCGGACGGCGGGCGAGTACGGCGTAACCATCGAGCTGGCGGCGGGCAGCGACAACCGCATCACCGGCAGCCACAATGTGGCGGCGACGGACGAGGAGCCGGAGTTCGACGGCGCGATTGGATCGCAGGTGTCCCTCGGCTTTGAGGGCACGGGGAGCCTGACGGTGGACGCGGACAACGAGGGCGTGGAGGTCGCCTGCGGGCATCTGACGATTAACGGCGGCGTGTTCCACATCGAGGCCGGCGATGATCCCCTGAACGTGGCCGAGGACGGCGTGGGCGTGCTGACCATGAACGACGGCTACGTCTACTCCGCTGTGAAAAACCTTCCCGGCGGCGAGGGCGACGGCATTGATTCCAACGGCTGGATTGTCTTTAACGGCGGCACGGCCATCAACCTGGCCCATCCCACCAGCCAGGACGGCGGCATTGATTCCGACATGGGCAGCACCATCAACGGCGGCATCATCGTTGGCGCAGGCAACATGTACGATCCCATCGACAGCGATTCTGCGCAGCTGTTCATGATGCTGGAGTTCTCCGAATCGACGGATGACCTGATCGTCGTGACGGACGCGGCGGGCAATCCGGTCTTCGCCTACGATTTTCCCTATGACTACATGTACATCGCCTTTTCCACCCCCGGGCTGAAGGAGGGCGAGACGTACCATGTGTATCTTGGCGGCGAGATTGAGGGCGAGCAGCAGGACGGCCTGTACACGGTCATCACGTCCTACACGCCCGGCAGGCAGATGGTACACGGCGGCGGCGTGGCTGAGCAGCGCAACATGGGCATGCAGATGCCCGATGATATGCGCGGCCAGCAGCCTGACGGCTTCGACCCCGGCCAGGGCGGCCAGCAGCCCGGCGGCTTCGATCCCGGCCAGGGCGGCCAGCAGCCCGGTGACTTCGACCCCATGCAGGACGTCGGGACGCTGTATGCGGCGTATCAGACCATTGACCTGAACGAGCTTCTGGCGGATGTTGACCTGAACGAGCTGCTGTCCGGGAAGGATCTGAACGGCCTGCTGACGGGCTTCTCCCTGACGGATATCCTTTCGGAAGAGGAGCTGCAAGCCATCTTTGGCGAGGATGCCGACCTGAGCCTGCTGGACATGATGGCCGGCGGGAACCGCGACATGGGCGGCTTCGGCATGGGCGGCCCGCGGGCGATGGAATCCTCTGCGGAGGTGGCGACGGCGGATTTCGTCCTCAGCCATGAGAGCAGCGCCTTCTCCAATGTGTCGGCCATGGAATGACTGGAATACAACGGCAGCCGGTTTCCCTTGCAGGGGGCCGGCTGCTTTGTTATGCGTCATGGCGCCATACGCCGTCGGACAGTTCCTGAATATGGATTGTACTGCGGGAACCTGAAGCGGCTGTACGCGTAACGCCATCCACCCTGGGGAGGGCATCGCGCAGCTGCCCGCAACCATGCTGCCCGGCCCCTGGAATGCCGCTCATCACAGCGCCCAAGCTCGCCCGCGCATGCACAAAGCCCTGCAGCCCCTGGGGCTCAAGGCTGTGCGTCCATTGCTGATCATGGGGACAGGTTCATCAAGGGGGGACAAGGCTATCAGGCCTTCCGGCGCAGGGACAGGCCATGGAGCAAACCGAAGATGACAGATACTCGATGGCTGCGCTGCGATCAAACGGTGTCCGTTGTCATTTGTACTGTTTGATTCTTCTGACCTTTGGCATAGCAAATGTGTACGATGCCTGCTCTTGAAAAGCAGTGATGGTCGAGGATAGAAGGATTACTTCCAGATTTTCGAAATCGGACAGGAAGTATTTTTCCGTTCTTGTGATGCCTTCGCCAAATACAGCTTTGCGGGGATGCGTCAAAATGTATTGGCAGAAGACGGACTGTTCCGGCAAGACCAGCAGTGCTCCGCGCTCTCCGCCTTCATCGCTTTCAGAAGTGGCGCCGTTGCCAAATATGCAGAGGACATGATTATTGAATCGAATCCGAACAGATCCTGTAAGGATGCCCGTATACGCCGTCAAATGAACGCTGTACGGCATACTGAACCCCGGCAGGACCACAATCTCCCGCTAACCCGGATTCCCCAGCAGGGGCGTAGAATGCCATAATACCTCTTCCGGGAAATCAGGGATATATCGCCGAAGCAGCTTCGCGAAAATGACAAAGGCTTATGACCGCGACGGTAGGATGGCAGCTCATCCAGTGGCGGCATCCGGGTTCCCATGCGGGAACGGACGAAATCGTTCCGCTGGGTATTCGTATCCGGCCTATGGGCAGGGCGCTCAGAAAGGACGACCAGCTCCGCGTGCCGTCAAAGCAGACAGGGCCATGAGACGATGATATGCCCAGACACAAAAACACGCTTTGATGAAGTGAGTATCCAGGTGGCCGGAATCGCCATCGGGTATTTCTTCCCGGGTGCGGCCATAGCAGATCAATCGACATCAGGAGAAAACAGCCTGTAAGCACAGAAACGTACATGATCATTCCGCCTCCCTGTGCCATAGAGCATCTGAGCAATCAGCGAAAAGAAGGATGGCATCGAGCATCCTGTTGGAGCAGAGTGGGGGAAGTACTGGAACATGGCGGTGCGCAGGGCTGCGTCTGCCGCTCCTGCTGATGAAAACAGGGAAGCTGCCAGGCTGGGAACGTCCATCAGGCCAGAAGGTGGTCTTTCCGTGCAGATGCCGATGTGCACATGTTTTCCAGGCATGGCTGCTATGCCATATGGCAATTCCGATCCGGGTCCGGCAAGCATCAGGCAAGGATGCTCCATGCTGCCTATGCTGTTTTCGACAGTATTCGCTGAGGCAGCAGAAGTGAGCTAATACCCGTGGCGGTTCCGCAGGCACGTGACTTCTGCCATGAACATCTGACGCTTGTGACGAGAGGCTTATGACATGATGGAAATCCCGGGCGATGACTGTACGCTGAATGATGAAGCCCGTCGTATGGCTGACGCTTTCCGTTTGGCTGCGAACCTTTTCATTTCCCGGAAAGATACGGAAACCCTGATCCGCCGCGGCATGCTTGAAGAAGCGAGATATGGTGCAAGGCTGACCGGGAGGAAAGACTGCCGGAAGCCTGCATCCTTGAAGAACTGAAAACAATGGCTGAAAGGGGCTGGCGGGAAACCGCTCAGCTATTCGACCGATGGGCAAGAAAGCCGACGATCAGATGCGGCAAGCGACATTTGTGGAAGGCATCCACGACTCCCGGCAGCCCGGCCACGCAACCGAAAGCTGCTGAATCGGAGAAAAAAACCATCCGGCGACATCAAAGCCGACAGCACAGAGGCCGGAAGAGGGTAGGCTTGGCAATCCTGTTCCTGCGGGGGCCGATCCGGCCGGGCTTGAAAGAAGTGGCCTCCGTGACAGGGCTGAGCAAACGCGCAAAGTGGAGGACGAAAAGCACCAGGAAAGAGACGCGCAGCTGAGGCACAAGTCCAAAGCGAAGTCAGGGAACGTGCCATGCGTGATCAGGCCAGGCGTGAGCGCGAAGAAGCTGAGTGCAGAACTGCTGAAGCAAGGAAGCAGCAACAAAGAAACCGGATCAGGGCTGAAATTCAGAGCCTCACGGATGGGATGAAGTCTCACAGCGGTAATATCTCCAGCTGTAGCATGAAGAGATTGGTGAAAGGCAAGGAGGCGGGCTGCCGCGCCATAGCCCCTGCGGCACCGCTGTATTGTTCCGCATGGGATCGACGCGCCATGCCTGTCACAGCAGGGTCAGCATGCTGCGTGGGCCGTTCCGTCCTCGCACCGCCCTGCTTGCTGTTCCCGCCAGCTATGTCTGCTTAACCGGCAAATCGATGGATGATGCTGCTTTACTCCGTTGCGAATTTAATACCATTTTTTTGCACCAAGTGATAGCAGCAGTCTGAAGTTTATCCCCTTCAAACAAATGCCATGTGCGTGTCAGTCCATGACAGTCAATAAAGCATTTGAACTGATAGTCAAAGTCATGGTGTGCATCCTGTTGCATCTTGTCTTTGATTCGCGTATATCCATGCATTGTAAGAAACTCTTTTTCCATTTCAACAATGTTTATCATTGGGACCGGAAGCATGGTATATTCAAACTGCTCTGCCCCTTGGCAATTTGAATGAAGATTGGCTTCGTCCCGATACACCATTTCTCCAGTACATCTGTTATACCACCATTGAGGTTCATCTGCTTCGCATTCAAATGGATACCAACGGAAGTAGTATTTGAATTGAGCAATATTGATCATGAAGCACCTCCCAGCTTAATAGCTCAGAACGCCACCATACCAAATGTGGAAAGTATGAGTTCCATCGTGATAATGACCATACAGTGCTATCACGGGCGCCTGTTCGGGTAATGACATATGATAGGTAACATTCAGAACATTCGACCCCAGAAGACGCCATGCTGTAAAGATAACGGCCTTCTCATCCTCTGTCAGCGAGGTCTGTGAATAAGGGAAGTCATCTTCTGACCGACCATTACTGTACATATTTACCATACTTTTGCCATCACTGACCAGGCAATCCAGCTCATCATAGTGCTCCCACAGGAGTGTTGCCGCAGTGTTGATCAGTGCGTAATTATCATGGAACAATTCCTGTGCCTTTTCTTTTGTGGGCATTGGTGGTCTTGAAACACTACAACCGCTTAACGAAAAAACAATGAGCCAAAGAACCACATATTGCGTAGCCTTTTTCAAAATGACTTCCCCCCTCGCTTTTACCAGCCAGTATGGAAGTGGTCATAGTAGCAGTCAATGCCTCGCCGAATCCAGTCATAATCCTCCGGCTTGTCCCTGTAATGTCCTTTGGGATCAGACAATGCCGCATCTGATGCAGTGCTTATACTGTTCCATGAGATATTACGCCTTGCAGAATGATTTTGCGTTATGACAGTTTTCTGCAACAAAGTGAATTGTTTCAGTAAAACCTTACAATACCAGCACTGACATAGTTTAAATATCCGCTATGGTCGGCTTCCATCAATGATCTTCCAATCAGGGAATCTGCAGGAACAACAATTTCCCGGATACATGGCATATAGGCAAACGCATCAATATCAATACCTTGTTCCAGCGAATCGGGAAAGTAAACAACTTCGACACAGGATTCATAAAACAAGTCACAGCCTGCATCCTCACCAAAGCCTGTAACAGAGTCTGTAATCACCAGATCCCGCAAATAGTAACTTCCCATAAACGCCACGTCCGAGATTTCCCGAACGCAGGAAGGAACCTGAAAATACCAGCAGTCTTTCATGGGTGGATACAAAAGGAGCTGGCTCATGTCCTTTGAATACAGAACACCGTCAACAACGGTATAATACTGTGAATCGCTGTTGACCACATACTCTGAGACAAGCATATTGGTGTCCGGATCACGCCATGGTGAGGCCTCAAGCCATCCACTTTCACTTTCCTGAACAAAGCAGGAAAGTGCTGTACCGTTCCAGTTCGCAAAAGCATGCGCTCGCAGTGAATACTCATCGTCCACATAGTACTCTGATGCTGTCGCGGTCATTAGAGGAAAAATGCAATGCAGAAGTACCGTAAAAAACAATAGGCGCTTAAGCTTCATACTCGTTATTCACTCCACATCCAGAAATGATAGTCTATACCTACCAGGAACGCGCATTCAGAGAAATTCGTTTCAGACAGAGGACGATCCCGATGACTGCCATCTGGTTCAATGGGCGGCAGATCATTGCATGGCGATGGACGCTCATGCAATCAATATCACATTCACGGCTCACCTCGCATCCGCCTCCCCAATGTATGATGGTGCGATGAGCATGCCTCGCGTGAACCCGAGGCGGAGAAAACGTCTTCGGCGCCTTGTGCCGCGCAGCAATTGTATTGAGGGTGCCTGCCAAATGGAAGACACCCTCAGAAAAGTGCTGCGCGTATGTCGGAACGCCTCAGTAGAGTATGTAATCAATGCTGTGCTCGATCGCATAGTTGTATGCGGCGCTGTTGTACGCACAGATGATGATCAGGGAATCACAACCGTCAAAGGCGTCATCCGCAATCAGGCTCACGCTGGAAGGAATCCGCATCAACGTCAGGTTCGAGCAGTTGCTGAATGCAGCGCTCTCAATGTATCGAACGCTCGATCCACTCAGATCGATGGAGTAGAACGCGGTTCCGTTGAAGGCCTCCTTGCCGATGCTGACGGATGCGGCGGGAACCTTGTTCGGGAAATCCAGCAAATCAATGCAGTGCCCGGTGATCTCCTGGAAATTGTAGGTGCTTCCATTCCGGTAGTCGATCACATATCCGTTCCCGTTGATCAGGTAATTCGACAGGTAATATGCGCTCGTCTCCTCATAGCCCACCAGATCAAGCATGCTCCACATCACATAGCCTGTGGTGTCCTCGACGAAGACGATATGGGGATATGTGCTCCTGCATTCGCTCAATTCGTCTTCATCGATCGTGTCGAAGCACGCCACCATCGAGATGCCAAGCTTGCTGAACAGCTCATACGATTCCTCGTAGAGGGCCATCTGCTGTACAGCGGTGTAGCTGCGCGGCGAGTAGTTGTAGAGGAAGAGGGTTTCGTTGGATGCCAGGCTCACCTCCCACAGGCGCATGATGGCAGGATCGCTTGTGAGCACCGAGAGATCCTGATCCTGCGAATTGCTGTACCCCTCCTTGACCGGAAGCGGAACTGCCTGTCCCGTCGCAGTTGCGAAGGCCTCGCCAACCAGCACATCCACGCTGGATACGTATCCCGTCGAGTAGTAGACGATCTGCTGATCGCTGTTGATGATGAACACGAAGGGATAGACGAGATATTCCTCCGTACAGCCGACCGCGCTCAGCAGACTTTGCGCCACGCTGTAGCCGTCGTAGGCGTACCTGAAGTTCGGATACGCTTCGAGCATGCTCGACAGACCGTCGATCGAATGCGCTTCGATGATGCTGACGATGACGTCCACACCGGAATTGTTCAGAAGCTCCAGCTCGCTGTGAAGCCTGTCCATCAGGCCCTGCGTATTCAGGCATCCGTTTCGGCCGAACACAAGCACCAGGCCATTGTCATCATAATTGGAGAGCTTATAGGATCCATCGGGGCCGCTGAGCGTGAAATTCGGGCAGGCCACCGGTTCGGTCAGTTCGGCAGACGGCGTCCAGGGCTCCGTGTACACGATGGAGATGGAGACGTAGTATCGGGATCCGCGCAACTCATAGCTGCGCAGACCATATTTCCAGTTGTTTTCGGAGAACCATGCATCGAACACATCGGCAACGGAAAAGTCCACGTCATCGCCGGTATAGTAGAGCTCGATGGTCTCCGTGTTTGCAGCGGCCTTCTGATCAAGCCACGCAAGGACACCGTCCCTGTCATCAGCACACAGCACGCCGTTGCGCACGTAGTAGAAGTTGTCCAGGCTGTCGCATGCGGGATACATCGACTTGTCCCAGGTGTGATCGCGGGACATCAGTGTATCGTTCAGGCCGAAATACGAGTGGTTTTCAAGGCCGCTTGCGGGATCGTCCCATGTGCAGTCGATGTGGCACCATGCGCCGTCGATCTTGGCGACGTTCCATGCATGATCCATCTCCGGACTGATGACGACGCGACTCTCGATGCCGATGCCGTTGAGCAGCAGCTGGAATGCGTCCGCGTAGCTCTGGCACACGCCCGTGCCGTAGAGAAGCACGCCATCGGGATCGTAGTAGGTGTAGGTGAAGTCGTAATCGGCATTGCTGGTCAGCCAGTCGTGCAGCCACAGCGCCTTGGCGTACTCGGAGTCAAAGCCCTTCGCGCTGCATTCGTCGACCAGATCATTGACCTTCTCCGAAACCGTCAGGGAGGGCTCGACGATCTGGAAGGTCATCGTCACCTCGCCGGAATAGTAGCCCATTCCGTGCACTGTTACGGACGCCGTGCCGACTTCCACCTGATTGTCATAGGAAACCCAGTAATCGCGTTCACGCACCAGCGACAGCGCCTTGTAGGAGACCGTCAGCTCCGGCTCGATCGCCGCGCCGGTATAGAGATAGGCGGATTCCACGCCGCTGATCTCAAAGGCTGAGGCGTCGATCTCGGTTTCCGGCACAGTGATCCAGCAGTAGGCAAACTTCTGACAACCGGTGTTCGTAATCACGCCGACCAGCGCATCGCCGGCGCCGACTGCAGTCACCAGGCCGTTTTCATCAACCGTCGCCACGTTCTCATCGCAGGAGGCCCAGGTGAGCGGGGTGGAGGACGGAATAACCGTCGCATTCAGCGTCAGTGTATCGCCCAGCGCCATTTCCGTCTTTTCCAGATCCAGGGTCAGCGAGGTGTTGTCCGAAATCGTCTGATCGATGATGCCGTCGCCGTCCAGATCCACCTGCAGGACAAGGCTGCCGGAATCCGTCAGCTCCGGATAGTACAGCGCGCCGGTGACCACGGGAATACCCCGGTAGCTGATGGATGTGGTTTTGTTCGTTTCAGGATCGTAGTACTCGGACGTGCAATCCATGCTGCCCTCTCCGATGCCTTCCACGACGACGTGATAGCTTGAATCGGCCAGCAGGATGGATTTTGTGTATTCCTCGCCATCGTAAACAACGCTGAACTGTCCGAACTCCTCTTCATAAGACGACTCGACGCCATCCTTCAGCAGAATGACCGTGTTTCCGGAGGCGTCCTTGATGTGCACATTCACCGGACATCTCAAGCCAATCCAGTGCATCAAATCGAAAAGCGGGAGCTCCCGCTCGATGGTGTCGAAATGAACTGCATTATCCGGATAGCCGAAATAAATGTCAATGGTTCCTCTGCCCTTGAGCACCTGCCGCAGGTCGATCGCAAGCTCTCCATTCAGCAGCAGATCAGCGGATGAATGGTAATATATGAGTTCACAGGATATTCCTTCACAGTCGATTAAGTATATTCTGTCGCTTCCGCCAATATCGGAGATAATATCGCACCCGTCTCCGTACGTATAAAGATAATGATCATTTTTCAAAGATCCGCAGATGTAATCGTTGCCTTTGCCGCCGACAATGATATTGGGCTCAGATGTGGCCACATCCATAATCAGCGTCACCAGGATCTGCTGGAGGCCGGCCATAAGCATTGTTCCAGTCTTGAGCGCAGTATAGAATCCGCCAACAGAGCTGGATCCGTTCAAATAGTTAACAGCTTCGGTAAGCCAATCGTTTTGGCTGCACAGAAAATCATCGCCATCTCCCAGCATGATATACCGATATGCAAACGATTCTGTCGAAAGATACAACGTATCCGGATCGGATGAACCAAAGCAGATGTTCGAGTTGCTGGAAGGGCCTTCATACCGTGCAACGCCGGTTTCAATATGGACGTAATTCAGCGCAGGATCATACAGAATCGTATCACGCGCCGGCTTTGCATAGTACTCGCACCTGTGCCCTGTATAATGCGATGCGACAAAATGCGGAGAATCGAGCAACGCATCCCTTACCCCCAGGATGCCGGTGATGACGGAACCAAACTGATACGCTTTGCATCCTTTGCGGTACGCCACGTAAGAGGCAACCGCGCCGCCCGCATCGCAGCCGACAAGAATGGTATTATCAGCATTGCAGCCAAGCCATTCGTAGAATTCCATTGCATGATAATACGCATATTTCAATGGCCCGCAATCATTTGCAAGATATTCAGACCACGACATCGTCGTTCGGTAGGAAATATAGGTCTTCCCATCACATTGAACCGCAAGACATGTCAGCAATGGGTTGTCAGCGGGAAATTTTGCAACCTTGGCGATGCTTGCGCCGGGAAGCGCGGCAAGGATCACATGATCCAGTCGCGCATCGTTTTCATTCCTGCTGCTTTGAAGCAGCGGGCTGTCGCCACGGTGCGTTCCCATGTTCATGGCCGTCAGATAGCTTTCCACGGTAGAAAAGGAGGACAGCAAGTTATAGGTATCTTCAGCGAGCACATCCAGCATGGCGCAGCGCGCTTTTTCGGACTGCCCCAGGGACACATTGGAAATATTGATGGAGAATCTCGCCGTAAAGGAATTGCCCATCGGATCCTTCAGCTTGCTTGTAACGACGTAAGTACCTGAGACGCCGCTCACTTCAATGTTGCCAAGCCAGTCCACGGTGATGCTGCTCGAGCTCGGATCGCTCCAGGCGCAGTTGGTGTTCACCGAGAATGAATTGACAAGTTTGCCATCGAGGATCTGATAGTAGGTGGCGGAGATCTGGAATTTGGACCACGGCAGCACAGAGAAGCTCAGGGAGCAGGAGGTGTTCGCCAGGCAGGTTGTGCTCACCGTCTTGTTCCTCAGAGGCACGCTCCATCGGACGTAGTATCCGTCCTCCGCGCTAAGATACTGCGCGTCTTCGTCGAGATACTGCTCCTCGGCGACGGGATACGCCTCCTCCGCGTGCGCTGCAAACGGCGCAGTACCGACAATCAGGACCAGTGCCATGATTGCCAGAACGTGCATCAAGCTGATCGTCAAGGTTTTTTTCATCCCTTAGTCCCTCCATCCCTGAAATGCCATCAATCTGTGAAAACCGGACGCAATATATCAAATTATACCAGCTTTATTGCAATTATATCATATAATTTGTGTTTTGCAAGCTCGACTGTACGGCCGCATCCGAATGCCTTGGTGGTGAATAACGGCAGTGGGATGCTCAAGGACTGACGGCTGAACTGGCGCGCAGCCAAACGGGGAGCCAACCGTCGCAATCCTCTGCACGGGAGCGCTGCACAATGAGCAGTGCAAATGATTTCGCGATGGCATATGGGCGTTCTGGAGAAAATGCACTGGCCCCGGCGGGGATGCGGTCATCGCGGCGGGTGCGGCAACGATTCGGGAATATGCGTTTGAGGAATGCGAATGCCTGCGCGGCGCCGTCATTCCGAAGGGTGTGACGGAGCTCATCGCCCAGGCAGCGAACCATGCTGCTGGCGGGCTCGTGGGGGCGGCTGGACTCGGTATCCCGGGCGATGACCATGGCGCTATAGGCGCGCTGACTGCCGGAAAGCTCGCCGATGAACGGATCCTCGAAGGCTTCGGGCTCCATGCAGCGGATGGCATGGCCGATGATGCGCTGATCCTCGGCCATCGGATGGCTGCCGGAGAAAGGGACAAAAGCCCCGGGCGATCAGCAGCGTCAGGATCGGCGATCCTTGACCGGCATCCCGCCCTGCGGTTAAACCCTGATACACAAAAACAGCGGGCAGTGTACCGGCTGGTCGTATACCGGCAGGCTGCTCGCTGAGGGGCGATGAAGCACGGATCGGGTTGCATTTAGGAGGACTCGTGCTGAAGTGTAAAACACGGGTATGAACGCCGACCACGTTTCATCGTCATAGAGTTTAACACAACTAACCGCATATGTCAACGGGAAAATGCGGGTTCCATGGATTGACAGGAAAAGATTCAGGTGATATGCTTCAGGTGGCTGAATCATGGAGGGCAGCCTTTTCCTTCGTCGGCACGTTAGTGGAATCTAACCTGCGGAATGGCCATTGGTTGATGACGCGGGACAGCCGGTACGCGCTGGCGACGCGCCGCAGGAAACGCATGTCGGCCTTCCGGCAAGGCGGCTCCGGTTCAGGGGCTGCATCCCAAGGGCCGGATGCCCAACGGGGCCGGCCGGCAAGCTGCCGCAGTCCGGGGGCGTGAGGCCGGGGATGACACAGCTGCGGGCGATGGGGCAATCCATGAAGAGCAACCGGGGAGGTATGCATATGAGGATTCTGGTGTATGGCGCGGGCGTGCTGGGCGGCAATCTGGCGAACAACCTCTTCCGCGCCAAAAAGGATGTGACCCTGCTGGCCCGGGGCCGGTGGGCGGAAACCATCCGGCAAAACGGGCTGATCGTGAAGAACGGGTTCAGGCCCGGGGCCACGGTCAGCCATATCCCGGTCATTACGGAGCTGAAGCCGGAGGACGTCTACGACGTGATCTTTGTGGTCATGCGCTATACGCAGCTGGACAGCGTTCTCGATACGCTCCGCGCCAACGGCACAAGGAACATCGTGCTGGTGGGCAACAACGTGCGGGCGAGGGAGTATGCCGGGCTTCTGCCGGGGAAGAACGTGCTGTTTGCCTTTTGCCTATCGGCGGGCCACCGGGAGGCGGACAGAATTGTCGGGATCGACATGAAGAAGATCACCATCGGCCAGCTGAAGGACGCGCCATCGGGCGAAGGCCTGATCCGTCAGATTTTTGACGGCGCCGGCTATAAGGTGGTATACGAGCCGAATATGGAGGATTATCTTCTCTGCCATGCGGCGTTTGTGCTTCCGGCGGCCATGGCCTGCTACCATGCTGACGGCGATCTGCACAGGCTGAAAGGGCAGAAGGCGTATCTGAACCGGCTGATCGACGCCAGCATCGAGGGGTACCGGGCCATTGAAAAGGGCGGGCATGCCATTCTGCCCCAGTCGGATCAGGACTACGAAAGCGCCAGCTATCGCCGCACATGCTATGCCTTTTTCAAGCTGATGTGCGCCACGCCGCTGGGCAGGATCTGCGCCAGCGATCACGCCATGAACGCTGTGGACGAGATGAGCGCGCTGAACCGGGATTTGAAGCTGTTCTTTGAGGAAGTCGGGGCGTCCTATGAAAGCTGGAAACAGGTGGAGGAGACGGCTGCCGGATATCTGGCGTGAAGGAAAGCCCCGCGCAGACGAAGCGAATGATGGAACGCCTGCCGCGCCTGCGGAAAGGCAGCCTGCCCGGCAGCGTGACCGCCTGTTCCGCGCTGCCGGAGGCTCAGGCGCGCGCCGGACGAGGCCCCTTGCGCCTGCCTGAATCGACCGCGCATTTCGCGCCGGAGCAATTGACAGGCATGGATGGATCTGCTACAATAGATAGGATTCTAATTATACACAGGGGAGATACCGATGGACTACAAGGCCTTGACGGGTAAACAGGAGCGGCTGAACCGGCTGATGAACCTGCACTTTGCGTCCTTTTTTGAGGATATGCCGCTGACCAGCACGCAGGCGCTGGCGTTGGAATTCGTCATTGAAAGGGCGGCCGAAGGGGAGGTGTATCAGAAGGATCTGGAGGCCTTTCTCGCGGTGCGGGGGTCTTCGGTCACCAGTCTGATCAACAACCTGGAGCGCGACGGGTATATCCGCCGCGAGCCTGTGAAGTTCGACGGGCGGTACAGAAGCCTGGTGCCCACCGGGAAGGCGCTGGACATCCAGGCCGAGATTTCCCGGCGGATTGACCGGTACATGGACAGTCTGTTCGTTGGCATCCCGGAAGAGGAGCTGCGTGTATTCGATTCCGTCCTTGAGCAGATGACGCGGAATGTACGGTGAGCTTTTCCTCCAGGGCACGGGCGGCACGCGATGGCATGCCGTCTGCCCTGCGCTCTGATAATTAGAATTCTAATCAATAACATGGAGGGCTGTTTCAGCATGAGATCATCCCAAAACGCCGCCAATCCGCTGGGGACGGACCGGATTGGCAGGCTGCTTCGGAGCTTCGCGATTCCGGGCGTTATTTCCATGGTCATCAATTCCCTGTACAACATGGTCGATCAGATCTTTATCGGGCAGGGCGTCGGGATGCTGGGCAATGGCGCCACCAACATCATCGCGCCCATCGCCACCTGCGCCATCGCCCTGGCCTCGCTGTTCGGCGATGGCCTGGCAACGTACTTCAGCCTGCAGCTGGGCAAGGGCGAGCCGGAAACCGCGTCACGGGCCGTGGGCAACGCGGTCATGGCGGGCGCAGGCGTCAGCATTTTGTTCACCTTGCTCGTGCAGGCGTTCCTGCCCCCGCTGTGCCGGCTTTTCGGCGCGACGGACAATCTGATGCCCTATGCGCTGGAATATGGCCGGGTGATCGCCCTGGGCTTCCCGTTTGTGATTGTGGGCGTCATCATCAACGGCGTCGTCCGCGCGGACGGAAGCCCCAGGTATTCCATGGTCTCCATGATGCTGGGCTCCATACTGAACGTCTTTCTGGATCCCATGCTGATCTTTGTGTTCCACATGGGCGTGGGCGGCGCGGCGCTGGCGACGATCTTCAGCCAGTTCATCAGCATGGTGCTGAATGTGGCGTATCTTTTCCGGTTCAGGAACATCCGCCTTACGCGGGCGTCCTTCCGCTTCCGGCCCCCGCTGGTGAGGATGCTGGCCTCGCTGGGCATCGCAAGCTGCCTGAACACCATGACCTCCACGATCATCGCCATGGTGTCCAACAATATGCTGACCTGTTACGGCGCGCTGTCCGTCTATGGCGAGGATATCCCCATCACCGTCTTCGGCCTGTGCATGAAGGTCAGCATGCTGTTCTTCTCGGTGGCCATGGGCATTTCCAGCGCCAGCCGCCCGATCCTCGGCTTCAACTATGGCGCGGGAAAATACGACCGGGTGAAGAAAACCCTGTACCTGACGCTGGGCTCCACCACCGTGGTCATGGCGGTGGCGTGGCTCATGTATCAGCTGTTCCCGCTGCCGCTGATCCGCATTTTCGGCACGGAATCCGCCCTGTATGAGGAATTCGCCGTGAAGTGCTTCCGCATCTATCTGCTGACAAGCTGCCTGGGCGGCGTGCAGCTCTGCGCGGGCACGCTGTTCCAGGCCATCGGCAAGCCCGTGCTGGCCACCGTTGTTTCGCTGGCCAGGCAGGTGATTTTCTACATTCCCGCCATGCTGATCCTGGCGGTCCTCATCGGGCTGGATGGCGTGCTGTGGGCAGGCCCGCTGTCGGAGCTGCTGGCGTTCTTCCTGGGCGGCGGACTGATGATCCGGGAGGTCAAAAGAATGGGGCATGGCCGATGGTCGGGCAGGGCGTGACAGGACAGACGTCCGCGACCGGATGGAGGGCGCGGGATGCGGCGCATCCATCAGCGGTTTATTTCCGGGCCTGTCCCTGCGGGGGAGAAGGTGATTCCTGCATCAAAGATGAATATATCTGTCAGGAAAGTGCGAGGAGGTTCCAACCATGGGAATTGCCGTGATTGTGCTGGTGATCCTGCTGGCGATTCTGCTGGCGTGCGTCTGGCTGCTGTACCGGCTTGCATTTGCCACCGGCCCCGCTGAACGGAAGGATCCCGACATCCCGTCAGCGTCAACCTATCCGCGGATGTCCGCTGACATGACCGCCCTCAAGGCGCTGCCCTTCGAGGAGGTATCCATCGCCGCGCCCGACGGCACGACGCTCCGGGGGCGGTATTATCATCACAGGGACGGCGCGCCGCTGCTGCTCTTCTTCCATGGCTGGCGCGGGCATGCCCTGCAGGACGGCTGCATGGGGTTCTGGCTGAAAAGCGCGCTGGGCATGAATATCCTGCTGGCGGATCAGCGGGGCCATGGCAAAAGCGGCGGTTCATGCACCACCATGGGCGTGAAGGAGCGGGACGACTGCGCGGCCTGGGCGCGCTGGGCCGCGGCGCGCTGGCCCGGCACAGACCTGGCGCTGATGGGCGTCTCCATGGGCGGCGCCACCGTGCTGATGGCCGCGGACCGGGATCTGCCTGACGCGGTGAAGGCCATCATTGCGGACTGCGGCTTCACATCGCCCCGGGAGATCCTCTGCCACTGCATTCCCACCATGCTGCCCCATGCGCCCATCCGGCTCTGCTATGCCCTGGGATGGCTGGGCGCGCGGCTGTTCGGCCGCTTTGACCCCAACCAGGCGGACGCCCGCCGGTCGCTGGCGGCCTGTCAGGTGCCGGTGCTGTTCCTGCATGGCGAAGCGGATACCTTCGTGCCCTGCGGGATGAGCAGCCAGAACCATGCCGCCTGCGCTGCGCCCAAAAGGCTGGTGACCTTCCCCGAGGCGGCGCACGCATCCAGCTATTACAAGCATCCGGAGCAATATCGCAGGGAAGTGACCGCATTCCTGACGCGGTACCTTCCCGCGCTGGCGGATGAATCCGCAGGGTAAAGCGTGCAGACGGCGCTGCTGCGGCCTGACAGCAAAAATCATATTCCGGATGGAGCAAAAGCGACGGTTTCGGTATAGCTTTCGGAATCGTCCCATGCTATCATCATAGACAGACCCCGCGCCGGGTCTGTCTTTACGCGGGAGGGTTAGAAATGACTAACCATCAAAGAAGCTGTGAACGACAGTCCCTGCGTGATACCTGCCGCCGCCTTCCTGGCCGCCATGGCAGTGTGAATTGTTACGATTTTATGACAAAAGGAGGCTGTATGAAAAAGCATCAGGGCCTGAATCGGGATTACTGGCTTTACTGGCTGGCGTCCTCGCTCGGGATGGGGGCCAGCAACATTCTGCAGTATGTGCTGTCCCTGTATGTGCTGGACATGACCGGCTCGGCGACGCTCTTTGCGTCCATGCTGTCCATCATCATTTTCCCGCGCATCCTGCTGACGCCGCTGGCGGGCGTGCTGGCAGACCGCGTCCGGAAGATCCGGATGATGTCCTGGATTCTGCTGGGCGAAGCCGTGGCGCTGGGTGCGTATTGCCTGCTGGGGCAAACCGTTCCGATCGGCATTGCGCTTGTGTACGTGCTCGTGATGGCGCTGGAGGTGGGCGAAGTCTTCTACGGCGGCTGCGAGGCAGCGGTTTTGCCGGAGCTGGTTCCGCCCGACCGGCTGGAAGACGCCATCTCGATTTCCAAGGTGGACGACGGCATTGTCTGCGTGCTTGCGCCGGTGGCGGCGGCCTTTCTGTATGACAGGCTGACCATTGCCGCGGCCTTCGGCGTGATCGCCGCCCTGAATTTCCTGGCGTTTGTGCTCCAGCTGATGATCCGTCCCAGGTACGCTGCGCCGGGCGCCGGGAGCGTGCGGAAAGCTTCCGTCTGGAAGGACTTCATGGAGGGCGTCCGCTGCATCCGGCGCAGTTCCTTTCTCTGCGGCTTCATCAGGGTGCTGCCCATTGCCAATGCGTTCTTCGGCGCAACGTTCTCCGTCAGCGTGGCCTATCTGCTGCGGCAGATCTATGGGGTGGATACATGGATTTACAGCCTGTACTGCTCGGTGACCTCTGCCGCGAGCATGATCGTCCCGCTGTTTGCCGTGCCGCTGATCAGGAAATATCCCCCGAAAGCCATTTTCTCGGTGGCCACGGCAGCCATTGCGGCAGAAATTTTCCTGATCGGCATCTGCGCCGTATGCGGAATCTGCCGCTGGCTGCCGGTGATGGTGAGCGTGGCCCTGATCACCGCGCTGGACTGCCTGACGATCGCCGCGGCGATGCCGATGCAGATGACCGCCTCCATCATGCTGCAAACCAGCGTGGAGCAGAGCCTCCTGGGGCGGGTGTCCGCCACGCTCCGCATGATCAGCATCGCGTCGGTGGCCGTGGGTGAAATGGCGTTCGGCATGCTGAACGATGCCCTGCCCGTATGGCTTTCCATCTTCCTGGGCGCGGCAGGCGTCGGCGCGGCGTCCTTGCTGTTCCGGCGCACGATGCGGGCGCAGGGGCGCGGCGAGGGACAGGAAGCAGCGTGATCCTCCGCCGGCCGCTACGCAAAGCTATACAAACACCCCGGAGGCATGATATACTGATGTCATGCTTCCGGGATGCGCCGCGCGGACAGGCAAATGATCGCCCATCCGGCGGGCGGTCACGGCAAGCGGCCAGCGGAATGGCTGATGCAAAAGGAGCGAGGCACATGGCCCTGAAGAATAACTACCTGTACGCCATCACGACGGTGCTGATCTGGGCGACCATGGCGGCGATGGTCAAGAAGCTGCTGTACGACATTCCCAATCTGGAGGCGCTGTCGGTCAGCAGCGTTTTCGCGTTTCTGTTCCTCCTGCTGGTCAACGTCCGGAGCGGCGTCATTCGGACGATGAGCCAGTATTCCGCCCGGGATTATGGGGTGATGGCAGGGCTGGGGTTTGTCGGGCTGTTCCTGTATTCCGCGCTGTATTACTTTGGCCTGGCGGAGCTGACCTCCCAGGAAGCGTGCATCCTGAATTATCTGTGGCCCATCATGCTGGTCACATGCTCGTGCATCATCCTGAAGGAGAAGCTGACATGGGCCAAGGGTCTGGCCATGCTCTGCTCCTTTGGGGGGATCATCGTGCTATCGCTGGGCAGCGGAAGCCTGCCTGCGGGCAACACGCTGCTCGGCGTGATCAGCTGCGTGACCGCGGCGGCCTGCTACGGCCTGTTTTCGGTGCTGAACAAGAAGGCGGACTACAACCAGAACATTTCGATGATGGTCATGTGGGCCGTTGTCGCGGTCTGCGCCCTGGTATCGGGCCTGCTGACGGAAAGCTGGGTGCCCATTCGGGGCGTCCAGTGGCTGGGGATCCTGTGGCTGGGCGTCGTCATTGACGCGGTAGCGTATCTGCTCTGGGCGCTGGCGCTCAGGGGCGTGGAAAACACGGCGGTCATCGCGAACCTTGCCTACCTGACGCCGTTCCTGTCGCTGGTGGTATCAGCGGTCTTCCTGAAGGAGAGGATCCAGCTGCGGGCGTTTGCCGCGCTGCTGCTGATCATCGGCGGCATTCTGCTGCAGAATCTGTACGAGTACCGGACGGTGAAGCGGACGGCGGATCCTGCGCCCGGCAAGCGGCAGGAATGAACCCTGCGCCGACATGCATGCAAAAGGGGCTGCCTCGTTGTGAGGCGGCCCCTTTCTGCGTCCGGCACATTCGCCCTGCGTGCCGCGGGATGCTCGGTCGGCCCGGGCAAAGGCCCGATGGCCCCGCGCCTGTCCGGGTCATGGGCGGCGGAGGCTCGTCCGCGTGCTCAGCTGTCCAGCTGCGCTTCAAGCGCCTGCAGGCTTTCCTCCTTCAGCGCGCCCATGAGGCTGGTCGCGGCAATCAGCGCCTCGTCCATCGGAAAGCTGTCCCGCCGGATGAAGAGGAGCATGAGATTGTCCCGCCGCGTCTCCAGCGCACGGGCCACGGCGAAGCCTTCGGCCGTCAGACGCGCCCGGCCGTAGCGCGCCTTCTCGACGAGGCCGCGCTCGATCATCTGCTCCAGCATGCCGTGAACGCTGGGGCGGCTGATGCCAAGGATGTGGGCAATGTTCTTGGAGGCGACGTCCTCATCCATGGAGGTCAGAGAGAGGACGGCCAGAAGAAAGCGGATTTGGCTTGCGGTCAGGTTCATGACATGCTGCTCCCTGCTGTTGATGATGGGCGGCATCGCGGCAGACGCGGCCGCTCCATGGCCGCCGGTCGGGCCCCGTCATGCGTGCCTTGCGATTAGACACGACTAACATGATGGCCGGAATACAGTCAGCGCCTTCGCACTGACCGGATAGAGTTTAGCATGGCTAACTCAAAGTGTCAATAGCCCTGGAGAAGGCCGATTCCTTGAAAATGAAAAAGGAACATGATACAATAGCAGCATGAAATGAGGTGAACGGATGAATATTCATGAATCAGCGGAGGACTATCTGGAGAAAATTCTCATGCTCCGTGAAACGAAGGGCGCCGTGCGCTCCATTGACATCGCGATGGAAATGGGCGTGACCAAGCCCTCGGTGAGCTTCGCGATGAAGAAGCTGCGGGAAAACGGCTACATCCTCATGGATGACGACAACCTGATTACCTTGACGGAAGCAGGCATGGAGATTGCGCAGCGCATCTACACGCGCCACAGGATTCTGACGCGGTATCTGATGAAGCTGGGGGTGGATGAGGAAACCGCACGGGCGGACGCCTGCAAAATGGAGCATGATCTGTCCGCCGCATCGTTTGAAGCCATACGCAGGCAGCTGCAGGATCCGTGAGCCGGGACGGGAAGCCGCGATGCCGTCCCCCGAAGGGTTGATCCGGCAGGCGGGGAGGAAGCGGCACGGGCAGGATAAGCGTTTGGGGTGTGCGCTTATTTTTTTGTGCAGGCGAAAAGCGGGGATCGATGAAAAAACGCTTGACAGGTCTTCCGGACTATGGTATATTGTCAGTGGTTAGATATAACTAACCTCCTCCTATGGAACTCCGCCGCTCTTCATGACGCAGGAGAGCGGCGGTCTTTCCCGAGGGCGGTTAGAATAATCTAACTCAATACGTAAGCGGAAAGGATGATACCGTGCCGGATGAAATGGTGATCCGCCATTGCGCGCCCACGCTGGCCTCGATCAAGACGGGCAGCCTGTTTTCCTGTCCGTGCGAGTCAGACGGGGAGGTGCTCCGCAGCGTACGCGGGCTGAACCGCAGGCTCGGCAGCAAGGGGCTGCGCGTCATGCCGCTGCGGCGCAGGGACGGGAGATGCCTGGTGTATGTATACAGGCCACGGCGGCTGGCGCGCGACCTGAAGGACGAGCAGGCCAGACGGATCCTGGCGGCGCTCGGCTATCCCGACGGGAATCCGGGCGGCTGCCTGAGGCGGCTGCGGGAGAGGCTCCGGACCTCGGAGGAGTTCCCGCACGAAATCGGCCTGTTTCTGGGCTATCCGCCGGAGGATGTGGCGGGCTTCATCGGCAAGCGGGCGGAAGCGAAGTGCGTGGGCTGCTGGAAGGTTTACGGGGACGAGGAAAGGGCCCGGCGGCTGTTTACGCAGTATAAGCATTGCACAAGCGTCTATCTGCGGCAGTACGCGCAGGGCAAGGGGATCGAGCGGCTGACGGTGGCTGTTTGAAATACGAAGAGCAAAGGAAGGATACAGCGATGAGGATGGCAGTTGTTTACTGGAGCGGAACCGGCAACACGGAGGCCATGGCGGGCGCTGTCTGCGATGGCGCGAGGAACGCGGGCGCGGATGCGTCGCTTTTCACCAGCGGCGAATTTGACGGGGGGAAGGTGAGCGGCTTTGACGCGATTGCCTTCGGCTGTCCGGCGATGGGCGCAGAATCGCTGGAGGAGGACGAATTCGAGCCGATGTTCGCTGCCTGCGAGCCCGTCCTGGGCGGCAAGCGCGTCGGGCTGTTCGGCTCCTATGGCTGGGGAGACGGCGAATGGATGCGCGCCTGGGAGGAGCGCTGCGCGGGCGCGGGCATCACGCTGGCCGCGGAGAGCGTGATTGCGCATGAGACGCCGGACGACGCCGCGCTGGAGCAGTGCCGTGCGCTGGGCGCAGCGCTTGGCGCGCAGGCCTGACGTGCGGGAAACGGAATAACGATGGTGCACAGCAATGAGCCCGATGTATCTTGCGGGCTCATTGTTTTTTGCGCGCATCCGGAGCGGGCGAAGCGCCGCGCAGCCGCGAAGGGTACGGGCTCGCCCCATTGGCGTGCCGCTGGCTGCGGGGCTTCCGATGGCCGGGGTGCGCCGGACGCCGGCTGTATCGGGCGACCGACGCTGCGAATCCGAAGGCGCCGTGCGGGCAGTCTCGCCGCTGATCGGACAAGGCTCATGACCCGCAGCCATCCCGTGGATGGCGAACCGGACGCCGCTGACAGGCTTCGGCTGTCCGCTGCGGGCGCGATAAGCTTTTCGCGGCGGCAAAGCGGCTCGTGGGCCACGCAGCCGGTTGAAATGAAGCGCAATCCATGGTATAATGGCACTGTTCATAAAGGCGAAACGTTTCGGGATAAGCAATGCAGCCATCGCCGCGCAAGACGTCGGGCGAGCCGCCTTCGGGTACGGGCGCCGGCCGCCAGCCCCCGTGCCGGTGAGGCGGAATGCCATCGGGGGAAGCAGCCGGGCGGCTGCCTGCGCGGGAACCGATCCGGTCAAGCAATACGCTGAATCATCGATCATATGGAGGGACAACAGCATGATGTACACGGATGTCAGGCATTTGGGCGCGGTTGCCGACGGTCGTACGCTGAATACGGAATCGATTCAGCGAGCGATCGATCAGTGCTGCGCGGCGGGCGGAGGTACCGTATTCTTTCCGGCGGGACTGTATCTGACCGGCAGTCTCCAGATGAAAAGCAACGTGACGCTTTGCCTGGATGCGGGCGCGGTGCTTCTGGGCAGCAGGGAGCTGGTGGATTATCCGCTGAAGCATCTGATCTACGCGCAGGACGCGGAGAATATCGCGATTACCGGCCAGGGCTGCATTGACGGTCAGGGCTATGTGTTCTGGGAGACCGGCCATGAAATCAGTCCGCAGAATGCCTGGCGGAAGAGCTGGGGCGAGGTGGCGCACTATTACACCAAGACCCTGGCGCGTCCGGAACGGATGATCCGCTTTGCCGGCTGCCGGCACGTCCGGGTGGAAAATGTGACGCTGAAGAACGCTTCCAGCTGGACACTGCATCTGCTGGCGTGCGAGGATGTCGGCGTTCGGGGGATCACCATCACCAATCCGCTGGAGGGCCCCAATACTGACGGCATTGATATCGACGGCTCCCGGAATGTGATGGTTTCGGACTGCCGGATTGTCACCGGCGACGACGCGATTGTCATCAAGAGCTCGGGCATCGAGGGCAGGAAGCAATCCGTCCGGAACGTGACGGTCACCAACTGCATTCTGACCACGCCCTGCAACGCGTTCAAGATCGGCACGGAGACGCAGGCGGATATCAGCAATATCGTGTTCAGCAATTCCGTGGTCTACAGCGGCAGCGACTGGCGCTGCTTCGACAGGGCCATATCGGGCATCTCCATTGAAATGGTCGATGGCGCCGCGCTCTCGCAGGTTCTGGTGACCGGCATTACCATCTGCAATGCCCGTTCGCCCCTGTTCATCCGCCTGGGCAACCGGGGCAGAGGGCAGGCTGTGCCGACGCCCGGCAGCATGCATGATATCAAGGTGTGCAACGTTCAGGCAACGGGCGCCATGCTGCCCTGCATCATCTCGGGGATCGGGGAGGCCGACATTGAGCGGGTTTTCCTGGACAGCATCCAGATGACCTTTGCCGGCGGCGGGGATGCGGTCGCGGTTCCGGACGAGATTCCTGAGCTGCCTGCCGATTACCCGGAAGCGATCATGTTCGGCAGATGGCTGCCGTCTTACGGCATGTTCTGCAGGCATGTGAAGGGCCTGACGCTGCGCGGCATTGATCTGTTCCTCGAAGGCAACGATTCGCGCCGGGCCGTTTCGATGGATGATATTCAAGGGCTGTCCATCCTGCAGATGACCTGCAACGGGGTTCCGATGGACGACCGCAAGCCTGCGCTGCCCAACGCGTAAGCGGAAGCATGCGGGCGGCAAAGGCTGAACAATGCCGGAAAAGCGGCTGCCAGGCTTGTTCCGGGCGGGTTTCACCGCGGCGGAACCCTTGGATTGGGGGCGACCGTCTCAACCGTACGAGGCTTCTTGCGCGGGATCCGGAGGTGCGGTTCCTTTCGCCCGGACGGGCATTCGGCCAGGCAACGCGGGTTGCCTGGCCTTTTCTTGCGGGCCGACGCCTTCATTGGTGTGAAGCCCGGATCGCGCGGCATGGCGTCCGCTGTGGCGCAGGCCGCGGAAGGCATCCGGCTTTTCCAGCCAACCGGTCACGCGGCCGGACAGGGGGCATGCCCCGGCAGACGCGCTGTTTCCGCAGCGCTGCTCAACGGTCGCCATCGGTCGCCGATGCGGTGGAGGGCGCGGCGTCAGCGATCCCGGTTTCCGTGCCGACGGCGTCCGTGCGTGCGGGCTGGTCAAGCCTTTCCGGCGTGACGGTGACGGCCCACGTTTCCTTCGTCAGGGCATGATGGTCGATGGCGCCGTCGTCCAGCGTGCCGTAGACAAGGGCGCTCAGGACAAGGGTGTATTCCTTGCCAGGCCGGACCGCCGCATCGGCCTCCACCTCCATGGAGAACACGATGCTGCCGTCCAGCTGCGCCTTCGCGGCGTAGCCCCAGCACGACGGCTTCAGGATGTCGCCGCCATCGGTGCCGATGCCCTCCAGGTCGCAGCCGACATAATGCACGGCGCAGCCGTCCGCCGCGGCCTTTTCCGCAATGGTGGGCGTGCCCTCCGGGGCCGTTTCGCCGTAGTGGACGTTGTAGCCAAAGGGCTCGTGGACGCTGCATTCCTGCTCCACCAGCATGTGGCCCGGTTCAGCCCGGATGCTGCCCAGCACATACAGCCCCCGGTCATGCACCAGCACCTCGTCAATGGTGAACACCGCGCCGCTGACTTCCACCGACGAGGCAGGCAGCGCGACGCTGCCGGTTTCCATCCACGCGGCCCATGCCTGCCCGTATTCCCTGGAAAACCACGATATGATCCGTGGATAGAAGGCCGCGCCCGCGGCACAGGTCAGCGCCAGCAGCAGGGCTGCCAGCAGGGCCACGCGGCAGACGGGACGAAGGCGGGGCTTTCTGTGCAGCGCCGCACTGCCTGCCGCGCACCGGTACAGCCGTTCACGCCGGACTGCATCGGTCGAGAGCCCAGCAAGCTCGGTGCTGAGCGTCTGCTGAATATGTTCCCGCAAATCGTTATGCATCATGGGTTTCACCTCCTGTGAGCGCCTGCTTCAGGATTTTTTCCGCGCTGCGCAGCCTCCTGATGACGGCGGAGGGCGACAGGCCCAGGGCCTCGGCGGTCTCGCGCTGCGTCAGCCCCTGAAAGTAGTAGAGCAGAACCACCTGCCGGTATCGGGCCGGCAGCTCCATCACGAGATACGACAGGCTTTTGTCTTCCGGCGGCACCTGGGTCAGACGGGGAGACAGCTCCTCCAGGGCTTTCCGGCGGTCAATGTGACGGAACCAGGCTGTCCGCCGGAAATCCTTGCAGGTGTTGATGGCGATGCGCATCAGCCACGCCTTGTCATTCTGAACGCGGCGGCGTTCGTAGTCCTCCATGGATCGCCAGGCTTTGATCCAGGTTTCCTGGAGCGCGTCCTCGGCCTGCGCCCGGTCGGCCAGATAGAGAAAGCAGGTTCGCAGGATATCGTCCGAATAGGCGTCAATCCAGCGGCGCAGCCGTTCCTCGCGGATCATGCCGGGTATCGCGGCATGTCCCATGGTCGATCACCTCCTTTTATCCATATAAGACGATCAGAGCATCGCGGATTCTCCGGCCGCGCGAAAAAAGTACCGGCGTGCGGTGGCTTTCCCGCGATGCACGGTCACCCCTGCGGCCGCGCCTGACGCTCATGCTCGGCCTCGACCAGGCGCATCAGCTCGCTGAGCCGCATGTCCAGCGCCTCCGCGATTCGCCAGAGCGTATCGACGTTGACGTTCTTGCGGCCTGTCTCGATCATGGCCAGATGGCTGCGCGCCACGCCGGCGAGTCCGGAAAGAACCTCCTGGGATATGCCGCGCTGCGCTCTGAGACGGCCGATGATCTGCCCGGTGATGCTGCTGTGGTATGTCATGTTCACAGCTCCTTTCTGAAAGGCGGTTGCCTTCATCAAGGGGCTTGTTTTTTTCGCGAAACCGAACGGGCGGATTCCGCGGAACATCTTTTTCCGGAAAGCTGTCAGCGTTCGCAGACCGTCGCCGCGCCTGGCGGAGGTATGATGGCATCAACCAAAACCCACTGGAACGGAGGATGCAGCATGAAAAATATCCTTGCCCTGCTTCTGACCGCCTGTCTGCTGGCGGCGCCCATGACCTTCGCGTCGGCCGAAGCGACGGTCGACCTGAGCTGCATGGAGGATGAACAGCTTGTGGCGCTTCTGGCGCAGGTGCAGCGTGAAATCGTCGCGCGGCACATCGGAAAGACCGCAAGCCTGACAGCCGGCACCTACATCGGCGGGCGCGACATTCCCGCCGGCGCCTACATTCTGTCCGCGGCAGGAACCGGGGAGGACAGAGGCATTCTTTCCCTGCGCTCCGCGGATGATCCGGCGGACAGGTATCCGTCCAAGCTCTACGAATACAGAAAAGGCGATGAAAGCTATTCGGTGTTCGTCACGATCGGGGAAGGGGATACGCTCGCTGTGCCCTTCCCCTGCACGCTGACCATCTCCTGCGGCATCATGTTCCAATAAGCAAAAGCGGCAGGGCGCTGTGACGGAAAGCCACGGCGTCCTGCGGCTGTTCATGAATCCACAATCGGAGTTCGGTCTTCTGTTATGCGCGCCCGTCTCATCCCAGCGCGCCGGTGAGCAGCTGACGGGCGTTTTCGTAGCAGACGGCGTTGGCGTAATCGACGTCGCAGTGATCGTAAACATACCGGATGCCGTTTTTCATGCACGGCGGGCGATGCTCCGTGCGGTGCGCGTCCGAGCCGAGGAAGGACACCTTCCGCTCGTCCAGCAGCCTGCGCGCGAAGGCCTTCGTGGAGGGCTTCGGCTCCTCCGCGAGGCTGTAGGCGTTGATCTGGATGCGGCAGCCCAGCGCAAGCAGCGCGTCCAGCGCGTCCGCGTCGTCGGCAAGGCGCCTGTAGCGCTCCGCGTGCGCGAGGACAACGTGCTTCGCCTTGGCATCGGAAGCGGCGGCCAGCGCAAGGATCTGCCGGACGCAAGCCAGAATCGACGCGCTGCTGCTGTCCGGGTCGAACTCCAGCAGCATGTGCCCGGAGTTGCCGAGCAGGGCGTATTCACCGCGCTGCACCCTCTGCAGCACCGATTCGGGCGTTTTCCCCGGACAGTGGATTTCGCAGCCGGGGTACAGGCTGAGCTTCATCTGCTGCGCGGCCAGCGCCTGCTGAAGCTGCTGAAGGTTCTTGCGATACCGGCCGTCGCGCATGCCGAAGCTGTGCGACGTGCAGACGATATGCTGAACGCCCTGCCCGGCTTCCATCCGAAGCATCTGCAGCGCCATGTCCAGGCTTTGCGCCCCGTCGTCGACGCCCGGAACGACGTGGCAGTGCAGATCGACAGCCTTCAGGCGTTCTTCATGGCCCGTCCACCGGGTCAGAAGATGAAGCAGCGTCTCGCGCGGGGAAACGTCCCGAAGCGCGTCCCCAAGGCTGCAGAAGCATGCCTGATGCCGGTCAGCTTCGGGGCTGATGCGCAGACGGCAGACGCAGCGATGCTCCCGGAAAATGAAAAGCTCGTCTTCCGGGCCGAGCCGCCAGTGAAAGTCCGGGGATCCGCCTGCGCCTTCGGAGCGGAACATCGCCAGATCCCTGGCCGTGATGGGAAAATCGAAGGCGAAGCTCAGGTGCGTTCCGGGCAGCGGGCCGATGCTGTCCCGCCGGTCCGCCGGGCCGGACAGGGCTTCCGCCGGGGCCACCGACGACGCAAACGCCTTGCACAGCGCCTCGACGTCCTCCGCCTTGCGCAGTCCGGCAAGCCAGTCCTCGGGGATGCCCTCCATGCCGTAAAGACACCCCGCCAGACCGCCCGCCACCGCGGCGACGGTGTCGGTGTCGCCGCCCAGATTGACGGCCTTCAGCACGCAGTCCCGGTAATTGTCCGTATTCAGCACGCACCACAGCGCGGCCTCCAGCGTATCCACCACATAGCCGCCGCTTCTGATCGCCTCCTCCGGCGTTTGGGCAAAGGCCATGACGGAGGGGCTGTTCAGGATCCGCGCGTAGCGGCTCAGCTCCTGCGAAAAGGCCGGATCCGCTGCGTAATACCGCTTCGCCCGGTCGACGCCCTCCTGAATACCCTCGAGGCCCCTGCCATCGCACAGCGCCATCAGGATCAGCGCGCAGATGCCGCAGCCCATCTGCGACCGGGGATGACGGTGCGTCAGCGCGGAAACGTCATGGATGACCGCCAGCTGCTTGTCCAGCGGAAGATCCGCGGCGGCGAAGCGGCAGTACAGCGCCGCCGGAATGATCCGCATCAGCGAGCCGTTGCCGTTGTCATACTCCCCGTCCAGGCCGCAGGAAAGCGCGGGCGTGCCCTTCTGGAACTGCGACAGCGCCTTGCCCGTGGTGATGCCCATGTCGAACACCTCGCCCGTTGCGGTGTAGGCGGCATGGTCCTTCCAGTCGCAGAAGCGCTCCATCATGTCCGTGCAGTCGAGGCCGCGCGACAGACTGTCGAGGGACGCCAGCGCCATGCTGGTATCGTCCGACCAGGTTCCCGCCGGGACGTCGTGCGTGCCATAGCCGCGGTATCCGGTGACGGGGTCGCGCATGCGCTCTGCGCGGGACGAAAACTCAACGGGCACGCCCATGGCGTCGGCAATCGCGTGGCCGAGCATGCAGGCGCGGACGGTTTGCAGGATGGCGGGTTTGCCGGCATCGGCAGGATGATGGATCATCGGCGGCACCTCCGTGACAGAAATTCCTTTGTTCTTATCATAGCGGAAAGCAGGGAATTTGCAAGAGGCAAACGCATGCCCTGGGAAAGGCGCCGGGCTTGCGCAAAAGGAACCTCCGCCGTCCCGGTCGGCATTCGGAACGGCGGCGAACACGTCGCGCGGCATCCGGAAACCGTCAGGGAGGCCCTGCAGAGAAGCTGTCTGCTGTCCTTGGCCTGCACGGATGGTCACGGAAAACACACGGAGCGTACAGCCGAGCCATATCAGCTGGGCGCAAGGGCAATCACTGGTACGCGCACGCCTGCTGCCGCGCATGTCGGTCTTGCGCATGCAGGAGGAGGCGTTCGCGCCCCGCGGCTGCCCGAAGCCCGCGCGGAGCACGCTCCGGTGGATTACCCGGCCATCGAGCGGAATGACTGCTGCGGCATGCTGCCGGGCTTCGGGGATCAGTGCGGGTGCCTTGCGCCCGAACATGTCCGTGATGCGCTTCGGCGCAGCATCCAGCGGATGGCGCGGTTCTATGGCGCGTGAGACGTTCCGGCAGCAGGCCGGACGCCCGTCTGCCGGGCGGGGGATCCGAGGGACATCGCCACGCGGCGCGGTTCGGATAACCCAAGGGGCTGGAAGGGTCAGGCAGACCATTGATTCGGGAAGCAGCGTGTTCGGCACGACGCCGGAAACAAAAAGGAATCCCTGCGCCGCACGGTTTCGCCGCCGGACGCAGGGATTCGCTGGTTATTCCGCCATGTGGTGGATGAAGGGCAGCTCCGGGAAGTCCCCGAAGCGGTAGAAGCCGTGGGCGTTGTCATGGAGGAAAAGCTGCTTCTCCTCCGCCGTCAGCAGGGGGGATTTGGCCACGAAGTCCCAGCTCATGCGGTAGGTGATGGCGGTCATGGTGCGGGGGTAGTCCGAGCCCCACATCAGCTTGTCCATGCCGCAGATGTCCCGGGCCGTCAGGATGGCCCGCACCGCCGAGGGATAGGGGTAATACTCGCTGTTGTACAGCCAGGTGATGCCCCCGGACTCCACGTACACGTTGGGCAGCCGGGCCAGGCGGATCTGCTCCTCCCAGCCGGGCACCGTCGCCATGCCGAAGTGCCCGATGGCGATCCGCAGCTGCGGATACTGCCGGGCCATCTCCCGCAGGGAGCCGGTCTGGGTGTCGCCGTCAGCCATGTCGATGGCGATGAACAGATCCTGCTCCGCCGCCAGACGGAACACGTCCTCGTGATGGGTCAGATCCTGATCCTTCATGCGGCCGCCGCACAGCTTGATGCCGTCCATGCCCGCGGTGCAGGGCAGGCCCTTCTCCGTATACAGCGCGCAGACCCGGAAGCGGTCGGGCCAGGCCCGGCGCACGGAGCGCAGGTACTCGTCCTGAGGGCCGTCGATGTACTCCTGGGTCACCACCGCCCCGCCCACCTGCGAAAAGTTCATGTTCGCCAGCAGCCGCTCCGCGCTGTTCACGCCGTCGGTCATGTAGGGCGGGAGCATCTGCCGCACCTCGCTGCCGAACTGGCTGCGGCCCTCCCCCAGGTCGTACACGGGCAGGCCGTTCACCTCGCCCCGTTGGCTCAGCCACAGATGCACATGGGCGTCAATCATGATCACGCCCTCCGTCACTGGGGATCGGCAAAGCGCAGCAGCACCTTCTCCAGGCTGCCGTCGTTGTGCACCAGCGCGTCGAAGGCCTTCGGGGCATCCGCCGCCTCGTAGCAGGCGCTGATCATTTTGTCCACATCCACGCTGCCGGAGGCCACCAGATCAATCAGCGCCTCGAAGTCCTTCGTGTAGGCGTTGCGGCTGCCGAACACGTTCAGCTCCTTCTTCAGCAGGATCGAGTGCAGGAAGTTGGTCTCCGTCTTGCCGTTGCCGATGAGAATCAGGTTCGCGCCCTGGCAGGCCTGCTCGATGCAGTTCAGGAAGGCCTTCGATACGCCGCAGGCCTCCACGCACACGTCGAAGCCGCTTCCGCCGGTGATGGCCCGCAGCTGCTCCGTCGCGTCGGGGGCGCTGTTGTTCACCACGTGATCCGCGCCGAAGGCCCTGGCCATCTCCAGCCGGCCGTCCAGCAGGTCGGTGACGGTGACCTCCGCGCCCTTGGCCCTGGCCGCCAGCAGCGCGAACAGGCCGATGGGCCCCGCGCCGATGACCAGCACCTTGTCGCCGGGCTTGACCTCGCAGCGGCTGATGGCATGCTGGCTGATGGCGAAGGGCTCGATCAGCGCCAGCTGCCGGGCGGACAGCCCCTTGCCAGGGATGATCCGGCTGACGGGCATGGCGATGTACTCGCAGAATGCGCCGTCCCGCTGCACGCCCATGGTCTGGTTGTCCACGCAGGCGTTGACCAGGCCCTTTCGGCAGCCGTAGCAGCTGCCGCAGTTGAAGTAGGGGTTGCAGGTGACCACGTCGCCCGCCTTCAGGCCCCGGTCGTTCTCGGGGATGGAGACGATCTGCGCGGAGAACTCATGGCCGGGGATGCGCGGGTAGGTGGTGAAGGGCTGGTTGCCGGTGAAGCTGGCCACGTCCGCGCCGCAGATGCCGCAGTACAGCACCCTGAGCAGCGCTTCGCCCTCGCCGGGGACGGGCATGGGCAGGTCGGTCAGGCCGATTTCGTAGGGCTTGCTGATGGAAATGGCTTTCATGAGCGTATCCTCCTGTTGTTATCGGGTGGTGTCGATCAGGTCGCGGTTCCAGATGACGGCGGTCTTCATGGGCGCGGCCTTGGCGTAGATTTTGTTCTCGTAGGCCCCGATGGGATCGGCGGCGAACTCGTCCCGGTCGATGAGCTCCACGATTTCGTCATACCGGCTGCGGGAGAGCATCTCAATGGCCTTCTCCATGTGATCCTGCCGGAAGTTGATGGAGCCGAAGATCAGATGGTTCTCGAAGCCGAAGGGCATGGTGTCGTAGGCGACCTTCGGCCCCAGGGAGAAGCTGTTGTACACGCCGTTGCAGCCCAGCACCCTGTGGTTGAAGGCGATCTCATGCTCCACGTTCGTGCCGCTGACGCCGATGAACATGGTGGCCCGCCCGCCCAGGGCCTCGCAGATGGCGGCGGCCAATTCTTCGTTCGTGGCGAAATTGCTCTGCACATAGGTGGCGCCGGTCTGCTCCAGAGCGAACTTCACCTTGGGGGAATCCTCGCCGCTGCGGGCCACGAACACGAGCTTCGCATTGGGGTGGGCCTGACGGATCACGTCGCCCATGAACATGCCCGTGGTGCCCAGGCCGAAGATCACCGTCCGGTCGAACACCTCGTCCGCGGCGATGACCCGGGCCTCCTCCAGCGAGCAGCGGTGCCGCCGGGCCGCCTGGCGGAAGTTGTGGGCGCTGCCCAGATCCTCCATGCGCTCCAGCTGGAAGAGCATGCAGGCGAAGGGGTCGGGGAAGACCATCTTCTTGGCGAAGGACAGGGCCAGCTTTCCGTCCTGAACGTAGCCGTCGGGGATGGGCAGGAGCATGTCGGGGTTGACGTACATGGCGTCGCAGAACAGGCCGTCGGCCTGATCGCAGCCGTACTCGAAGTAGGTTTCGTCCTCGGTGTAGCGGGTGGGGTCCACGCTGTCGCCGCCGCGGATCAGCACGATGGCGAAGCGGTTCTGGGAGGGCACCCAGACCACGCCCTCATGGCCGTTGATGAGCCGCTTCTGCCCGGCGGGGAACTTGCGGGACAGTTCACCCCTTGCGCCCATGCGCATCAGCTCGTGATCCGTGCCGCAGAAGCCCACCATGGCGGGCTGCACCAGGATGCCTTCCTTCTTTTCTTCCCCGCGCAGGCGCTGGCGGGGCGGGTTGATCAGCTCCACCTCGCCGTAGACCAGCGGGCGGTCGGGGTCGTTCTGGAAATAGGTGCCGTATACCTTCATTGTGTATCCTCCTTGGCCGCAGCGGGCGGACGCCGTTACTCCACCCGGATCTTCATGACCACGGGCATGTCGGTGATCAGGTCGGTCTTCACATGCAGACCCTCCGCGTCGCGCCGCCACTGGGCCGGGGCGGAGGCGCCCAGCACCTGCACGTCCGCAATGATGCCGTTGAAATTCGCCAGCCGGGAAGCGTCCTGCTCGCCCAGGGAGACGATGCAGTACTCGCCGTCGTCGCTGCCCTTGAGGGCCGTGGCGTACAGGTAGCCGTCCCGGGAGGTGAAGCGGATGTCCCGGGAGGTGAAGTTCTTCTTGATGCCGTCGGCAAACTGGCCCTCCACGATCTGCGTGGGGCCCTCGCCGTATTTGCGCCACACGTCCGTGCCGTAGATGGCCTCGCCGTTGACCGCCATCCACGCGCCGATCTCCTCCAGAATGCGGCGATCCTCCTCCGCGAAGGTGCCGTCGGCCTTCGGGCCCACGTTCAGCAGCAGGCATCCGTTCTTGGAGACGATGTCCACCAGATCCCGCACCAGATCGCTGGCGGGACGGTAGCTGTTGTTCTCGGTGTAGCACCAGCTGTTCAGCGCAACGGCGGTATCCGTCTGCCAGTAGTAGGGCTTCACGTCCGCGAACTGGCCGCGCTCCACGTCCGGCACCGCCGTGCCGAAGAGGAAGGCGTCGTGCTTGTAGTTGATGACCACCTCCGTGCCCCACTCGGCGGCGCGGTTGTAGTAGTAGGCAGCCAGCTTCTTCAGGTAGGGGCGGACGGCGCTGTGCTGGATCCACCAGTCGAAGTAGAGGATCCGCGGCTGATAGCGGTCGATCAGCTCGCAGGTGCGCACCAGCCAGTCCTCCAGGTACTCCCGGGTGGGGGTGGGCTTGCTGAACAGATCATGATGGTTGTCCTCGGGCATGGCGGGCCAGTACAGATCCCCCCGCTGCAGAGGCTCCCGGATGTCGCTGTCAAAGTCCTTGCCATGGCCCATGAAGAACCAGTGCTCCACCCGGTGGGAGGAACAGCCGGTGGTCATGCCCTTCTTCCGGCAGGCCGCGGACAGCTCGCCCAGCACGTCCCGCTGGGGCCCCATCTCGTAGGCGTTCCAGTGGGAAATGTCGCTGCGGTACATCTGAAACCCGTCGTGATGCTCCGCCACGGGGATCACGTACTTCGCGCCCGCCCGGCTGAACAGATCCGCCCAGGCGGCGGGGTCGAACTTTTCCGCCCTGAACATGGGGATGAAATCCTTGTAGCCGAACTCCCTGTGGGGGCCGTAGGTGGCAATGTGATGCTCGTACTCCCGGGAGCCCTGGATGTACATGTTCCGGGGATACCACTCGCTGCCGAAGGCCGGCACGCTGTACACGCCCCAGTGGATGAAGATGCCGAACTTCAGCTGCCGGTACCACGCGGGGGTCCGGTAGCGGGAGAGGGATGCCCAGGTGGCATCGTAGGGGCCCTGGGCGATCACCCGGTCGATAGTTTCAAGATACGGTTTCATGTCATACATGGTGATTTTTCGCCTCCCTGATGAATGCGTGCTCCGTCACGCTGCTGCATGGCTTCATTATCGCACAAACGGTATCCGTCAAAAAGGGCATAAAGATGTCCTTTTTTATCGGAAAATGGCGTGTTTTCTACAATACTTTATGCTATACTGGTCAGGGAGGCGGATCATCCGTCCCCGGGGAAAGGAGGGCTGCCGGTGAGCACGCTGAACGCAGAACGGGAATTCATCTTTCCCTTCGACGGCATCACCATCCAGATCCTCAACCTGAAGTATGAGCGCATTCAGCAGGAGCTTCCCGCCCACAGCCACGGAAGCCGCTGCTATGAGATCCACTACATATCCGGCGGCTACGGCAGGCTCGTGACCGGCGGGCAGGAATACAGCATCGTCCCCAACACGCTGTTCACCACCGGCCCCCACGTCATGCACGCCCAGCAGCCCGATCCGCAGGATCCCATGATGGAATTCTGCATCTATCTGCGGGTCAACGATCCCGCCCGGCAGAAAAGCCTCTCCCCGCTGGTGCATACCTTCTGCCGCACGGATTTCTGGATCGGGCAGGATACGCAGGGCATCCGCGGGCTGATGCTGCAGCTGCTCTCCGAGCTGGAGCATACCTACATCGGCTATCAGGAGCAGATCCGGCTGCTGCTGTCGCAGATCCTGATCGCCATCGTCCGCAACTACGAACAGCCCCGCGATCTTCACCCGGAATCCGCCCGGACCCCGCAGGTGGATCAGAAGTCGCTGCTGATTGAGGAATATTTCCTGTACGAGTACGGGAACCTGTCCCTGGAGGAGCTGGCCCGGCGGCTGTACCTCAGCCCCCGGCAGACCCAGCGGCTGCTGCGGGAATACTACGGCAAGACCTTTCACGAAAAAAAGCTGGAGGCCCGCATGTCCGCCGCCTGCATCCTCCTGGAGGACGGCAGCCGCACCATCACCTCCATCGCGCAGGCCCTGGGCTACGCCACGCCGGAGCAGTTCTCCGCGTCGTTCAAGAAGCAGTATCAGATTACCCCCTCGGAGTACAGGAACAAGCGCAAACTGTCCCCCGGCAGATAATGCCGCTTTCCCGGCGTGCCGGGAGCCGCGGGGAAGGCGTCGCGGCTGATGCCGTCATGGCGGCAGGCCGGCGGGAAAATGCAAAGCTGCGGCGATCGGGTTTTCCGGCCTGATCGCCGCAGCTTTTTTGTCGCTTTGTCAGCTGTTGCCGAGCACGAACTGTGTCAGCAGCTCGCATACCTGCTGCGTTCCGGCGTCGGAGAAGCCATGCTTTTCCTCCGGGAACACATGCAGCGCTGCGTTTTGGTAGAGCGCCGCAGCCTTTTCGCTGTAGGCAATGGGGACGATATCATCCAGCGTGCCGTGCAACAGCAGCACCGGCCCCCGGTACGCGGGAAGCACGCTGAAGATGTCCAGCCCGCGCATGCTGGTGAAATAGACCCTGCCCAGCAGCATGCCCCAGAAATCCACCGTTTCCGGGATATCCGAGACCTCGGGGAACTGCTCGCGCCAGTTGTCGGCAATGCACAGCGCGGGATACAGCAGCCCCAGACCGGCGATTTTCTCCGGCGCCTCCGCCGACGCCAGCACCGATGCCATGCCGCCCATGCTCTCGCCAAAGAGGAATACCCGGCTGATGCGGGGGTCTGCCCGGACCCGGTCAAGCACGGCCAGAATGTCGTCCCTCTCGGTGAAGAGCGTCATGGCGGTGGTCGGGAAGCCGCTGGTATCCCGGGTGCTGCCGCCGCAGAGGGTGAGGCACAGCGCGGCAATGCCGTGCCGGGCAAGGTGCTGACCGTGGCGGGCAAGGCTGTCGGCGGTGCCGTTGTAGCCATGGGACAGGATCACCGCGGGAACAGGCGCGCTGCCCTCCGGCAGCCAGCAGGTGCAGTCCACGGCGCGCCCGTGATGGGCGATCCGGATGGATTCCGTATGCATCAAAAGACCTCCTTACAGGGGAAGCTCGACGTCGTCCACCCAATGCAGCGTCAGGCTGCCGATGGTGGCGACGATATCCTTCACATGCTCCATGCGCGCCGCCATGGTGGAATCCACCGAGACGGACGCGCCTTCCTTGATGGGCACGACGTACAGGGTCAGCGGATGCTGCGCCAGACGGGAAGCATGGTCGTCCAGCCGGATGTCCCAGGGCTGTCCGTTGCAGAAGTTGTCGCTGATCATGTCGCCGTCGATGAACGCCTGCCCGATATTGCCCATGTACGCCACCCGGAGCAGCACGGCCTTGTGGCCGGAGAGCGCCTCCGCGGGAATGCGGACCGTCCAGCGGGAGGGCCCGACCTGCGTGGCATCCAGAGGCACGGCGGGGGCGGCGGCGCTTGCGAACATCCTGCCGGCAAAGGGGCCGCGGCGGATCTCGTCGCCCAGCAGGCAGGGCATGGTCAGCACAGCCTGGGGCTGACCGGCCGTCTCCAGATGGGCGCGCTGCCCGTCCCACAGAATGCCGCTGTCCGACAGCACCGCGATGCTTTGCCCGTCCTTTTCCAGGTGGCTGAAGCGCAGGGCATCCTGCCGGGGCAGCACGATCACGCGCTCCTGCCCGATGGTGAAATCGCTGATGCCGTTGTCGGGGAGGGTCATCGTCCGGTCCGCGAACTGCATGACGGGCTTCATGCCCTCGGGGATCATGAAAAACCAGCAGGACTGGCCGTCAAGGGTCAGATGGGTGATGGGCTGTACGGTGGCGGCCTTCAGCAGGACGGAGCCCATGGCCAGGTTGAAGGGCAGCACGCAGTTTTCCCCGGAGGCCAGGCTGATGGCGAAGCTGACGCTCCCGCCGGGCAGACGCAGGGTGATCCGCTCGTCGTCGCGGGCGGGGAGGCTCAGATGATCCTGGAAATTGTTCACGAACAGGAAGCCGCTGTTCCCCTTCACCCGGACGCAGAAGCGCAGCGTGTCGCGGTCTTCCGGCTGCATGCCGTCGCATTCCTCCGGCAGCACAGTGACGGTGTCCAGCAGCTGCTCCTGGAAGGAGACGCAGAAGTCGTGCAGCGTGCGCAGCCGGTAATAGGAATCCCGCCGCTGGCCATACTCACCGATGGGCGCCTGATAATCGTAGGAGCGCTTGCAGACCTGCCCTTCGTTGAGAAAGGGCGTTTTTTCGCCGGTGGGGGTCGTGCCGCCACGGTACATGTAGTAGCCCAGCATGCTGCAGCCGGAGCCCAGCTTGATGTTGGCCAAGGCGTCCACGCTCTCCATGGGCAGGGTGAAGCGGTAGTTGTAGGAGCACATCATGCCGCCCATCATCTCGCAGCAGGCATAGGGCATGCTCTCGGGGGCGTAGCGGGGCTCGAAGTTGTAGGTGCGGGGGACAGCGTTGTTGTGGTTGTCCCGGTAGATGTATTCGGGGGTGCAGGGATGCTCGCCCGTTTTGCTGTAGAAGATCCAGGGCCAGTAGGCGTAGCCGCCCCACAGGGGCAGCACCTCGTCCACGGGGGCCATGCCGCCGCCCCAGGCCGTGCAGGTGTAGAAGGGCGCAATCAGCCCCTCCTCCCGGGCGATCTGCTTCAGCGCGCGGATGTGATCCTCGCCGTCATGTCCGCCGTTGACCCATTCATTCGCCACGCCGGTGGTGATTTCCCAGGGCGCGGAGGAATGCATGTACTCGTTTTCCAGCTGAATGCCCACGATCGGGCCGCCCTGGCTGAAGTACAGGCCGTCCACCTGGCCGTGGATGGCGCGGTAGAGCCGTCTGGCGCAGGCCAGATAGCCCTCGTTGTTGTCGCGCACCTCGAAGGGCTTGCCGTAGAGCCAGTCCGGCAGCCCGCCGTTGCGCATTTCGCCGTGGTCGAAGGGGCCGATGCGCAGGATCACCATCAGCCCGTGCTTGCCGCACAGCTCGACAAAGCGGCGGATGTCCCTGCAGCCGTCGAAGCGGAAGACGCCTTCCACCTCCTCGTGCACGTTCCAGAAGACATAGGTGGCGATCAGGTTGACGCCGCCGCACCGGGCCTTGATGAGCGTATCCTCCCACTGGTCGGGGCTGACGCGGCTGTAGTGCACCTCGCCGCTGATGCCGAAGAAGGGCTGGCCGTCGACCAGCATGGACTGGCTGGTAAAGCCGATGCTGCCCCGGGGGCCTTCGCCGAAGAATTTCCCGCCCAGAGACCGGACCTGCCTGTCGGCAACCTGTTCAAGATCAAGCTCGTACATCCCTGCGATCCTCCTTGCAGGCGTGACATTGGATATCCATGGAGAACGTAACGGTTTCGCCGGGCGACAGCGTCAGCAGGGTGCCGGAGGCTTCCGCCCGCTCGCGGGTGTCGTAGAAGCTGGTGGAGGGCTCGAAGGCGAACTGCCGCGTATGGTTCCATCCGCCGGTGCTCAGCCAGAAGCCCAGGAAGGGCAGCTTCTCCGCGTTATAGCGGATGACGACCTGCCCCTGTCCCTCCGGCAGGACAAAGCTGCACTGCCCCTCGCCGATCGCCCGGACGCCCCACTGCTTGGCGCACATCACGGCGTCGGGGCAGGCGGCGTACACGGTGTCCGCGGATTCCTCGCCTGCCAGGATGGGGTCGTAATCCCGCGGGAACGTGAAGCGGATCCCCGGCCGGGCGTCCCACAGGCAGTGGCAGACCCACAGCGCCGACTGCCTTTGCCGGGCCTGATTGGTGATGTGCCAGACGGCCCGGATGCCGTTGTCCCGCAGCGTCAGCTGCTTGACGTAATGCCAGCCGCCCGCGCCGCAGGTCAGGGTGATGCTGCCGCGCTCCGCTTCCGCCTGCATGGGCGTCGTCCAGATGAAGCCGTGATCCGGGTCGCTGCCGCCGCCCATGGCGGGAAACACGTCATCCCAGCCCCAGGCGGCATGCTCGTCGAACACGCTGCCCGGCGCGGGGGCATAGGCCGAAGCATCCGGCCTCTGCGCCAGCAGCTCCAGCCCCCGGAAGCGCAGGGAGGCGATTTTCCCGCCGTATTCCGGCAGCACCTGCACCCGCATATCGCCCTTCGTCATTTCAAGCATACGCTTCTCCCGCCGCCACGCGCAGCACCTGTTCCTCCAGGCCCGTCGCGGTGATGCGCACCGTCAGCGCGCTGTCCGTGCGATCCTTGCGGATCACCGCGTAGGCCAGACCGCGGAAGGTCTTCCGGTGGCCGGCGGCATACAGGGTGTGATCCTTCGGGTCGCCGTTGTCCATGCCCAGCAGGGCGCCGCCCTCCACCTGGAGGGTGATCTCCCGGTCGTCGCTGACGGCAAGGCTGCCCTGGGCATCCAGCAGGGCCATGTCCAGCTGCACCACAGCGCGTCCGTCGGCGGGAACGCTGTCCCGGTCGGCCCGGACGCGGAGGGCCGCAGCCTCCCCGGCATGCCGGATCACCTGCCGCGCAACCTCCCGGCCCTCGCTGTCCCGGCCGATGACCACCCATTCGTCCGCCGGATCATAGGGGACGTCCCAGGTCAGATGCAGGTCGCTGGTGGTGATGGGCGCGAAGGGCCGGTCAAAGTGCGGCCAGCACTGCGTCATGCCCTGCGCGGGGAATTCGTAGGCCTTCACGCCCCAGCTGCGGCCGTTCACCAGAAGCTCCGCCGTGAAGCAGTTGGTGTACGCCACCACGGGCACGACGGCGCCCCTGTCCATCGGCATGTTCAGGTGCGGGAAGACGTGCAGCACAGGCCTGTCCTTGACCCACTGGGACTGGTAGAAGTAGTAGCCGTCCTTTTCAAAGCCGCAGGTGTCCAGCACGCCGCAGGAAGCGCTCTTGTCCGGCCAGAAGCATTCGCCCAGATAGTCGATGCCCGTCCACATGAAGTCGCCGATGACAAACCGCCGGGTGGAAACGTACTTCCACAGCTTTTCGGCCTTGAGCATGCGGGAGCAGTAGACGCTCCGCCCCCAGGGACTGCCGTCGTCCCTGAGGCTGTAGTCGCCGCGGACGCCGCCCACGCTCACATCCTCCGTGCCCAGCAGCGGCCAGGCGGGATGCTCCTGCTTCTCCTCGTCGAAGAAGGTTTCCGTGCGGTCGCGCCAGCGGTCGGTGTAGTTCACGCCCACCAGATCCAGCTCCTCCAGGAAGGCCTCACAGGCCGCCACAGGCTCGGCCTTGACCTGATCGCAGGCCGCGGTGATCGGCCGCGTCGGATCCAGGGCGTGGCACAGCCCGGCGAGACGATGGGCGATCTGCCAGCCGTTTTCATCCACCTGCTCGCGGATCTCGTTGCCGATGGACCACATGATGATCGACGGATGATTCCGGTCCCGCAGCAGCATGGAGGTCATGTCCTCCTGCCAGCAGGCGTCGAACCATTCCGAATACCCGCGGCTGGCATGGGTGTTGGAGCCGAATTCCTTGCCCTTCATCTGCTGCCATTCGTCGAAGGCCTCGTCCATGACCAGCAGACCCATCTCGTCCGCCAGATCCAGCAGCGCCGGATCCGGCGGGTTGTGGCTGCAGCGCAGGGCATTGCAGCCCATGGCCTTCAGCCGGGCAAGGCGGCGCTGCCATACCTCGCGCGGCACGGCTGCGCCCACGCATCCGCCGTCATGGTGCAGGCAGACGCCCTTCAGAAGCACCTTGCGCCCGTTGAGAAGGAAGCCGTTTTGCGCGTCATAGGCGATGTCCCGCACGCCGAAGGGCACGCTGACCTCGTCCAGCAGGGCGTCGCCCTCCCGCAGACGCACCCGCGCGGTATACAGCGCGGGATGCTCAACGTCCCACAGCGCGGGCTTGTCCAGCCGGGTATGCAGATGCACGGCCTGTCCGCTCAGCAGCGGCACGGGCTCCGCGACGGCGCAGACGCTTCCCGCCAGCAGGATCTCGGCCGACAGCGTCAGGCTGCGGGGCTCGGACGCTGCGCAGGTGCGCACCTCCACGTCCAGGGCCGCCTGCTCCGGCGTGATGCCTCCGGCCGTCACGAACACGCCCCAGGGCGCGATGCAGGCTTCCGACGTGCCGACCAGCCATACGTCCCGGGTGATCCCGCTGCCGGAATACCACCGGGAGCCCGGCTGATGGCTGTTGTCCACCCGGACAAGCACTTCGTTTTCGCCCGGCCGCACCAGATGCGTGACGTCCAGCTGGAAGGAGGTATAGCCATAGACGTGCCCGCCGGCGTACTGCCCGTTCACCCAGACGTCGCAGTGCATGTACACGCCGTCGAACAGCAGCGCCAGACGCTGGCCGTCCCGGCGCTGCAGGGCGAACAAGCGCCGGTACCAGCCGATGCCCGTCCGCGCGTATCCGCCCGAGCCGCAGGAGGGCGCCTGCGCATCCACGGGTTCATCCACAGACCAGTCGTGGGGCAGCTGCACGCTGCGCCAGGGAGCGTCCGCTCCGGGCTTGACGACGCTGTCCGTCAGCGCAAACTGCCAGTCAAAGCCGAAATATGCCTTGGCACGTACCTGCTCCCGCAGGTCGAAGATTTCCATCCTGCCGCACTTCCTCTCGTTTGCATGGGTATGGGAAAGCAGGGACGTCTCCCTGCGTTCCCTGGGCATCATGAAGGGGAACGGGGAATGCGTCCCGGGTCTCCGGCGAGCCGTCCGATACCCGCGCCGGACGCGGCTGCCGGGCGCCCGCATCACGCCGGAAAAGCCGGCATATTCCTTTCTCCATCATGGGTCAGCGATTGCACAGATCAAGTGAAATATAGCATACGCATCCAGGGATGTCAAGGGCGATATGGTTGATTATCGGCCAATCCATCAATGCACGGCGACTTTGAAGGAGGAATGGTCATTGACATTTTCCGGCGGGCTATCTATACTGAAACCATCAGGATCCTGTGCGCGGGGCGCGGCGGGCAGCCGGCGTGGAGCCGGAAGAGACCGGACGCCTTCCGCGGGATGGGACAAACGTTGATCCAGTCAGTGCAAGGGGGGAAACGTCCGTGTTTATCAAGAAGCAGACAAGCCAGGTCATTCATGACTACGACAAGCCCATTGTGGAAACCACGGCCGGCAAGCTGCGGGGCATCATCTGCGATGGCACCTTCATCTTCCGCGGCGTGAGGTACGCCACGGCCAGGCGCTATCACCGCGCGGTGCCGGAACAGCCCTGGACGGGCGTGCGCGAGGCCAGCTTTTTCGGCTACATGCCGCCGGAGCTGAAGCGCTACAGCATCGGCGGCGAATATGTATGCCGTCACGTCTACCTTCCCCAGGACGAGGACTGCCTGTCGGTGAACATCTGGACGCAGAGCCTGGATCCCGGGGCGAGGAAGCCTGTGCTGTTCTGGATGCACGGCGGCGGCTACGATGAGGGCAGCGGCATCAACCACTATGCCTATGACGGCGAGGAAATGAGCAAATTCGGCGACGTGGTGGTTGTATCGGTCAACCATCGGCTGAATGTGCTGGGCTATCTCGACCTGTCGGCCTATGGCGAGGAATACGCCCTCACCGCGAACCTTGGCCAGGACGATCTGGTATGCGCGCTGCGCTGGGTCCGCGACAACATCGCGGCCTTTGGCGGCGACCCGGACAATGTGACCATCTTCGGGCAATCCGGCGGCGGCGGGAAAACCATCACGCTGATGCAGATGCCTTCCGCGGACGGCCTGTACCATCGCGCCATTGTGATGAGCGGCGTGTTCGGCAGGCAGGACAGGCCCTTTGGCCCGGAGGACGGCGGGAAAACCGCCCGGCAGCTGGCGGCGCGGATTCTGGAGAAGCTGGGGCTGACCGCCGGAACGGTGAAGGAAATCGAAACGGTACCCTACTACGACCTGGCGATGGCCGCCAACGCGGCCCGGGACGAGCTGTCCGCGGAGACGGGCTGCCGGATCGGCTTCCGGCCCATACCCGATGGCAGGTATTACGCGGGGGATCCCTTCGACGTGGGCTTCCGGGAGGAAACGAAGCACATTCCGCTGATGATCGGCTCGGTGCTGGCGGAATTCATTCCGCCCGTGGAGGATCCCCGGGCGCAGGCGCAGAGCCGGTATCACTGGGACGCCAGCCTGACCGACGAGCTGCTCCGGGCCAAATTCGGCGACAGAACGCCGGCGCTGGTGCAGGCCTATGCCGAGGCCTATCCGGAGCGGATCCCGGCGGATCTGCTGTTTGTGGACAGCCGGGTGCGCAGGGCGTCGGTGGAGTTTGCCCGGCTGCGCGCCGGCGCGAGCGACGCGGGAACCTACAACTATCTTTTCTGCCATGAGCTGCCGGACATGGGCGGCTCCATCCCCGGCCACAACTGCGACATACCCTATGCTTTCCACAACGCGCAGTATCTGGAGCCCTTTTACCTTCCCGGCGCGACCGAGCATGTGCAGGATACGCTGTGCGGCGCCTTCGTGAACTTTGCCCGCACCGGCGATCCCAACGGTGCGCATGTGCCGCACTGGGAACCCGTCACCGCGGACAACGGCGCCACCATGGTGATCGACACCCGGTCGGAAACCCGCTTCGCCCACGACCGCGCCCTGATGGAGCTTTTGCCCCCGGAGATGCCGCCCTTCATGCGCGCGCAGAAAAAGTAAACGGCAGCCCTTTCTGCCCGGCGGGACCAGCAGGCCTTCGGGGGCGGATCCGCCGCGCGCCTTGACACCGGGGCCCGGCGATGCTATCCTGTGACCAGCCTGGATGTGCAGGAGATGATTCATCCATGAATGCAGAGGAACAGGGACGTTTCAACCGGGAACTGATGACGCTTGCCATACCGCTGGCCCTGCAGAGCCTGCTCAACGCCCTGGTCGGGGCGTCGGACGCACTGATGCTCGGCAGGCTTACGCAGGACGCGATTGCCGCCGTCTCCCTGGCGAACCAGGTGTCCTTTGTGATGTCGCTGTTCAACGGCGCGGCGATCGGCACGGCCGGGGTGCTGATCGGCCAGTACCGGGGCAAGGGGGACGACCTGAACGCGCAGCGCTTTCTGGGCATGGCGGTCCGCCAGACGGCGGTCATCTCGCTGGTGTTTTTCCTGCTGGCCTTCAGCGTGCCGGACAGGCTCATGGCGGTCTTCACAGCGGAAGCGGAGCTGATCAGGATCGGCGCGGACTATCTGCGGATCGTCAGCTTTTCCTACCTGTTCGCGGGGGTGTCCCAGTGCTTCCTGATGATGATGAAGGTGACGGACGCCGCCCGGCTGAGCGTGCGGATATCCGCGGTGACCGTCGCGGTGGACATGACGGCTGATCTGTTCCTGATCTACGGGGCGGGGCCGTTCCGGGGGCTTGGCGCCAATGGCGCGGCCTGGTCGACCATCGTCGTGGAGGCCGTCGCGCTTGTGTGGTGCCTGGCCTGGATGCGGAAAAACCCGCGCGTCGCCCTGAAACGCGGCACCCTGTTCTTTTTCTCCGGGAAGCACCGGGCGGACGCCTGGAAAATCCTGCCCGGCATGCTGGCCAGCAACCTGTCCTGGGGCCTGAGCATGACGGTGCATGCCGTCATCCTCGGGCATCTGGGGGCGGACGCGGCGGCGGCAAGCTCGGTCACGGCCGTTGCGCAGCAGCTGATCCAGTGCCTGACGCAGGGACTGTCCGCCGGCGCGGGCATCATGATCAGCCGGCTGCTGGGGCAGAATCTGCTGGACAAGGCCAGGCAGTATGGCGAGGGCTTCTGGCGCGTGGCGAGATGGAGCGGCCTTGTGAACGTCGGACTGATCTGCCTCGTGGGGCCGCTGGTCTATGCCTTCTACGTGCTGGAGCCTGTGGCGAAGGGCTATCTGATCCGGATGCTGGCGTTCAGCGCGGCGTACATGTTCGCCTATGCCTACAACACGATCATCACCTGCGGCGTGTTTCCCGCCGGCGGCGACAGCCGCTACGACGCGATCAGCGTGTTTTTCGCCACCTGGTGCTTTGCCGTGCCGCTGGCGCTGCTGGGCTGCTTCGTGTTCCGCTGGCCCGTGATGGCGGTCTACGCCGTGATGTGCATGGATGAGATTGTCAAGGTGCCCTTCATCCGCCGCCGCTACAACCGCGGCCTGTGGGTGAACAACCTGACGCGGGAAAGCGCATAGCGTCCGTCCCGCGCAAGCGCCTCAGGAGGCGGAACCCCGCCGGAAAAATCAGCCGCTGCGGGGGATGCAAACCTGGGGAAAATGTGCTATCATGGCGGTGGAACAAACCCGGAGGGAGGCGCAGCATGGCCAGCTATCTGATCAAGGACACCACCCGCGAGGAGCGGGAGCGGATCGTCGCCGAGGCGCTGGGGAATATTTCCGCGGCCTGCGACGGCTGCAGCGCGGGCATTGTGGAGATGTACCAGGAGTACATCGACGGCCTGAAGGAGCTGCGGGAGGTGAACATGGCGTTCAACAGCCGGTACGTATCCGGCCGTCAGGGTCCGCCGGAACGCACGGGCTGCGGCATGGGCCGCTGAGAGGCGCAAAAGGACGACGCGACAGGAGATCGCGTCTCTTTTTGTATGGGAAGCAGCGGCGCTTTTCCGGGGGTTGCGCCGCCCTGCCTTCCATGATACAATGCAGGCAAATCCTGCGCATAAGCAGCGGAAAGGTGGATTCGTCCCATGACAGGCAAACGTATGACGCGTCTGTTGCTCATCCTGCTGGGCTGCAGCATTGCAGGCAACGCCCTGGGCGCAGAATCAGAAACCATCACCGTGACCATGCGGAACGCCTCCGTCAGCAACGGCGGCGTGTACGAGGGCTGGGGAACAAGCCTGTGCTGGTGGGCCAACCGTCTGGGCTACTCGGACACGCTGGCGCAGCTGGCGGCCGATGCGCTCTATGGCGATGAGGGACTCCGGCTGAACATCATGCGCTACAATATCGGCGGCGGCGATGATCCCACGCATCACCACATTACGCGCACGGACTCCGCGATTCCGGGCTGGATGCGGTGGGACGAAGAGCAGCAGCGCTTCGTGTACGACTACACCGCCGATCACAACCAGCTCAATGTGCTGCTGCGCGCCGTGGAGGCTGCGGGCGACGACGCCCTGGTGGAGGTGTTTTCCAACTCGCCGCCCTACTTCATGACCGTCAGCGGCTGTTCCTCCGGCGGGGTGGATCCCGGCAGCAACAACCTCCGCGAGGACTGCGTGACCGATTTCGCCGAATACCTGGTGCATGTGACGAACCATATCCAGCAGGAGCTGGGCGTGAAGGTGACCAGCCTTTCCCCCATGAACGAGCCCAACACCGACTACTGGCGCTGCTTCAGCGACAAGCAGGAGGGCTGTCACGTGGACGCGGGGGAGGCGCAGTCGCGCATCATCGAGGAGGTGGCCGGCGCCCTGGAACGCTGGGGCATTCACGACGTCATCATCTCCGCCAGCGACGAAACCAGCCCCGACAGTCAGCTGCAGGCCTGGTATGCCTATTCCGACGCGGCCCGGGCGGCCATCGGACGGCTGAACACCCACACCTACGGCGAGAACGGCATCGACGCGCTGGGCGCGCTTGCCCGGGAGCAGAACCTCCGCCTGTGGATGAGCGAGGTGGACGGCTCCGGCACCGCCGGCGACAAGGCCGGCGAGATGGGCGCCGCGCTGTGGCTGGGCCGGAAGATCATCTCCGACCTCAACGCCCTTTCGCCCTCCGCGTGGGTCATGTGGCAGGCCATCGACAATCATATTTCCGCCGAGGGCTACAACGGCAACCGCGATTACGGCATGGTGGATGTCAACCAGGGCTTCTGGGGCGTGGCCGTGGCCGATCACGACCGCGGGGAAATCGTGCTGACGCAGAAGTACTACGGTCTGGGTCAGTTCACGCGCTACATCCGGCCCGGCAGCACGCTCATCCACTGCGGCAGCGACGCCATCGCCGCCTACGATCCGGCGGACAGGGAGCTGGTCATCGTCGCGCTGAACACCTCGGCCGGGGAGAGGGACGTTTCCTTCGACCTTTCCTCCTTTGACACGGTGGGCGACGCCGCCCGGGTGATCCGCACCAGCGGCAGCATGGCCGATGGCGAGCACTGGGCCTGCCTGGATGATATCCCGCTTGCCGGCAAAACCCTCACCGTCCGCCTCAGGGGCAACGCCATCACCACCTTCATCATCGGCGGCGTGGAGTGAGGACGTCCGCCGCGCGTGTCCGCCATCGTTCCGCCCGGCGTGACGCCTGTCATGCCGCTTCCAGCACACAGCAGGAGCAGACCGCCGCGCCAGGCAGTTTGCTCCTGTTTCGCTGGACGGCTCGCGGCGCGGGGAGGGCGGCGCCGAATCTTCGCCGGGTCATGTTCCCTTTGCCATTGTGGAGCATGTGCGGTATAATCAGCAGCAAGCACAGCTCTTCCCGCTGCCGACGAATTGTCTGAAGGGAGAATCCGCCCATGCTGCACCCCGGTCTCTACGAGCAGGTCATCAACCGCGCGCTGAAGGGCGAGCTGTCCGGGATTCCGGAGGCCCGCAAGGCCGTTGCGCCCATTGATCAGGCGGAGGCCTCGAAAGTCCTCGCGCAATACCTTGCGGACGTGGTGCACAAGGCCCTGGACAACGTGCTGGACAACGGCGGCACGATCGCCGCGCAGGTGGAGCTGACCAATCAGGTGGTGAGCCTTCTTCAGCGCGCGACGCAGGAGAGCGACTTTGCCGCCATGAGCGTGGATCAGCGGGCGGAGCAGCTGCTGGCGCTGCTGCGGGAGAACGATCCGAGCCTGGCGGTGGGAAAAACCGCCGCGGACATGACGCGGCCCGAAACCTCCATTGCCCAGAGCTCCCTGTTCACCGGCGCGGTGCACGAGCCGCAGATGGTCACCGAGCTCAAGAAGGAGATCGCCTCCGCCGACCGGATCGACATGCTGGTATCCTTCATCAAGTGGAGCGGCCTGCGGCTGATCATCGACGAGCTGCGGGCATTCACGCAGGGCGGCGGAGTGCTGCGCGTCATCACCACCTCCTACATGGGCGCGACGGACGTGAAGGCCATCGAGGAGCTGCGCAGGCTGCCCAATACCCTCGTCAAGGTCAGCTATGACACCAGACGCACCCGCCTTCATGCCAAGACCTACGTGTTCTGTCGCGATACCGGGTTCACCACGGCCTATGTGGGCTCCTCGAACCTGTCCAACGCCGCGATTTCCAGCGGACTGGAATGGAACGTCAAGGTGACGAAACGGGATCTGCCGGAAACCATCGACAAGATCGCGGCGACCTTTGAAAGCTACTGGAACGCCAGCGAGTTCGAGTACTACGCCGAGGATCAGCGGGAACGCCTTGCCCGCGCGCTGAAGGCGGAGCGATACTTCGACCGCAACGGCGCGGAGCGATACACCATGGATGTGACGCCCTACGCCTATCAGCAGGAAATCCTCGACAGGCTGGAGGCCGAGCGCACGGTTCGCGGCTACAACCGCAACCTGATCGTGGCGGCTACCGGTACCGGCAAGACGGTCATCTCCGCGCTGGACTACAGGCGCTTCCGCGATCAGCACAGGGGACAGCCCTGCCGCTTGCTGTTCGTGGCGCACCGGGAGGAAATCCTCCGGCAGAGCCTGTACACCTTCCGCGCCGTGCTCAGGGACGCCAACTTCGGCGAGCTGTTCGTGGGAAGCAGCAGGCCCGGGAGCATCGACCACCTCTTCATGTCCATCCAGACCTTCAATTCGCAGGATTTCGCCGCGAAAACCGCGCCCGATTATTATGACTTCATCGTCGTGGACGAGTTCCACCACGCCGCCGCCCCGACCTACCAAAGGCTGCTGGCCCACTATCAGCCGCGCATCCTGCTCGGCCTGACGGCGACGCCGGAACGCATGGACGGCAAGAGCATCCTCAGGTATTTCGGCGACCGGATCGCCGCGGAAATCCGCCTGCCGGAGGCCATCGACCGCAAGCTCCTGTGCCCGTTCCAGTATTTCGGCGTCACGGATACCGTGGACCTGGACGGCCTGCGCTGGACGCAGGGCGGCTATGACAGGGGCGAGCTTTCCCGCATCTACACCCTGAGCGGCGCCGTGGCGAAGCGCCGCGCCGACCTGGTGGTGTCCTCGCTGCTCAGGTATGTGACGGACATCGACGAGGTCAAGGGGCTGGGGTTCTGCGTCTCGGTGGAGCACGCGGACTTCATGGCGGCGCATTTCAACCAGTGCGGCATTCCGTCCATGTGCCTGACGGGCCATTCCCCGGAGGAGGAAAGGCAATCCGCCAGACAGCGTCTGGTGGCCGGCGAGGTGCGCTTCATTTTCGTCGTGGACATCTACAACGAGGGCGTGGACATCCCCGAGGTCAACACGGTGCTGTTCCTGCGCCCCACGGAATCCCTGACGATCTTCCTGCAGCAGCTGGGCCGCGGCCTGCGCCTGTCGGACAACAAGGAATGCCTGACCGTGCTGGACTTCATCGGTCAGGCCAACCGGCGCTACAACTTTGAGGACAAGTTCGCCGCGCTGCTGAGCAACACGACGCACAGCGTCAGCCGCGAGATCAGGAACGGCTTCGTTTCCGCGCCGAAGGGCTGCTACATTCAGCTGGAGAAGAAGGCCGCGCAGATCATCCTGGACAACATCCGCGCCTCCTACGGCAACACGGCGGGGCTGATTGCCCGCATCGCCAGCTTCGCCGAGGACAGCGGACAGCCGCTGACCCTTGCGGGCTTCCTGGATTATTACCGCCTTGATCCGCGCGCCATCTACCGGTTTGCCTCCTTCTCCCGGCTCTGCGTCCGGGCGGATGTGCGGGAGGATTTCGCGGAGCCGGTGGAAGAAACCATGACTAAGGCGTTCCCGAGGCTCGCGATGCTGGATTCCCGCCGCCTGATCCTCTTCCTGCAGGATCTTCTGCCGCGGCTGAACGACGTTGACTTTGCCGCCCTGCCCGAGGTGCAGAAGCGGATGCTGCGGATGTTCATGGTCACCGTCTGGGGGACGGCGGCGGAGGATCTGGGCAGCGACGAGGTGCTGGATCGCCTGTACGCGCTGGCCGACAGCCCCGTCATGCTCGGGGAGCTGATGGCGCTGCTGCGCTATCGCTTTGAGCAGATCGACTTCATCGACGAGCCGGTGGCGCTGGGCTTCGACTGTCCGCTGGATCTGCACTGCACCTACACCCGCGATCAGCTGCTGGTGGCGCTGGACTTCATGAAGCCCGCCACCGTCCGCGAGGGCGTGAAGTGGCTTCCGGACAAAAAGCTGGACGTGCTTCTTGTCACGCTGAACAAGGCGGACAGGGATTATTCGCCCACGACCATGTACAACGACTATTCCATCAGCGAGAGCCTGTTCCACTGGCAGAGCCAGAGCACGACCGCGGAGCAGTCGCCCACCGGACAGCGCTACATCCATCACCGGGAGCGCGGCAGCCGCGTGCTGCTGTTCGTCCGGGAGTTCAAAAACGACAGCCTCTCCGGCGGGGCGGCGGCGTACACCTTCCTCGGCACCGCCCAATACCTGAAGCACGAGGGCAGCCGGCCCATGAATATCACCTGGCGGCTGGACCGCCCGATTCCCGCGAAGTTCCTGAAAAAGACCAACAAGCTGGTGGCGGGATGATGAGCATGCTTGCATCCGGGGATCCTGCGGCACCCGGGAAGACCGTTGCCTGGTATCATCTTCCGGGCCTGTTCGAGTTCACCGGCCTGTACCGCGCGTTCCTGCCGCTGCACCGTGGGCACAGGGACTGGTTCTACGACTGGTGCGGCATCGGCTCGATCTACGGCGCGCCGGCGGATTGCATCCGGGGCGGCGGGCGCGTCGGCGCGGAGGACTGCGATCCGCAGGCGGCCCTGGCGATGGCGCGGGCATACGGCATCTCCGCGCGGCTGACGTTCAGCAATTCGCTCCTGCGGGAGGAGCATCTTGCGGACAGGCGGTGCAACGACCTTTGCCGATGCCTGACGCGGGCGGGGAGACGCAGAACGGCGTGATCGTCCATCCGGAGCTGCTGACGGACTGCATCCGGCGCAGGTATCCGGGGCTGTACCTGGCGTCCTCCACCACGAAGGCGCTGACGGACTTTGCGCAGCTGGAGCGCGAGCTCAGGCGGGAAGAATTCCGGTATGTCGTGCCGGATTTCCGGCAGAACAGGGCCTTTGACAGGCTGAACGCGCTGCCCGGGCCGCTCAGGGCGAAGGTGGAGTTCCTGTGCAACGAATGCTGCTGGTTCGGCTGCAGGGACAGGGTGCAGTGCTGCGAGGCTGTCAGCCGGAAGGTTCTGGGGGGAGGAAGGCCCGGAGCATCGCCGCGCCGCGCCGGATGCCGGCGGGGGATACCGCTTCTCCAGGGCCATGGAACCCCCGGGGTTCATCGGCATCGGGGATATCGTGGATACCTACCTGCCCATGGGCTTTGATCAGTTCAAGATCGAGGGCCGCGGTCTGGGCAGCGCGCTGATGATGACCGGCGACCTTGCCGGGGCGTGCGGCGACTCCGTACCACGGCTTGCAGACGGGGCGGGAAAGTACAACAGGCCCGGCGGACGCATGTCCGTCGGGCCTGTTGTATACCTGGGAGGGGATCAGCTTACGCGCGCTTGCGGGAGCGCAGCAGGGTGAACGCGCCCAAGCCGCACAGGGCCAGCAGCCCCACGTACAGCAGCAACGGGAAGCTGTCGCCGGTCTGGGGCGGATTCACCGGCGCCTGAAGGACGACGGAGAACTGCCCGTCCGCGCTGCGGGTGGTACCGTCGGGGTAGATGAAGCTCAGCGTGTGCACCGTGTCGGGGATGAGGCTGACGCCCTGCATATCCACCATGACGGTCGTGCCGGAGGCTGTGCCGGTGGCGGTGTAGATCTTCGGATTCAGCTTCTGGTTGTCCAGGCGGACGTACTGAAAGGTGTCGAGCGCACCGTTGGCCGTCATGATGAGCTTGCCGTTGGGCAGCACATACGCGTCGTGCGCCGCCATGGTGTACTTTTCGTTGTGCGTCTCGAACACAACCCGCTGCACAGGCTCCACGCTATCATTATAGTTGCCTTCGCTGTCGGCGCCGGTGATCCGACTGAAAATATCATCAGCACTGCCCGTAAGCTGCACGTCTTTCGTATCGTCATAGACGGCGATGTCGCCGCCCAGCGTCAGCGTACCCTTGAAATCGCATCCTGATGTCGATACACCCTCAGGTGCTTCTCCGTGGCCGAAGCCGATGGCCCTGCCGCAGTCATCTCCGCCAATGGCTGTCACCAGACCGCCGTTGATGGTCAATGCTGCGCCGTATCCAGCGTAATTAGCAAGCTCCCCTGTCGTGCTGACGTCGTAATTGGCGCCGCCGCCAATGCCCGCGGCGCCCGTGCCGCCCTGTGCGATGACAACGCCGCCGTTGATGATCACGGTTCCTGCGTTATTCAGTGCCTCGGTGCTTGAGCTGTACTTTCCGCCGATGCCTGCGGCCCCATCAGCTCCGGTGACCTCGATGTAACCGCCGTTGATCGTCAGGGTAGCAGGAGTGTGAACAAAGATGCCCGCACGTTGTTCAGCGCCATTTGTGATGAGCCTGCCCATGCCGCCATCGGCAGGATTCAGGGACTGCGCATAGATGGTCAGGCTGGCGTCATTGCGGTTGTCCATCTCGGAACTGTTCGCCAGTATGATACTATCCGTGACGGTCAGCGTTGCGCCGTCCAGGAGAATCAGGTGAACGTCGCCGTACACACTCAAAGGAGCGTTGACTTCCACCGTCCCGCTGACGTAGTACCATTTTGTCTCGTCTGCCGCTCCGATACTCGTATCACCATTCACATATGACAGCGATGACTTAAAGTCCTCCGCCTCGGTTGTCGTCCGTTCATTGCCGTTCGCATCCAGATACATGACGGCGTTATCCGCCAGCGCCCCCGGCAGCGCCGCCAGCAGAAGCGCCAGTACGGTCAGCAGCATGACGATTTTCTTCATGTGCATGGTTCCCTTCCCTCTCGCAGCTGCAGCCGCTTACAGAAGTGCGTCAGCCGGGAGCCTGTTTGTTACAAATGTATTATACAGAAATTTCTTTCCGATTTCAAGTATCCGGGGACGCCTTATGCGTGATTTTCTGGAGGCCGGGGTCCCCCCGGCGGAAGCGGGATATTGCGCCGCGAAGACCGGATGATCATAGGGAACATGTCCGGCATGATCTGCCGGAAAAGGAAGATACGTCCCTGCACTTTTCCGCGCCGCGCCCCCGGGCGGCAACCCCGGGATCAATCCATGATGGAAAGGATGACACACACCATGCAGCTGCACATTGCCCCTGAAAAGGGCGTCCCGATTCAGCCCGGGATGATCGGCCTGTTCTTTGAGGACATCAACTGCGCTGCGGACGGCGGCCTCTACGCCGGATGATCGAGAACCGCTCCTTCGAATTCCCGGACTGCAGCGGCACCGTGGGCGACTGCTGTACCGTTCAGGACTGCGGCTATGGCTGGTATCCCACCGCGGCTTGCGGCGAAGGCGGCATGGCCTGCGTCATGGGCAGCCCGGTCAACCGGGTGGGGCATCCGATGGACATCGCTCATATGGTGCTGTTCCTCTGCTCGGACAAGGCCGGGTTCATCACCGGCGAAAACATCTGCATCGACGGCGGCATGACCCGGCAGATGATCTGTCACGGGGATCACGGCTGGACGCTGGACGCGTAAGCCGGCGGGGCAGAAGCGACGGGCAGCCGCTCCGTCGATGGCTGAGCAGATCCCCTGCGGTCAGTATTCGCCGATGGTCAGGTCGCACCGCGACGCGATGCCGGTGGCCTCGAAATACCGCTCCTCCAGCGGAATCCACTCGCCGATGAACCGCGCGAGCATCGCATCGCCGTCCCGGGCAAGCAGCCGGGCCCGCTGCGTTTGCGGGTCAATGCTCATGAAAAGGCGCAGGTCATAGCAGTCCTCCAGCAGGGGATGCAGGCTGTAGGAGCCCTCGACAATGGCCAGCGGGTACGTCCCCATGGCCACGGGATCCAGCAGACGGCCCTCATGGCAGCTGTAGGGCCGGTAGGCGAAGGGCTTCGCCTGCCGAAGGGGCGTGAGCGCCTCGGCCAGGAACCGTTCCGCATCCACATTTCCGCCGGGCTGCGCAAACCGCTCCGGTGTGCGCTGATGGGGCTGCAGGAAGAAATCGTCCATGTGCAGCACAGGCGCCTGATACAGCTCCGCCAGCAGCGCGGCCAGGGTGGTTTTGCCGCTGGCGCACCGGCCGTCGATGGCGATGATGACGTGCGACTTCTCCCGCAGGAGCTGGTCGATGCGCAGCAGCACAGGCATCAGCCGGGCGGAATCCTGGTCGATCACCCGGTAGGCCGGATGCTCGTGCTGCCGGAAGGCTTCGCTGTGATGCACCGCGGGACAGCCCTGCTCGCGGTAGGCGCGGATGCAGGCTTCGGCCTCCGCCGGGGGGAAGGGCAGCAGCCCCTCCCTGGCCATGCGGACAACGCACGACAGCGCGTCCGAGAAATGCCCGCTGTCGCCGCGGCGAATCCCCGCGGCATGCAGGAACAGGCGCAGCAGCGTTTCCCTGCGCAGGCCCTGCGCCCTGGCGGCGGCGATGTGCACCCGCGCGAAATGCTCGCCCAGGGGCTCCACCAGCGGACAGGCGGCGTCGGCGGGGGTGGACTCCCACTCGCGCGCGAGGCAGTCGTCCATGCGCTTCTCGTCGGTGATCAGATGCTCGCAGCCCCATTCCGCCTGATAAATGGCCTTCAGGCAGTCCTGGCACTGCAGGCTCGGGTGCCGCCGGTATTGATCGGTCAGTAACGCCATCGTACTCATGGGGGATTCCTCCTTGCACAGGCCATTGTAGACCGCATCCGGAGCCTTTGTCAACCGGCGGCTATTGATTATGCCGCGCGGATGCGGTATAATGATCGGGCTGACACAAGTCAGCGCGATTGGCCAAGCCGATCCGGTTCCCCGCGCAGCCCCGATACAGAAAAAGATGTGAATGCCGGTATCATGAAGATATCAATGCCTTCCACAAGGAAGGTTCATTGGTATCTTTTTCTGTGTCAACAATCCGGCGAAAGCCAGTATTCAGGAGGTAAAACCATGACCCGGAAGCTTCTCAGTCTGCTGCTGACACTGAGCCTCGCGCTGTGCGTGACCGTCCCCGCCTCGGCGGTGACCTTCACCGATGCCCACGGCAATGTCATCGAGCTGGACGACACCCTGGAGGCCTATACCGACTGCACCCTCATCGGCGCGGGCGACGCTGCCCGTCAGGCGGAAACCAACCTGGGCGACCTGTGGACGGACGCACTCAGGTGGTTCGCCGTATCCGGCAGGATCAACGACTATTTCGACGAGGACGACGTGGCTGCCGGCAACACGGCCATCCGGGTGGATGCCGAGCACACCGTTGCCCTGTGGAACGGCGGCAACCTGCGCGACGACGTGCCCGCCGGCAGGTTCAACGCGGAAACCCTGGCCAATGTGCTGCCCTATCCCAACAGGGTCGCCGTCATCTACATGACCGGCGCGGAGCTGCTGGAAGCCCTGGAGGCCGCCATGCAGGGTCTGCCCTATACGGAGGAAAGCGCGGCGACCTGCGCGTCCTTCATGCAGGTGTCCGGCATGACGCTCACCGTGGATGCCACCAGGCCCTTCGACGCCGGCGAGGCGTACGGCGAAAGCTGGTACAGGGCCAACAGCGTCACCCGCGTGACCATCGGCGAGGTGAACGGCCAGCCCTTCGACGAGGCCGCGGTGTATGCCGTGATCACCCACAATGCCAACTTCAACGGCATGGACTCCTCCTACAAGTTCGCCGAGGCCGCCGCCGCGGATGAAACCTGCGCCATCACCACCGCGGTGGTGCGCGAGGTGGTCTGGATGTACCTGGACGAGGCGCTGGAGAACGTTGTGGGCAGCGATTATGCGCAGCCCCAGGGCCGCATTACGGTGATCGCGGAGTAAGCGTTCGCGGCAGGCCGTCCTGCCGGCATCCGGTTCCGCCGCTGCCGGCAGGGCGGGCTTTGATCAATCAGGCATGGGGAGTGCGCTATGCAGAAGGAACTACAGGCAGCCCTTGAGGAGCTGGGCAAGGTTATCTCCGGCAAGGGGGATGTGATACAGAAAATCCTGATGGCCATGCTGGCGGAGGGTCACATTCTCCTGGACGATGTGCCGGGCGTGGGCAAAACCACGCTGGCGGTGGCGCTGGGCAGGGTCACGGGCCTGAATGCCCGGCGGCTTCAGCTGACGCCGGACGTGCTGCCCTCGGACGTGGTGGGCTACTCGGTCTACGACCGGGAGCGCGGGGCCATGGTCTACCGGCCCGGCGTGGTGAACGGCGCCCATCTGCTGCTGGCGGACGAAATCAACCGCACCTCCAGCAGGACGCAGTCCGCGTTTCTGGAGGCCATGGAGGAGCGGCAGGTCACGGTGGACGGCCAGACATATCCGCTGGAGGAGCCCTTCGTGGTGATCGCCACGCAGAATCAGGTGGGCGCCGCCGGAACGCAGCTGCTGCCCTATGCGCAGCTGGATCGCTTCATGGTCAGCCTGACCATGGGCTATCCCGATCAGGACGCGCAGCTGGAGCTGCTCAGGCGGCGGCAGAATGCCAATCCTCTGGACAGCATCGCGCAGGCGCTGAGCCTTGCGCGCGTGCGGCAGATGCAGCAGGAGGTCCGGGCGGTGCTTTCGAAGGACAGCATTCTCCGCTACATCACCGGGCTGATCATGGCCTCCCGGGAAAACGCTCTCATGCAGGTGGGGCTGAGTCCCCGGGCGGCGCTGCATCTGGATCGCATGGCCAAGGCCCGGGCGTACCTGATGGATCGGGACTATGTGATTCCGGGGGATGTGCAGGCGGTGTTTGCGGACGTGGCGAACCATCGCGTTCTTCTGTCTCCGCAGGCCCGGATGCGCGGCGCGAATGTGCAGCAGGCGCTGGCGGAGGTGCTTTCCGCGGTGCCTGCGCCGGACTGGACGTAAGCCATGACCAGACGAAGAGGCTGGTGGCTTGCATGGTGCGCGGCGCTGGGCGTGCTGCACCTGTTCGAGAACGGCACCGCCACGCGCATTCTGCTGCTCGGTTCCCTGATGCTGCCGCTGCTGGACAGGGCGATGCTCGGCCTTGCGGTGCGCCGGGCGCGCGTTGCTCTGGACGCGCCGGAACAGGCGGAGAAGGGCAGCGGCATTCCGCTGGCCATCCGGGTGGAGGGCGTGCTGCCGCCGGTGCAGCTTCGCGCCCGTGTGCGCTGCGAGAACCGGCTCACCGGCGATACCGGGGACTGTACGGCGTGGGTGCAGCGCAGGGGGATGCGGCAGGCGGAGCATCGTCTGCTTGTGCAGGCGGAGCAATGCGGCATGCTGACCGTCCGCCTGACGCTGACGGTCAGCGGCGTACTGGGCCTGCATGAGCGCGTCCTGCCCGGGGAGGCGCAGGCGGTGATCTGGATCCCGCCGGCGCTGCGGCCCCTGCAGGCAGCGCTGGCGGACGACGCGCAGGAGGAGGGCCCGGGGCGAAGCGTTCCTCCGTACGGGCCTGCCGACGACGCCTTTGGGGTCCGGGCGTATGTGCCGGGGGATCCCGTCCGCCGGATTCACTGGAAGCTGTCGGAAAAGCTGGATGCGGTGATGGTCAGGACGCCTGAATCGCCCCTGTCGGAGCAGGTGCTGCTGGTTCTCGACCTGTCCGCCGCGGCCGGCTGCGCGCGCATTGACGCGCTGACGGAAATGCTGTTTTCGCTCTCGCGCTGCCTGCTGGAGGGCGGGACGGCCCATGGGATCCTCTGGCTGCCGGAGGCGGCGGAGCAGCCGGAACTGCGCCGTGTGGAATCGGAGGAGGACTATGCGGCCTTTCAGGCAGACTACTTCGTCCTGACGCCCGAGCGGCACAGGCCCCTCGCGCCCGGCGGGGCTGCGGAAGCCTGGGCGCACGTGGTGCTCCTGGGGGAGATGCCGATGGCGCAGAGTTTCGGGCAGCGGCCGGGCCAGCGCGTCACGCGGCTGGACAGCCTGCCGGACAACACCCCGATCACGCTGTGAAAGGATGAGCGCATGACCATCATGGAAGCACAGGCCGCGCCGGCGCGGCAGACAGGCCGCCTGGCAGATGCCGTCATGCGGAGCATCCCGGCCGTGATGCTGTTTGCGGCCCTGTACAGCTGGGCGGCGGGCATGAGCCTGACGACCTTCCGCTGGACGCAGCTGCTGGCGGGGGCGGCGCTGACCGCCGCGGCGTCGCTGGGCGGCGAAAGGGCAGGCGCGGGCATCCGGCTGACGGCGCTGGCCCTGCTGGCATCGGCGCTGGCCCTTGTGCCGGACGTGCGCACCGGCGCGGGCATGGCCTGCAACGCCCTGTTTGCCGCCAGCGAGGAGATCAACCGGTATGCCTATGTGCGCATCGCGCTGCCGGCGGCAGCTGACCCCGCGTCCTGCGGGGCCGCCTTCGGATGGTGGCTGACGGTGACGGCGGCGGTGGCTGCGAAGGAGCTTGCCGGGAGCAGGTCGGCGGGAATGCCGCTGCTGGCGGCGGCGGTGATCGCGGCGGCGGAGGTGTACTTCGGCGTTGCCGCGGCGACAGGGGTGCAGCTGCTGGTGTTCGGCTGCCTGGGTCTGCTGATTGTCAAGCGCGCGGGGCATCGTCCTTCCCGGCTGGACAGGGCCGCCGCGGCCGTTCTGGCGGCGTCGCTGGCGCTGGCGGTCGGGCTGCTGCTGCCCGGCGTCAACCCCGCGCTGGAAAGCTGCTCGGAGCGGCTGCGGGACTGGCTGGCCATGCCATGGCCCGGCGGCACGGCGCAGGTTTCGGCGGAGGATACGTCGGTGAACCGGCTGCGTCAGGAGAGCCTGCTGACCGGGACGGCGGGCGGGCCGCAGGAGGAGCAAACCTTCCGCGCCTACGAGCGTCAGCAGCAATACCGGCAGGACGTCTCCGACCCGCGCACGGCGAACCTGCTCAGGACGGTTCTGCTGCTGGCACTGGTGGTGGCGGTGCTGGTGGCGCCGTTTCTGCCGTTCATGTGGCTGGACTGGCGGAAGCGCAAGGCCCTTGCCCGGCGGGCGGCCTTCGGCGCGCAGAACCCTGCCGAAGCCATCGCGGCCATGTTCCGCCATCTGACGTGCTGCCTGACCGCCGCCGGGGTGAAGCCCGATCCCCGCGGCTTCGCCCTGCTGGAGGATCCGGCTTTCCCGGCGGAATACTGGACGGCCTACCGGGAGGGCGCAGCCCTTTGGCAGGAGGCGGTGTACAGCGAGCATCCCATGACGATGGCGCAGAAGGAGCAGATTGCCGCGCTGCTGAAGCAGACGCAGCAGCTTGTCTATGAGCGGGCTGGCCGTCGGCAGCGCTTCCGCCTGCAGTATGTGGACGGACTGATTCTCACGGAGGATTTGCCATGATGGACAAAAGGCTGCGCCTGTGCGCGGCGCTGCTGAGCGCGGCGATGCTGCTGTCGGGCTGCGGCATCCGCACCCGGGTGCTGCCCGCGCAGGAAGCAGCGCAGACGGCGCAGGACGGGACTGGCAGCGCGCTGACCGGGGGGCATCAGGCGGATGCTCCGGGCGACGCGGCCAACGCCGGCCCTGCGGAAAACGGCGCAAGCCTCTCCGCCGAGCCCGACCCCAATGCGCCCTCCGAGCATGATCCTGACGCCCGGCGCCGGGAATACCAGGAGCACGCCGGCGCGGAGCTGACCGAGGGGGAGGCGCGCACGCTGGTGCTGACCGGCGGGTCGGGGCGGGACGTCATCGGGGAAGAGGAACAGCCCTCCGCCGACGCCGCGCAGGAAGCGGACGAGGCCTCGCTGACCGCCCGGGAAATCCTGTCCCGTCAGGAAGCGGAGCAGCTGGGCATCTCCCGGGAGGCTCCCCGGGCGGATACGGTGTACCAGTTTTATCAGACGCTGCTGGCATCGAAGGTGGGATCGCTGTTCGAATGCAAGCGGCTGTACGTCTACTGGGAGACGCCGGTGGATTATCAGACCGTGTACAGGACCTCCGCGGAGCACAGCGTGATTCTGCTGGCCGGCGGCTACGACGTGGCGGCCAAGCGGCAGGAGGACGCGCTCATGGTGGACGACGGCTGGATCAGCCGCAAGGCGCCGGGGTGCATTGTCAAGTGCGTGGACGCCTCCGTGCTGGGCAGCGGCGTGCGCAGCGGGCGGGAGGCCCGGACGGTTCTGGCAGCCCTGCTGGCCCGGCCGGGATGGCAGGCCATGGATGCCGTCAGGGCGCAGAAGGTTCTGGTGCTGTCAGCGGAGCTGCTGGATACCCGCTGGGGTCAGCTGGCCGCCGCGCTCTACATGGCAAAGACCATGTATCCGGCGGAAATGGCGGACGTCGACCCGGACGAGGCGCTGCGGCTGCTGGCGCAGGAGGCAACGGGCGCAGACATCAGCGGATGCTTCGCCTGGACGCAGAAGGAGAACGGCCTGTGAGAATTGTGGTGATGGACGGGCAGGGCGGCCGCATGGGTCAAAGCCTTGTGGAGCGGATTCTGGCGGACATTCCGGGCGCGGAGGTGATCGCCGTGGGGCTGAACAGCCAGGCGACACGGAGCATGCTCAAGGGCGGCGCGGAACAGGCCGCCACCGGCGAGAATGCCGCCATTGTGGCCTGCCGGGATGCGGACGTCATCGTGGCGCCGCTGGGCATGGCGCTGGCGGATGGCCTCATGGGGGAGGTATCAGCCGCCGTTGCGGCGGCGGTGGGCGCAAGCCCTGCCCATCGGGTGCTGATTCCCATGAATCTGTGCAGAACCTGGGTGCCGGGGGTCAACCTGTCCGCCGCGGCGCTGATTTCGGAAGCCATGGACTACATCAGAAAGCTTGCGGAGGCACAGCCATGAACAGAAAGCTCAATGCCCTTCGGATCCGCCGCCTGACCTACGCGGCCCTGTATCTGGCCATCGCCCTGGTGCTGCCCTTTCTGACCGGGCAGATCCCGGAGATCGGCTCGATGCTCTGCCCGATGCACATTCCTGTGCTGCTGTGCGGGTTTGTGTGCGGCTGGCCCTACGGGCTGGCGGTCGGCGCGATTTCGCCGCTGCTGCGCTCCGTCATGTTCGGGATGCCGGGGCTGTATCCCACGGCCATCGCCATGACCTTTGAGCTGGCGGCCTACGGCGCGGCGGCGGGCTTGCTGTACCGCCTTTTCCCCAAAAGGATGTGGGGCGTGTATGCCGCGCTGATCGGCGCGATGCTGCTGGGCCGCGTGGTATGGGGCATTGCGGATTACTTCCTGCTGCAGCTGCGGGGAGAAGTCTTCACCCCGGAGATGTTCGTATCGGGCGCGGTGGTGTCCGCCCTGCCGGGGATCATCCTGCATCTGGTCATCATCCCGCCCATCGTGATGGCCCTGGAAAAGGCGAAGCTGACGGTGCATGGCTGATGCCCGACGCCGCGACGCCCAGGGCTTGTGCGTTCATCCCGGCCGGCGCGGAATGGGCCTGCCGGGGGATTGTTGATCCTGCCTGCATTCGCTGCGGAGCGCATGCAGGCTTCTTTGCATGAAAAAACACCGCTGATACGGCGCGTGACCGCATCAACGGTGCCGGGGACGCCTTATGGAGTGTCAATGAACAGCGGCCTGTGCGGCATGTCCGACTTGCAGAAGTCCTGGGGCGTCACGCCCGTCTGCTTGACAAAGGCCCGGTAGAAGCCCGCGTAGTCGCTGAAGCCGCTGGCCCGGGAGGCCGCGCCGGGCGCCATGCCCTCCCGCATCAGCCGCTGGGACAGCATGACGCGCTTGCCCAGAATGTACTGGTATACCGAAATGTTGGCGTACTCCTTGAAGGTGTGCAGCAGGTAGGACTTGCTGATGAAAAAATGCTCCGCCAGGTCGTCCAGGGAGATGGGCTCGGTGATGTGATCATTAATATAGGTAATGATTTCCCGCATGCGGCTGGGCGCGCTGCTGGACGCCTCCGCCCCCTGGTCGATCAGACGGCAGTAGGTCGCCGCCAGAATGTTCACGCGGCAGCGGGTCATCAGCAGATCCGCCGGGTCGGTCAGGACGGAGGAGCGCACCGCTTCCTTCGCCAGGGAAGCCAGCTCCGCGCCGGCATGCATGTCCAGATGGAAGCTGTAGTTGTGCCGGCTGGCCGCGTTGCTGAGGATCTCCAGCATGTTGAAGCCGGGGGTGGACATTTCCTTCAGGCATTCGGGGGTAATGTAGAAATACATCCGCTCATAGCGGCCCACCGGCGGCCGCGCGACCCACCGGTGCATGATCCCCGGCGGAATCATGAACATGTCGTAGGGCTTTGGGGAATACAGCTTCTCCTCGATGGCGTAGTCGATGCTGCCGGAAATAAACAGATAGCATTCGAAGCATTCATGATTGTGAAAGACGCTCATCGGCTCCGGATTGTCCGTGACCCGATGATGCACCTCGTATTCCCGGTCGTCGGGCATTTCCGGCGTGGTTTCCCAGAGCGACTTTTTCATGGCGTTCCCCCTTCCTGTCGGGCTGAAGATGACGGCAATTGTTCGTTTCGACACCATGATACAGCAATAATCACAATAATTCAAGTACTTTTATCAATTGTCACAAGGTTACTGAAAATGTACAATATATTATAGTTTCCACCATATCAGACATTTTTCCAGGATAAGCGTTCGGAATGCACGGAGCCGAAGGCTTTGTTGAATGTGTGCCGGTGGATTGCGATAGTTGTATACCAAGACCAACGAAGCGGAGGCGATGGCGCGTGGAATCCCAGGTCAAGTTCAAACGCAACGTTTGGAGAGACGTGGCAAAGTGCAAATGGCTGTATGTCATGCTTGCAATCCCGCTGGCGCAGTACCTTCTGTTCCGGTACGCGCCGCTGACAGGTATCCAGGTTGCCTTCAAGGACTACAACATTTTCAAGGGCATGTGGCAGAGCCCCTGGGCCGGGCTGAAGTACTTCCGGGAGATGTTCGGGAGTCAGCAGTTCTGGCTGGCGCTGCGCAATACCGTCACCCTGAACCTGCTGGATCTGATTTTCGGCTTCCCGACGCCCATTATCCTGGCCATCATGCTCTATGAGATGCGCTCCGTGAAGCTCAAGCGGGTCTATCAGACGCTGATGTACCTGCCCCACTTCCTGAGCTGGGTCATCGTGGGCTCGCTGGTGACCAAGCTGTTCGGCTCCACGGGCATGGTGAACAACATCATCAAGTCCCTGGGCGGCAGCACCGTCAACTTCCTCACCGACCAGACCAACTGGATCATCATGTATGTGGCCACCGGCGTGTGGCAGAGCGCCGGCTGGGGCACCATCATCTACCTGGCGGCCATCTCCGGCGTGAACACCGAGCTCTACGAGGCTGCCGAGGTGGACGGCTGCGGACGGCTCCGCCGCATCTGGTACGTGACGCTGCCCTGCATCATGCCCACCATCGTGGTCATGCTGATTCTCCGCCTGGGCCAGATGGTCGGCATCGGCTTCGAGCGGCCCTACGTCATGATGAACGACATGGTCCGCGATGTGGCGGAGGTTACCTCCACCTTCGTGTACAACAACGGCATCAAGAACGCCCGCTATTCGTTCTCGACGGCGGTTGACCTGTTCGGCTCCATTGTGAACATGATGTTCGTGGTGGGCGCCAACTGGATCACCAAGCGCATGGGGGAGGGTGGATTATGGTAAGCAGCAAGCCTGCGGTCATCAAGCCCGGCAAGAGCAAGGGCAAGGGCCGGCGCTATCTCGGCTCGGAAATTGTGTTCAACGTGATCCTGACCATCTTCGTGCTGCTGTGCGTGATTCCCATGCTGCACGTGGTGGCGCAGTCCATGTCCGGCCGCAACGCGGTGCTGTCCGGCAAGGTGTACCTGTGGCCCAAGGAGCTGGACTTCACCGCCTACACCAGCGTCCTCAACGACCCCACCATGATCCGCGCCATGGGCTTCTCCGTGGTGCTGACGGTGGGCTATACGGTCCTGGCCATGATCTCCACCATCCTGCTGGCCTATCCCCTCAGCCGCAAGTACATCCCCGGCCGCAAGTGGCTGATGGTGCTGATCCTGATCCCCATGTACTTCACCGGCGGCACCATCCCCAACTACCTGTGGGTCAAGCAGATGGGCCTGATCGACAGCCCCTGGTCGCTGGTGTGGCCCATCCTGACCTCCACCTACAACACCATCATCCTGCGCAACTTCTTTGAGTCGGTGCCCGATTCCCTGGAGGAATCCGCCAAGCTCGACGGCTGCAACGACTGGCAGGTGCTCTTCCGCATCATCCTGCCGCTGTCCACGGCGTCGCTGGCCACCATCGCCCTGTTCTACGCCGTGGCCCGCTGGAACGGCTACGCCGACGTGCGCTACTACATCAACTCCAGCAAGTACTACACCCTGCAGATGAAGCTCTACCAGGTGGTCTTCGCCTCCAACTCCTCCGACATCACCCAGGCCGAAGGCGGCAAGACCATGGTGCTGGCCGATACCATCAAGTCCGCGTCCATCGTGTTCTCCACGGTGCCGATCCTGATCGTCTATCCCTTCCTGCAGAAGTACTTCGTGCAGGGCGTGATGATCGGCGCGGTGAAGGAGTAAGCTTCCCCCCATCGTTCCATGCCGGAGGATTCCGGTGCGTATAGGTTCCCACATCAGAAAAGGAGGTAACCCCATGAAGAAGATCCTGTCTCTGGTTCTCGCCCTGGCGATGCTGATGAGCATCGGGCTCACCGCCAACGCCGAAACCGCGTCCTCTGACGTGTTCCGCTATGACGAAACCGTCACCCTGAAGATCTCCGTCTTCGACCGCGGCAACGCCGGCGGCACCGCCCCCGACAGCAACTACTATACCCAGTGGATCCAGGAGAACTTCGGCGATCCCCGCAACATCAAGATTGAGTGGACCGTCATCCCCCGCTCCGAGGAAGTTGCCAAGCTGAACATCCTCATGGCCTCCGGCGAAGCCCCCGACCTGTGCTTCACCTACGACGGCTCTGTGGTCAGCAACTTCGTGGCCCAGGGCGGCCTGGTCGAGCTGAGCGATCTGCTGGATCAGTACGGCCCCAACATCAAGGCTCTGCTGGGCGATCAGGTCATCAACGCCGGCCGGTATGACGGCGGCCTGTACGCCATCCCCGCCCGCCGCGTGGTGATCGCCACCCAGGGCATGTTCATCCGCGAGGACTGGCTGGAGAAGCTGGGCCTGGAAATGCCCACCACCAAGGAAGAGTTCCTGAACGTGCTGCGCGCCTTCCGTGACAACGATATGGACGGCGACGGCGATCCCTCCAACGAGATCCCCTATGCCATGGGTTCCGACCTGCGCGGCCATGAGCAGCTCAAGCTGTCCTTCTTCGACGACCTGAGCGACCGCACCATCGCCTGCATGGCCTGGCCGTCCCTGCCCGGCTACAAGGACTACGCGCTGTTCCTCAACCAGATGTACAACGAGGGCCTGATCTCCCCCGACTTCGCCCTGGACACCTCCGACCTGCTCTACAACGACATCACTGCCGGCAAGGCGGGCGGCTACACCTACAACTATGACCATCCCATCCGCGTGTCCCCCGGCATCCTGAGCGCCCTGCAGACCTATGAGCCCGACGCCAAGCTGAGCGTGCTGAACTGCTTCGAGAGCGTCACCGATCCCACCAAGTACTACCATGCCATGTACGCTGCCTACGGCCTGATGAACTTCATCCCCGTGTACAGCCAGCATCCCGAAGCGGCCATGATGTACCTGGATTGGCTGTGCGAGTATGACACCATCTACTTCCTGCAGAACGGCGTGGAAGGCATCACCTACGACCTGAACGAGGACGGCATCCCCGTGGTCAAGACCCCCGACGATGACAACCACGACAAGACCTTCAACTCCATGCAGAACATCGACTACACCCTGCTGATCAACGGCCAGTGGCTGGACAGCGAGGAGAAGCTCATGAAGGCCCAGTCCCTGAGCTACCAGGGCTACGCCGATCTGTATGAGCCGATGTACATCGTCGGCAATACCGATCCCATCACCACCAACTGGCACTTCGAGACCGTGCTGTCCGCCGACGCTCAGTACACCACCTCTCTGGTGGCCTTCGAGAAGGAGCTGCTGACCAAGGTGACCATGGCCAAGCCCGAGGAAGCCAGCGCCCTGTTCGATCAGCTGCTGGCCCAGTACATGTCCATGGGCGGCCAGGCTGTGCAGGACGAGAAGCTCGCTGCCTGGGACGCCGCGCACGCTGAGTAAGCATCCGGCCATTTCCCGTACCCCATTGCTCAAATGGCGCTTCTGATCAAGCCGCATTGCTGAGCTGAACATGGAGGCGCCGCACCCCCCACAGGGGCGGCGCCTCTTATATGAGCCAATCATCCCGAAGCGAAAAGGAGACGCATCTGTCATGATTCAGGTAGCCATCATCGGTACAGGCAACATTTCCCACGCCCACATCCATGCCTATATGCTCTTCCCTGAGCGGGTGCGCATTGCCGCTCTGGTGGATATCATTCCCGGCAAGGCGCAGAAGGTGAAGGAGCAGTACGGCCTGGACTGCGACGTGTACCTTGACCATCAGGACATCCTGGGCCGGGAAGATATCACCCTGGTGGATGTCTGCACCCCGCCCTATGTGCATGCGCCCATCAGCATCAACGCCATGCGCGCCGGCAAGAACGTGATCTGCGAAAAGCCCATGGCGCCCTCCCTCAAGGAGTGCGACGAGATGCTCCGCGTCCGGGATGAAACCGGCGTGATCTTCTCCTCCATCGCGCAGAACCGCTTCCGCAAGCCGATCCGCGACCTGAAGGCCCTGCTGGACAGCGGCATGGCCGGCCCTGTGCGGCATGCCACGGTCAACAGCGCCTGGTGGCGCGGTCACTGCTACTACGACCTGTGGTGGCGCGGAACCTGGGAGAAGGAAGGCGGCGGCTGCACGCTGAACCACGCGGTGCATCACATCGACATGCTGGGCTGGATGATGGGTCTGCCCAACCGGGTCACCAGCATCCTGGCCAACACCGCCCACGACAACGCCGAGGTGGAGGATCTGTCCATCTCCATCCTGGAGTACCCCGGCGCGCTGGCTGATCTGACCGCCTCCGTGGTGGATCACGGCGAGGAGCAGGTGCTGACCTTCCAGTGCGAAAAGGCCAAGGTGGCCGCGCCCTTCTCGGTGTACGCCTCGGTGAGCAAGCCCAACGGCTTCCCCACCCGCAACGAGGAGCTGGAGCAGGAGCTTGCCGCCTTTGCCGACGCCCTGCCGGAGATCCCCTACATCGGCCATGACGGCCAGATCGAGAACGTGCTGACCGCCATCGAGACCGGCGCGCCCGTGGCCATCGGCGGCGAGGACGGCCGCCGCACCATCGAGCTGATCACCGCCATCTACAAGAGCGGCGCCACCCGGCAGGCGGTGGATCTGCCCCTGAAGCCCGACGATCCCTTCTACACGGTGGAAGGCATCATGGCCTCCGTACCCCATTTCTACGAGAAGACCACCTCGGCCATCGAGCTGGGCAGCGGCCCCATCACCCTGGGCAGCGACTACAAGAAGTAATAGGGAGGATACCGGCATGAATGTTTCCGACGGCATGAACTATGCACCCAAGGGCAAGCCCCAGGCGGTGGTGAAGCCCGGCGAATTCATCTTCAGCGCGGCGCGGCTGGATCACGGCCACATCTATGGCATCTGCAACGCCCTGACCGAGGCGGGCGGCACGCTGAAGTACGTGTGGGATCCCGACCCGAAGAAGGTGGAGCAGTTCCTGAAGGTGTATCCCCAGGCCATCCCCGCCATGAGCGAGGATCAGGTGCTGCAGGACAAGGAGACCATGATGGTCGCCGCCGCCGCCGTCACCAGCGAGCGCGGCCCCTTCGGCGTGAAGGTCATGGCCCATGGCAAGGATTACTTCACCGACAAGGCGCCCTTCACCACCCTTGAGCAGCTGAACGCCGCCAAGGCCAAGGTGGCCGAGACCGGAAGGAAGTACATGGTGTACTACTCCGAGCGGCTGCACGTGGAAGGCGCGATCCTGGCGGGCTACATGGTGGATCAGGGCGAAATCGGCAAGGTGGTCAGCGTCAGCGGCTTCGGGCCGCATCGTCTGGGCGCGTCGGGGCGTCCCGCCTGGTTCTTCGAGAAGGAGAAGTACGGCGGCATCCTGTGCGACATCGGCAGCCATCAGATCGAGCAGTACCTGCACTTCGCCGGCGAGGAGGACGCGAAGATCGTGTCCGCCCGCATCGGCAACTACGGCAATCCGCAGTATCCCGAGCTGGATGACTTCGGCGACTGCACCCTCACCGGCGCGAAGGGCACCACCAACTATTTCCGCGTGGACTGGTTCACCCCCGACGGACTGCGCACCTGGGGCGACGGCCGCACGCTGATCCTGGGCACCGAGGGCTACATCGAGATTCGCAAGTACATCGACGTGGCCACCGAGAATTCCGGCGGCAACCATGTGATCCTGGTCAACGGCAAGGGCGAGAAGCACATCGACGCCACGGGCGTGACAGGCTATCCCTTCTTTGGCGAGCTGATCCTGGACTGCCTCAACCGCACCGAGAACGCCATGACCCAGGCCCACGCCTTCAAGGCGGCGGAGCTGTGCGTCACCGCGCAGATGATGGCTCAGGAGCTGACCGGCCGGTAAGCATCCTCAGGCCGAAAACGGCAGCGCTGAACGGAGCAATTCGTTCAGCGCTTTTTTCGGCAGGAGAGTGACCGCGCCGAATCACCTGCCTGGACAGCGCCATGGCCCGGGCAGGCCACAGCCATCAAGCCTGCAGAAAGGAAGCGCATCATCATGCTGACCACGCAGCAGCGGATCCGGATGCTGGAATGTCCCCGGGGGCCCATCGACCTGGTGCTGGATACGGACGCCTATAATGAAATCGACGATCAGTTCGCCATTGCCTACGCGCTGCATGCGCCGGAGAAGATCAACCTGCTGGCCCTGTATGCCGCGCCCTTCCACAACGAGCGCTCCACCGGCCCCGCGGATGGCATGGAGCGCAGCTATCAGGAGATCCGGAAGCTGCTGCGGCTGTCGGGCAAGGAGCGTCCGGCGCTCCGCGGCGCCACGGCCTATCTGCCGGATGAGAAAACGCCCTGCTCCTCGGCGGCGTCGGAGGATCTGTGCAGGCGCGCGATGGCCTGTTCCCCGGAGAAGCCCCTGTATGTGGCGGCCATCGGGGCCATCACCAACGTCGCCTCCGCGCTGCTGACGCGGCCGGAGATCGCCGACCGGATGGTGGTGGTGTGGCTGGGCGGAAACGCGCTGCACTGGCACGACAATGCCGAGTTCAACATCCGGCAGGATGTGGCGGCGGCGCGGGTGGTGTTCATGTCGGGCGTGCCGCTGGTGATGCTGCCCTGCATGGGGGTTGTCAGCAGCTTCACCACCACGGGCCCGGAGCTGGCGCACTGGCTGAAGGGCCGCAGCGCGCTGTGCGATTATCTGCTGGAGCACACCGTGGAGGCCGCCAACGAATATGCCCGGGGCAAGGTCTGGAGCCGGGTGATCTGGGATGTGACCGCCATCGGCTGGCTGATGAACGACGGCCAGCGCCTGATGCGCGACCGGCTCATTCCCACGCCCGTGCCCGAGTACGATCACCGCTGGGCCGAAAACCCGCAGGCGCCGCTTTGCCGCTACGTCTACCACATCAACAGGGACGCGCTGTTTGCGGAGCTGTTCGCCCACATCGCCGGATCATCCACCTGACAGGCCCGCGACGGCAGCCGGGCGCAGAAAATGTCCCCGGGAATCGGCCGGAGGTTTTTCGCAGCTTCCCGAAATTGACCGGGCAGCAGCAGGATTTGGGGGGCGAAGGCCGAATAAATGGAACGGATATCCCTGGAAACCGGGGTCGGCAGGGCCTTGCGGCCTGCGGGCGAGGGCCTGGCCGCGCCGGTTTCGCCGGATGGAACGGATTCATGGCAGCGATGCCAGCCATCGTCCGGCGGCAGGGAGAGCAACGCATCATCACGCTTCTTCATGACATACCGCGATGCATACAGAAAGGATGGTACATGCTATGCAGCTGCACATTGCCCCTGAAAAGGGCGTCCCGATTCAGCCCGGGATGATCGGCCTGTTCTTTGAGGACATCAACTACGCTGCGGACGGCGGCCTCTACGCCGAGATGATCGAGAACCGCTCCTTCGAATTCCTGGACTGCAGCGGCACCGTGGGCGACTACTATACCGTTCAGGACTGCGGCTATGGCTGGTATCCCACCACGGCTTGCGGCGAGGGCGGCATGGCCTACGTCATGGGCAGCCCGGTCAACCGGGTGAATCCCCACTACCTGCGCTTCACGGCCACGCAGGCGGGGCAGGGCTTCTGGAATCAGGCGTACAGCGGCGTTCACCTGGAGAAGGGCATGACGTACCGGGTCTCCTTCTACGCCCGGATGGTGAAATACGCGGGCGACCTGACGGTGTCCGTGGAAAAGGATCGGCAGGTGCTCGCCCAGGGTCGGGTTCAGTGCGTCCATGTGCCGGAGAAGACCTGGCAGAAGTGGATCCGCTACGATCTTACCCTGGAGGCGCAGGAGACCGTATCCGGCGCCAGGTTCGTCATGACGCTGGATCAGCCCGGCGTGGTGGAGTTCGACTTCATCTCCATGATGCCCGCCGACGCCGTGGCAGGCGTGTTCCGCAGGGATCTGTTCGAGCTGCTCAAGGGGCTGCATCCGGGCTTCCTGCGCTTCCCGGGCGGGTGCATCATCGAGGGCAACACGCTGGACAACCGCTACCGCTGGAAGGAGAGCGTCGGCGCGCCCGAGGGCCGCAGGAACAACTTCAACCGCTGGGCCGTTCACGACACCAAGGCCGAGCACAACTGGCACACCCAGTATGCCCACTACAACCAGTCCCTGGGCATCGGCTTCTACGAGTACTTCCTGCTGTGCGAAATGATCGGCGCACAGCCGCTGCCGGTGGTCAATGTGGGCCTTGCCTGCCAGTACCAGTCCTACGAGCTGGTGGAGATGGGCACCCCGGAATTCGACGAGTTCATCCAGGACGCGCTGGATCTGATCGAGTTCGCCAACGGCCCGGCGGACAGCCGCTGGGGCAGCCTGCGCGCGCAGATGGGTCATCCCGCGCCCTTCGGCCTGACGATGATGGGCATCGGCAACGAGCAGTGGCAGACGGACAAAATCGACTTCTTCGCCCGGTATACGGCCTTCGAGCAGGCCATTCACGCGGCGTATCCCGACATGAAGCTCATCGGTTCCGCCGGCCCGGACATCACCTCCGAACGCTACAGGGCCGCGTGGAACTTCTACAAGAAGGAATGCCCCCGCAGGGAAGGCTTCTGCTATGCCGTGGACGAGCACTATTATGTGAAGCCGGGCTGGTTCTACGACCACGTGCACTTCTACGATGACTATCCCCGCAACGTGAAGGTGTTCTCCGGCGAGTACGCGGCGCATCCCGCCCATGGCATGAATATGCCCGAGTCCAACAACCTGGAGGGCGCGCTGGCGGAGGCCGCGTTCCTGACCGGCGTGGAGCGCAACGCGGACGTGGTGGTGCTGGCGTCCTACGCGCCGCTGCTGGCCCGCGTCGGCTATGCCCAGTGGTCGCCGGACATGATCTGGTTCGATGAGGAGAAGGCCTACGGCACGCCCAGCTACTACGTCCAGAAAATGTACGGCGAGAACATGGGCACGGTGACGGTTCCCATGCACGGTCAGGACAAGACGCTGGAGCAGGCGCAGCTGTATGTGAACGTCAGCCTGGATGAGCGCACGGACGAGATCATCATCAAGGCCGTGAACCACAGCGCAGCGGATCAGGCGATCGACCTGGTTGTGCCTGAGCAGTGGCGGATGGCGAACGCCATGACGCTGCAGACCCTTGCCTGTGCGGAGGGGCTCAGCAGCTACAACACGCCTGACGCGCCCGAGAAGGTCAGCACCCGCACGGAGACTGTCGCCTATGACGGCAGGCTGCCGGTTCCGCACGACAGCTTCGTGGTGGCGCGGGTGAAGCGGAGCTGCTGACGCAAAGGCCGGCAACGCATCCGGGAATCAAACAGGCCCTCCGCCGCGGAAGGAACGTTCCGCGGCGGAGGGCCGTTTTGCTGCAGGCATGACCATGCGTAGGGTGCTCCTGACGCCTGCATGCCGAGGAGCCGGCGCGTCACGCAAAACGCCCCGGCACACACCGGGGCCCAGGGGCGCAACAAGTCACAGCCGGGCCAGGAGGCGATCCCTGCGCAGCAGGTAGTACAGGAAGCCGGTCGCGTCCGCCAGGAACCAGCCGATGGGCACCGACCACCAGATGCCCGTGACGCCAATGGCCGGAATGGCCGACAGGATATAGGCCAGCGCCACCCGGGTACCCAGGGAGATCACCGTCAGCACGACGCTCATGCCGGGTTTGCCCAGGGCGCGATACAGACCATAGAGCAGGAACAGGCATCCGATGCCGATGTAGAAGGCGCCCTCGATGCGCAGGTACCGCACGCCCTCAGCGATGATGGCATCCTCGCCGGCCTCCACGAACAGGCCCATCAGCGGCCGGGCGAACAGGCACACCAGCAGCGATACCGCCACGCTGAAGGCTGCGGACGCGGCGACGGCGCCCTTCAGTCCGGCCTGAATGCGCTCCTTCTTCCGCGCGCCGTAGTTCTGCGCGATGAAGGTGGAGAAGGCGTTGCCGAAGTCCTGCACGGGCATGTAGGCGAAGGCGTCGATCTTGACGGCAGCGGCGAAGGCGGCCATCACCGTCGCGCCGAAGCTGTTGACCAGCCCCTGCACCATCAGGATGCCCAGGTTCATCACGGACTGCTGCACGCACGTCAGGATCGAGAAGCTGGCCACCTCCCGCACGCAGCCCCTGCGCACCCGGAGGTTCCGCAGGCACTGCACCTGCGGATACCGGATCCAGGCGTAGACCGCAATGCCCGCGCCGGAGACGTACTGGGCGATGACCGTGGCCTCCGCCGCGCCCCTGACACCGCGCTTCAGGCCCAGCACGAACCACAGATCCAGCGCGATGTTCACCGCCGCGGAGAGGGCCAGGAAAAGCAGCGGCACCACGGAATTGCCCACCGCCCGCAGGTAGGAGGCAAAGTAATTGTACAGGAAGGTGGCGGCAATGCCCGTGAAGATCACCGCAAGATACTCGCGCATGGGCGGCCACACCTCCTCCGGCACCCGGAGAAAGACGCGGATCAGATCCAGCGCGGCGAAGGCGGCGAGGCTCAGCAGCAGGGTCGCGGCGGCAATCAGCACGAAGGAGGCCGTCAGCGTATCCCGCATGCCGTCCTCATCCCGCTGGCCGAAGCGGATGGCCAGCAGCGCGCCGCTGCCCATGCACAGTCCCAGCAGGATGGAGGTCAGGAAGGTCATCAGCGTAAAGGAGGAGCCCACCGCCGCCAGCGCGTTTTTCCCGAGAAAGCGGCCCACAATCAGCGTATCGGCGATGTTGTAGCACTGCTGCAGCAGATTGCCCAGCACCATGGGCAGGGCGAAGAGCAGCATGGAGCGCATCACCGGCCCCCGGGTCAGGTCCCTGTCCATGGCGTCACCTCCGTTTCGTGCGTACATGGGGTCAATCCGGAAGCATTGTAGCAGGGAAAGGGTGGAAAGTCAATCGGGTGAGCAGGGGCGGGACAGAAGCCTCCCCTGTTGGCATGGGGGGAAAGGCGGCGCACAGGACGCAGCCGAAGGGACGCCGACGCTCCCGCGCGGCAGGGCGCCAGGCAGCCCCGGGGTTCCCGTTGGCGCTGCGCCTGACAATGCCGCGGACAAAAAGGCCGCTCCGCCGAAATCCGGCAGAACGGCCTTTGTTGGCATGGGCTGGACGCCGCTTCGGGCGCGCGCCACGGGAGGAGACTGGCATCATGCCTGCGGGAAGGGGAAGGCCTCCAGGGCGTTGCGCCAGTAGACGTCCTCCAGCTCGTCCGGGGTGAAGAGCACGCCATTGTCCAGGTAGCGGCAGAGGTTCTCGTAGCTGTCCCGGGTCAGGGGCGAGGGCAGATCGCTGCCCCACATCAGCTTCCGATGGCCCACAATCTCCTTCGCCAGGCCGATGTAGCGGCAGGCGGTGGGGTAGGGGAACACCTCCGGCTTGGTCTTCCAGGGCACGGCGGACAGGTCGAACCAGATGTTCTCCGCCTTCATGGCCTGCAGCGCGCGGACAAGGCCTTCCTCCTCGCCCAGGCGGGGCGCGGTCAGATGGCAGACGATCACGTGCATCCGGGGGAAACGGGCAGCCAGATCGGCCACGGCATCCGGCTGGAAGCTCTCGTTGGGCTGGGTGCCGATGTCCAGAACCAGGGTGCCGCCGCCCTCGGCAATGGCCTGGGCGATGGGCAGGAAGCGGGGGCCGTTCAGGCGGAAGGGCTCATGGTAGCTCATGATGCCCCCGTCGGAGCTGACCTCGAACTTGACCGTCTTCACGCCTTCCTTGACGAAGAACCGGTCGAAGATCTTCTCCCGGTTGCCCGCGAAGGGATCAAAGGTGAAGGTGGGCAGGAACATGTCCGGCCAGGCCCGGGCCGCCTCCAGGGTGTACTCGTTCTGGAAGCCATAGAAGCTGCCCTGCAGCAGCACAGCCTTCTCCACGCCCTTCTCCTGCAGGAAGGCGTGCAGCCGGTCGTAGGTCACGTCCCTTTCGCCCAGCTCCGGGGGAAACAGCGGGAACTCGTTGCCGTCCGCCCAGCGGGCCATGCCGCCGCCCACGGCCCTCAGTTCGCCTCCCCGGGAAAAGCCGTGGAGATTCTCCACCACATGCGCGTGAACGTCAATCAGCCTTCTCATGGTTGTGCAAGCCCCCTGTGATCATCAGATGTATCAGTATCCTCATGATAGCAGAGCGGGCCGGGAATGTCAATCAGTCACGGGGCCTTCCTTACAGGGAGGTATCGCCGTCCTCCGGGGAGGTCGCGTCCTCCTCGGGCACGTCGGACGGAAGCTCCTCCACGGTGTAGCCGCCCCTGCCGCCCCGGTTGGAGCCGCCCTTCCCGAAGCCGCCGCGGCCAAAGCTGCCGCCCGCCGTGGCGCTGCCGCTGCCGATGGTCATCGCGCGGACTTCACTGCCGGCCGTCAGGGTGCAGCTGTCGCCGTCGGCCAGGCCGGGGCAGCTGACGATCACCAGCTGATAGCTCTCCGCAGGAGTGAAGGTGACCAGCGGATTGCCCGCGCTGTCCGACAGGGTGACGGCCTCGCCGCCGGCATGGGCGGTCTCCAGCATAGCCACGGTGACGGGCTGGGTGGAGGCGCTGTCGAAGCTCTGCAGCATGTGGCTGGTGGAGCCGACGGCGATCAGCGTCCCGCCGGTGATGATGCCGGAGCCGTTGTAGTCGATGGGCACCTCCGCCGTGCGGGACGTGCCGCAGATGTAGACCGTGCCGCCGCTCATGGTCAGGGAGCCGTTGGAATCAATGCCGTCGCCCTGGGCGGTGATGACGATCTCGCCGCCGCTGATGTTCAGCGATACGCCGGTATCGCCCTGGGCAGAGAAGCCCCGCCCGAAGGCGGAGCTGCCTGTGCTGCCCGATGCGTTAAGACCATCGTCGGTGGAGGTGAGGTCGATGCTGCCGCCCTCGATGAGGATGAAGCTGCCCTCGATGCCCTCATAGCAGGCGGTGATTTCCAGCCGTCCGCCGCTGATGATGACCTGATTGTCCGAGTGAAGGGCGTCATCGCCGGAGGCAATGGTGATGTCGCCGCCCGAGACATACAGGCAGGAGGCGGTATGCAGGCCATCGTCCGCGGTGTCCAGGACGAGCGTGCCGCCGCGGATCAGGATGCTGTCAGCCTTCAGGCCCTTCTGGGAGGGGGAGCTGTCGTCGGAATCCGCGTCGGACCAGTTCCGCCGCTCGCCAAAGCCGGAGGAGGCGGAGATTTCGCTGCGCTCCCCGGCGCGGACGGAGATCGTGCCGCCGTCCACCTGGATCAGGCCCTCGGCGGAGAAGCCGTCGCCCTGGGAGGTCACCTGCAGCGTGCCGCCGCTGATGTAGATGTAGCCTTCCTTGCCCTCGTCCTCCCGGGTGGAACGAATGCCGTCCGTCCCGCTGACAACGGTGATGTCGCCCCCCGCAATGCGGACGCTGTCCTTGCCGCTCAGGCCGCGCTTGCCGGCCTCAACGCTCAGCGTGCCGCCGGTGATCTTCAGCGAATCGGTGGATTTCACGCCATGCCCCTCGGGGCAGCTGACCTGCAGCGAGCCGCTGCCGCCGATGGTCATGGTGCAGTCCGCCCACACCGCCGCGTCCGCGTCGCCGTAGGTGTCGGGCGCGCCCGTGACGGTCAGCACGTTCTCGCTGCCCTCCACCGTGGTGATGAACACCTTGTCCGCCTGCGCAACCTCGATGGCAGCGCAGCTGTCAGCGTTCAGGGTCAGGCCGTTGAGCAGCAGACGCACCTTGTCGTCCTCGCTGGCGCTGACCAGGATCTGCCCGTCCTGCACCTCGCCCGACAGCAGATAGCTGCCGCCGCTGGTGATGATCAGCACGCCGCCTTCCAGCAGATAGCCCGTGCCTTCGTCGGACAGCCTGTCGCCAAGGACGATGGGTGTGGCTTCCTCGGGATTGACGGATGTCATGTCCCCGTTGGTGAACTGATCCTCAGCGGTCAGCGCGGCGGGGATAGCGGTATCCTCCGCCAGGGCGGGGACGGCCGCGGTTATGAGCAGCATCAGCGCTATCCAGAGGGATATCATGCGCCATTTCATGCTTCCATTCCTCCTGCTACCGGCGTCTGTGCCGGATGATAGGATGATTGTATCACAGGAAGTGAGAGTTACCATAAACGGCGGGTGAAGGCTTCGTGAACAAAGCATGTTCATCAGGAGACGCCGCCCCCAAAAAAGCACAGGCGCCTGCGGCGAGGGGATGCCGCAGACGCTCGTGCGCCGGGTACGGGAGCGCGGTTACAGCATGTGCACGCAGCCCTCCCGGAAGGACAGGTACGCCGTGTCGCCCACGCGGTAGACCTTGCGGCCTGCCGGGCAGTAGTCGGCCAGCTTGACCAGGGTGTCGCCCACCATCAGGTGATAGTTCTGGTACGCGCCCATGAAGCAGGACAGCACCACCCGGCAGGGCAGCGCGCCGCTGTCAGCCAGGATGCCCGCCTCGGGACGCAGCACCACCTTGCACTGCTTGCCCACGGGGAAGCCCTCGGGGTTGGGCACCTGCACGGGATGTCCCTCGATGGACAGGGTGCATGCTTCGCCGTCGGTACGGGTGATCTCGCCGGTGAGGAAGTTCACCTCGCCGATGAAGTCCGCCACGAACTCGCTCTTCGGGTGGTGGTAGATTTCCTCCGGCGTGCCCATCTGGGCCACCACGCCCTTGTTCATGACGATGATGTTGTCCGAGATGGCCATGGCCTCCGCCTGGTCGTGGGTGACGTACACGGCGGTGATGCCCAGGGTCTGCTGGATGCGGCGGATCTCCGTGCGCATGGACACGCGCAGCTTCGCGTCCAGGTTGGACAGCGGCTCGTCGAAGAGCAGCACGCTGGGCTCCACCACCATGGCCCGGGCCAGGGCCACGCGCTGCTGCTGGCCGCCGGAGAGCTGGTTGGTCATGCGGCTCTCCATGCCGGTCAGCTCCACCAGTGCGAGGATGCGCTCGATGCGCTCGTTCATCTCCGCCTTGGGCACCTTGCGCAGCTTCAGGCCGTAGGCCACGTTGTCGTACACGTTGTAGTGGGGGAACAGCGCGTAGCTCTGGAACACCATGGCGGTGTCGCGCTTGTTGGGGGTCAGGGCGTTGATGGCCTCGCTGCCCAGATAGATTTCGCCCGCGTCGGGGCTCTCGAAGCCCGCGATCATCCGGAGGGTGGTGGTCTTGCCGCAGCCGGAGGGGCCCAGCAGCGTCACGAAGCTTCCCAGGGCGATGTCCAGGGATACGTCGTTGACGGCGTAGAAATCCTTGCCGGTTTTCGGATCCTTGTAAATCTTGGAAATATGCTCCAGGCGCACGCCCTTCTTCTCTTTGCCGGCCATATCAGGCATCCTCCTTTATCCGCGTCTGTTTGCTGGAGCCAAAGCGGCTGATGACGAAGTTCATCAGCACGATGGCCGCGTAGACAATCACAATCAGGATCGTGGCGTAGGCGCAGGCCACGCCGTAGGCGCCCTTTTCCGCGAACTCGTTGATGCGGCAGGTGATGAGCAGGTAGCGGGGCGTCACCAGCAGGATCACCGCGCTGATGGCGGTGATGGAGCGCACGAAGGTGGTCACCAGGCCGCTGAGGAAGGAATCCTTGATCAGCGGAAGCGTCACGGAGGTGAACACCTTCGCGCTGCCCGCGCCCAGGTCGTAGGCGGATTCCTCGATGGACTTGTCAATCTGCCTAAGGGCGGAAATGCCGCTGCGGGTACCCACCGGCAGCGAGCGCACCACGAACACGATCACCAGGATGATGCCCGTACCATAGATGCCCTGCATCAGCCCCGTGCGGAAGATGCCGCCCGCGAAGCCCCGGATGAAGCCCACGCCCAGCACCGTGCCGGGCACCGCCATGGCCAGCATGGACACGAACTCGATGAAGCCCTTGGCGCGGAACTTCTTCTTCACCACCAGGTAGGAGATGATCATGGACAGAAGCGCCGTGATGGGGGAGGCGATGAGCGAGAGCACCAGCGAATCCTTGAAGGCCTTGAAGCCGTCGTCCCGGAAGAGCTGCTGGAACCACTTCAGGCTCAGGCTGTAGTCGCGGCCCCAGAGCTTGAACAGCGCGCCGAAGGGAATGGCGATGTACATCAGGATCACGAAGGCCGACAGCGCCGAGCAGATCACCGTCAGCGGGATGCGCACGCTCCGGTCGGCAATCGGCGCGCGGGCGCGGCTGGCCTTGCCGGTGAGGGTGGCGGCGGTCTTGGCCTCCAGGTAGTACTTCTGGATCAGGAACAGCACCAGCGTGATGCCCAGCAGCACCACGGCCATGGCCGCCGCGCCGTTGGTATCGTAGCTGCCGCCGGTGATGCGCAGGTAGATGGTGGTGGCCAGGGTATCGTAGCTGCCGCCGATCATCATGGGGTTGGCGAAGTCCGCCACCGACTCGATGAACGTCACCAGGAACGCGTTGCCCAGGCCCGGCAGCATCAGCGGCAGGGTCACGGTGGTGAAGACCTTCATCCGGCCGGCGCCCATGTTCCGGGCGGCCTCCTCCATGGAGGGGTCGATGTTCTTCAGCAGGCCCTTGAGCATCATGTAGCACACCGGGAAGAACGTCAGGATCTGCACGATGGCGATGCCCCACAGCCCGTAGACGTTGCTGTCATAGATGCCCAGGATCTGCCGGGTGATGAGACCCCCGCGGCCGAAGAGCAGGATCATCGACAGCGACAGCACAAAGGGCGGCGATACCACCGGCAGCGTGGACACCACGCCGAACATCCTGCGCACCACCCTTGAGCGCACGTCCACATAGCAGTCCACATACGCGAACAGCAGGCCGATCACCACCGCGCCGAAGCTGGTGATCATGCCCAGCAGCAGCGTGTTGTAGAAGGCGCGGTTGAAGGTGTAGTCCCTGAAGATGCGGGGGAAGGCGTCGAAGGTGACGTGGTTGTCCTGCACCTTGACATAAGCGGCGGCGGGATCAACCTCCTCGCCCTCCCTGAGCACGCGGCCGTTCTGGGCGAAGAGGAAGCCGTAGGCCCCGGTCAGCTCCTCCAGGGAGACGTCGACGGCCTTGCCCTTGTTGTTCACGAGGCGCACGAGGGTCTCGCCGTTCTTCTCCTTCACGGACAGCTCCGCCTCGCCGGACAGCACCGTCTCCAGGGGGATCAGGTTGGTGTTGCGCACATAGATGCTGTCCAGCAGCAGCATGGCCAGCGGGTAGAGGATGAACAGCGTCAGCAGCACAATCAGCAGGGCGATGGTCGCCACCAGCACCGGATCGGCGAAGAACTTCCTGCGTTCCAGCGCCGCGCTTTGGCGTTTTTTCATGGGCGTTTACCCCTTTTTCCAGATTTCCTCTCCGGCGCCGCGGAATCACCGCGCCGGATACGCCGATTGATACAGAGAGGGGGGCGGGTTCTGTCACCCGTCCCCCCCGGTCTGCGCAGGCTGATGAATTGGCTTTACTCGGTCTTGAAACGGTCGTCCGCGGCGGCGCCCAGGGCGTCGAAGAAGTCCGCCACATACTGGGTGGTGTTGTTCTTGGCGTCCTCGAAGTCATAGTCGATCACGTTGTTGGGATCCAGGCCGAAGGGCTCCACGGCCGCGGGCTGCTGGGCGGAATTGATCACCAGGAACTGATAGCTCTCGGCGTCGTCAGCCAGCTCCACGCACTCGGGAGACAGGGCGTATTCGATCCACAGCTTGGCGGCGTTGGGATGCGCGCAGCCCTCGAAGATGGCGGTGGCGCCGATTTCAAAGCTGGTGCCCTCGCTGGGGATGATCAGGGCGATGTTGTCATAGCCGGAAAGGATCTGGGTGATGCCGTCATGCAGGAAGCCGATGCCGATGACGCACTCGCCGATGCCGACCTTCTTGGAGGGGCCGGAGCCGGACTTGGTGTACTGGGCGATGTTCTTGTCCAGCTCCACGAAGTACTGCATGGCCTCGTCATGGCCCTTGAGCTGCACCAGGGTGTTGATGACCAGCTTGGCGGTGCCGGCGGTGTTGGGGTTGGACAGCCACATCAGGCCCTGATACTCGGGCTTGAGCAGATCGTCCCAGCCCTGGGGCGCTTCCAGGCCCAGGCGCTGCAGCTCCTCGGTGTTGACCATGAAGCCCAGGATGCCCTTGTAGATGCCGTACCAGTAGCCGTCGGCGTCACGGTACATGGGGGAGGCCAGATCGGCGGCGTTGACAGCCTCGTAGGCCATCAGCAGACCGGCCTTGGCGCTCTCGTTGTAGGGATCGGTGGTGCCGCCGAACCACACGTCGCCGGAGGGATTGCCGGCTTCCTCGGTGATCTTGGCCTGCACCTCGCCCGTGGACAGGCGCTGGTAATAGGTCTTGATGCCGTACAGCTCCTCAAAGTGCTTGGCGGCGGCGGCCAGATAGGGCTCCTCGCAGGAACCGTAGACCACCAGCTCGCCCTCCTCCTGGGCGGCCTTGATCAGCTCGGGGTCGATCTCGGCGGAGGCGAGCCCCACGCAGCCAAGGATCATCGCGCAGGCCAGCAGCAATGCAAGCAGTTTCTTCATGGATCGTCTCTCCTTTTCAGTTGTCTTGTTCCGGGGTGCTTGCGGGGATGCAAGTCTCTTCTTATCACCAATTATAACGTTTGCGCCGGGGCCTGTCAACCGAAAAATGCCGCGAATCCGGGGGAAGGAGGGCGGCAGTAGTCTGGGCTACACAGTTAGCATGATTAATTACGCTGCCGGGAAAAAACTGCTACAATCAGGGTATTCTGCGGGCCCCGCGGCCCGTTCACAAGAGAAGGGGTTGATGACAGGATGACGGAGGCGATCAAGCGGGTTTGCATCACCGTCAACGGCAAGCTGCGCAAGTTCCTCATCAGTGATGACGACGGGTGCGTGTCGCCCTCGGAAACGCTGCTGGATACGCTCAGGGACAAGCTGGGTCTGACGGCGGCCAAGCGCAGCTGCGAGCACGGAGCCTGCGGCTGCTGCACGGTGATTCTCGACGGGGAGGCGGTGGCCTCCTGCATGGTGCTGACGGCGGACTGCGACGGCAAGTCCGTCACGACCCTGGAGGGCCTGTGCGATCCGGTGACCGGGGAGCTGAGCCCCCTGCAGCGGGCCTTTGCGGACAATTCCGCCTTCCAGTGCGGATACTGTACGCCGGGCATCATCATGAGCACCCAGGCGCTGCTCATGCGCAACCCCCATCCCACCGAGGCGGAGCTGACCGAGGCGCTCTCCGGCAACTACTGCCGGTGCATCAGCCATTATCAGGTGATCCGCACGGTGATGGCCTTCATCCGCAAAATGAACGGGGAGGCGGACAGTGATGTTTGAGGAAATGAAAAAGGACGTCAAGGTCAGCCAGCACAACTACCGCTACATCGGCAAGCACGGCAACCGCGCCGACGCCGATGATCTGGTAACCGGCCGGCGGCGCTTCATTGACGACCTGGTCATGCCGGGGATGCTGATTCTGCGGGTGCTGCGCAGCCCGTATCCCAACTGCATGATCAGGAGCATCAACGTGGACAAGGCCCGGGCGCTGCCGGGGGTGGTGGGCGTATGCACCTACAAGGAGGCCCCCGACTGGAAGTGCGGTCTGCCCAACCATCGCCGGGTGCTGGACCAGCATCTGCGCTTCGTGGGGGACAGCGTGGCCCTGGTGGCGGCGGAAACCATCGAGATTGCCGACGAGGCCCTCGACCTGATCGAGGTGGAGTACGAGGAGCTGCCCTTCGTGCTGGACTGCGAGGAGGCCCTCAAGCCCGGCGCACCCCAGCTGTATCCCGAATACCCCGGCAACGAGATCCCCAAGGTCACCCCCTTCTCCGAGGAGCCCTTCAACCAGATCTTCGTGGGCGACCCGAAGGAGGGCTTCAAGGAATCGAAGTACGTGGCCTCCAACTACATGCGCTATGAGAACATGGCCCACCCCCTGCCCCCGGAGAGCCCCGGGTGCATCGCCCAGTGGACGGGCCCCCATGCCGTCACCGTCTGGTACAACGGCGGCGCACCCCACCTGCAGAAGTTCAACACCGAGGCCTCCATCCCCGGGGTGGCGGTGCGCGTCATCGCCTGCCAGGCCGGCGGCTCCTACGGCTCCAAGCAGCTGATTCCCCACATGATCCTCCAGGCCGTCCTCATGAGCAAGATGACCGGCCGCACGGTCAAGTTCATCATGGACCGCACCGAGCATCTGCTCTCCTACGAGCTGCGCCAGGGCAGCCGCATCCGCGGCACCGTGGGCATGACCGAGGACGGCATCATCAACGCCGTGGAAGGCATGTGGTACACGGATTCCGGCATGTCCTCCACCTATGCCCAGGCCATGACTGCCGTGGGCCTGGGCGAGTGCCAGGCCTTCCTGGGCAAGTGCAAGCACTGGGCCCTGGATACCAAGCTGGTGGCCACCAACCATTCCTCCCAGGCGCCCATCCGCGGCTTCGGCGGGCAGGAGTGCAAGAGCGTGCTGGTGCCCATGGTCTGCTCCGCCATCCGCGCGGCGAAGATGGATCCCCTGGAGGTGTTCAAGAAGAACTTCGTCCGGGACGGCGACCGCTACATCTGGCGCGACAACCTCTGGTGGGAGGTTCATTCCGTGGACTACACCCGCGCCTTTGAGGAGAGCGCGAAGGCCTTCGGCTGGAAGGACAAGTGGAAGGGCTGGGAAACCCCCACCTGGGTCAGCCCCGACGGCCGCTACGCCATCGGCGTGGGCGTGGGCGTCCACGGCAACGCGGACATCGGCGAGGATCCCACCGAGGGCATGGTCAAGCTGCATCCCTTCGGCTCGGTGACGCTGGAATTGTGCGTGGGCGAAACCGGCGGCGCCCAGCGCTTCGCCGTGCAGAAGATGGTGGCCGAGGTCATGAAGGTTCCCCTGGACGGCGTGCAGGTGGTGGATCCCGACACCCACGGCACCGGCTACGACGCGGGCATGATCGGCTCCCGCGGCACCATCACCATGGGCACCACCGCCGTGCGCGCCGCCAAGGACGCCCGCCGCAAGCTCCTGGAGATGGCCTCGGTCAAGCTGAACATCAACGTGGACGAGCTGGACACGGAGGACTTCATGGTCTTCTCCGTCCGCCATCCCCAGCGCCGTCTGCCATGGATCGCCATCACCGGCACGCCCGAGATGACCATCACCGGCTCTGCCAAGTACCAGCAGAACTTCGACAAGCCCAACTTTGCCCTGTATCTGGCGGAGGTGTGCGTCAACCTGGAGACCGGCGAGGCGAAGCTCATCCGCGCGCTGGAGGGCTCCGACGTGGGCCAGATCATCGACCCGATCAACATCCGCATGCAGGCGGAGGGCTCCTTCGGCTCGGCGGGCGGCGATACCGGCCTGTTCGAGGAGATGGTCATGGACAGGAAGCTGGGCCGCTTCATGACCGGCAACATGATCGACTACAAGTGGCGCACGTTCAACAACTTCCCCCGCTTCGACACGGTGCTGCTGGAGAGCGAATGGGATACCGAGGCCTTCCACGCGGTGGGCTTCGGCGAGATCACGCCGTCTCCCGCGCCCGCGGCCATCCTGATGGCCGTGTCCAACGCCATCGGCCATGAGATTACCGAATACCCCTGCTCGCCCACGGTCGTGCTGCGGGCCATGGGCAAGATCAAGTAAGGCGGTGCAAGCATGAAGAAGTTTGACCATATTTCCGCGGGCAGCTATGAGGAGGCCAGCCGGATCGTCCGGGAGGGCGCGGGGAAGATCGATCCCATCGCCGGCGGCACCGACCTGCTGGGCACCTACAAGGATCGCCTGCTGCTGACCTATCCCGAGGCCGTGGTGAGCATCAAGAACATTCCCGGCTCGGACTACGTGCGGGACGAGGGCGACTGCATCGCCATCGGCGCGGGCACCACGCTCCGGCATGTGGCGGATGATCCGCTGGTGAAAAAGTATGCCCCCGCCGTGGGGGAGGCGGCCTATTCCGTGGCTTCGCCCATCATCCGCACCACGGCCACCATCGGCGGCAACGTCTGCCAGGACGTGCGCTGCTGGTACTACCGCTACCCTGATTCCATCGGCGGACGGCTGAACTGCCGCCGCAAGGGCGGGGAAACCTGCTACGCCATCGCCGGTGAGAACCGCTACCATTCCATCTTCGGCGGCATGAGCACCGGGGTCTGCTCCTCCTGCCAGCACGCCTGCCCCGCCGGCACCAACATCGCCGGCTACATGGCCCGCATCCGCGAGGGCGACTGGGACGGCGCGGCGAGGATTTTCATGCGCTACAACCCCATGCCCATGATGACCAGCCGCATCTGTCCCCACCTGTGCGTGGACAAGTGCAACCAGCGGGTCTACGGCGAATCGGTGAACATCCCGGCGGTGGAGCGGAGCCTGGGCGACTACATCCTGGCCCACCGGGACGTGTACTACGCCGCGCCCGAAGTCCTCACCGGGAAGAAGACCGCCGTCATCGGCGCGGGCCCCGGCGGCCTGACCGCCGCCTTCTACCTGCGCAGGGCCGGGCATGAGGTCACCGTCTACGACGCCCACGAGAAGCCCGGCGGCGTGCTGCGCTACGGCATTCCGCACTACCGCCTGCCCAAGGACATCGTGGACGCCTACTGCGAGGCCCTGGAGGGCATGGGCGTCCGGTTCGTGATGAACACCCGGGTGGGTCAGGACGTGACGGTGGAGGAGATCCGCGCCGGGGTGGACGCGGTGTACTTCGGCACCGGCGCGTGGAGCCAGCCCGTCCTGGGCCTGGACGGCGAGAAGCTGACCAGCTTCGGCCTGAACTTCCTGGAGGAGGTCAACACCTACCTGCACAAGGCCATCGGCGAGGAAGTGCTGGTGTGCGGCGGCGGCAACGTGGCCATGGACGTGGCGCTGACGGCCCGCCGGCTGGGCGCGAGGAAGGTGCGCCTGGTGTGCCTGGAGCAGCGGAAGGAAATGCCCGCCTCGGAGGACGAGATCCTCATGGCCGAGGAGGAGGGCGTGGAGCTGCACAACGGCTGGGGTCTTGGCAGGGTCGTGACGGACGAAAACGGCCGCGTGACCGGTCTGGAGGCCAAGCGCTGCCTGTCCGTGCGGGACGAAAGCGGCCGCTTCAACCCCACCTATGACGAGACGGATACCATGGTGCTGCCCTCGGACTTCATCGTCCTGGCCACGGGCCAGAAGGTGGACGTGGGCTTCCTGGGCGACAGGCTGGGGGCGCAGCTGAAGACCGCCCGGGGTCTGATCGACGCGGACGCGGAATCCGGCCGCACCCGGGAGCAGGGCTACTACGCCGGCGGCGACGTGGTCACCGGCCCCAACCTGGCCATTCGCGCCATCCGCGCAGGCCGGTCGGCGGCGGCCAGCATGAACCGCGACCTGGGCGTCGCTCCCGCGGAACCGGAAGCGAAGAGCCAATTCACCCACTTCGACGTGGAGGGCGTGGAGGAAACCCGTCAGCACAGGCTGCCTGAGAAGCCCGCGGCGGAGCGCACCCTCACCGGAGAGGACCGGGCCTCCCTGGACGCGGACACGGCCCGGGCGGAAGCGGAGCGCTGCCTGAACTGCGCCTGCTACGCCGTGAACGCCTCCGACCTGACCCCGGTGCTGGTGATGCTGGACGCGGAAATCCGCACCACCGAGCGGGTGATCTCCGCCCGGGAGCTGTTCACCACCCGGCTGACGGTGCAGCAGGTGCTGCACCTCGGCGAGCTGGTGACGGAGATCCGCGTGCCCAAGGCGGCGGGCGAGATGCACTACGACAAGCGCCGCGTCCGCGACGCCATCGACTTCGCGCTGGTGTCCCTGGCCAGCCGGATCGTGACGGACGAAAGCGGCGTGGTGACCGACGCGCGGCTGGTATTCGGCGGCGTGGCGCCTGTGCCGCGGGCGCTGCCGGAGGTGGAAAGCTATCTGCTGGGCAGAAGGCTGACCGTGGAAACGGCCCGGGAGGCTGGCGAAATCGCCCTGCGGGACGCCACCCCCATGCGCTGCAACGAGTACAAGGTTTTCATGGCCAAGGATGTGATCTACAACGCCGTGCTGCGCGCAGGCGGCGTGAAGCAGCCGGAGATTCCCGTGCTGTGACCCCGCGCAGGATCCCCCCGGACGGCTTCGGTGCCGGGGGGATCCGTCTGTGCCGATATATTATGGAAGAAAGATTTTCCGACATCCCCGTCCTGACGCTTGCAAAACCGGTTCGCTTCCTGTATACTTCTCTTCAGGCAATGGCCATCGGAAGCAGAGGTGCAGTGCATGATGGAAGAGGAACTGAATGATCTGACCGCGCCGGCGTATCAGTCGCGGCTGTTTCATCATGTGGGCAGCTGGGAGCGCCTGGAGCCCCTGGGGGAGCATATCTATCTGGCGGAAAACCGCTATGTGGCGTCGCCCGGGGATGTGTGCCGCTTCTGCTACCTGGTGATGGAGGGGCAGGTGATCTCCCAGGAGATGACCGAGGATGGCAACGAGCATATCTTCAACCTGTTCGAGCAGGGGAGCATCTTCCTGGAGTCCAACGCCCTGGCCGGGTTCCATGTGGACATCCACTTCATCACCACCCGCCCCACGGAGCTGGTGCGCATCCGCCCCGACGTGCTGAAAAAGGCCATGCGCGAGGATCCCGGCATCGCCGATACGGTGTTCATGTCCAGCGCCTGCAAGTATTATTCAGCCATGGATCAGCTGCGGGAGTGCTACAACCACAGCGCCATCTGGAAGATCTACAACATGTTCGTTCTCCTGGCGGAGAGCGCGGGCAAGCCCTACGCCGGGGGCTGGATCATGATCGACATGAAAATCACCCAGCAGTTCATCAGCAACATGCTGGGCATCAACCGCATCACCGTCAACCGCGCCCTGAAGGAGCTGCGGGAATCCGGGCGGATTCTGTTCATCAACAACGCCTACTACTGCGTCCCCGCGCCGGACAGCGACGGGTGACGGCAGCGGTTCATGCACGAAAAAGGCTCGCGTCCATGACGCGGGCCTTGCTTTTTTTGGCGGGATCGGATCGGTTACGGCTTGCCGTTCCGGGCGCTTTGCCAGGCCAGCAGCCGGTCGAAATCCGCCCGGGTGTCGTTGTCCAGCACGGTGCCGCGATCCTCGCAGGGGACGCTGCGCAGGTCGCAGGCGGGATGGCGCTCCATGGCGCCGCGAAGGCCGCCGGGGCCGTCGTAGGTCATCAGGTAGGGGATGAAGGCGGCGTTCAGGAACACCGGATGCCCCACCTCCCCGTGCCACACCGGCCGCACGAAATCCCCCGGCGTTTCCGCCAGGCGGGCGATGGTGCCGGGGCTCACCAGCGGCACGTCCGCCGGGGAGATCATGACGCGCTCCGCCCGATCCCCGATGGCCGCCAGTCCGATGCGCAGGGATTCCAGCTGCTGGGTGACGGCGTAGTCCGGGTTGAAGGCGAATTCCACCCCTTCCCCGGCAAGCGCGGCCTCCAGCTCCTCATGGCGATGGCCCGTCACCACCACCACCGGCGACGCGCCCGCGCCCTTCATGCCGTCGATAACCCGCAGGATCATCGCGCGCCCGTCCACCTCCATCAGGGGCTTGAACGCGCCCATGCGGCTGGACAGCCCCGCCGCCAGCACGATTCCGGCCAGTCTGTTCATAGGCGTCACCTGCCGTCCAGGGTCGGGTACAGGGGCAGCACGTTCACCGGGGCAATGCCCAGTGTTCTGGGCATGGCGCCCGACCATTTTTCCTTGGGCAGCCGCCACCATATGTTCTCGCTGTCCGGGGTCTGGCCGGTGTAGCGGAAGCGGATCACCCACTCGAAGGGCTCCTCCATGTCCTCCTCGAAGCACACGGGGAAGGCGTTGCGGGACTCCTTCGGGTTGAAGTAGTGGGCGCGGATGGCCACGCCGTTCACGTCGTCCCGCAGGGGGAGGGCGGTGGTCAGCGTGACGCCCCAGTCCGGCACGAACAGCTCGTTTTCGCCCGTCTTCCGGGCGGAGGCCATGTTCTTGCAGCCGGTGAGCGTGGCGGCCACGGCGGTCTGCGGATCGGCGAAGAGCCCCTTGGTATCCCGGGGCGGATACAGCTGCCCCCGGTCCATGATGGCGATGCGGTCGCACATGTGATAGGCCTCGTCCCGGCTGTGGGTGACCATCAGCACGTCGCCGGAGAAGTCCTTGAGCGTCTTGAGCAGCTCCAGCTGCAGCCGCATGCGCAGATGGCTGTCCAGGGCGGAGAAGGGCTCGTCCAGCATGAGCAGTTTGGGGCGGCTGACCATGATCCTCGCCAGGGCCACCCGCTGGGCCTGACCGCCGGACAGCTGATGGGGCTTGTGGTTGACCAGCTCCTCCAGCTGGAACAGGTGCAGCACCTCGTCGCAGATTTCCCGGCGGCGGGCGGCGCTTTTCTCCCCGTGCAAGCCGCAGAGGATGTTCTGCCGCACCGTCATGTTGGGGAACAGGGCGTAGTTCTGGAACAGATACCCCACATGCCGCTGCTGGGGCTTGAGGTTGATGTGCCGGGAGGAGTCGAAGAGCGTCACGCCGTCCAGGACGATGCGGCCCCGGTCGGGCTTCTCGATGCCCGCGATGCACTTGAGGGTGAAGCTCTTGCCGCAGCCGCTGGCGCCCAGCAGCCCGGTGACGCCGCCCTCGGTCTCAAAGCGGGAGCGCAGGGTGAAGTGCCCCAGATCCCGCTCGATATCCACCTGAAGGCTCATGCTTTCACCACCTTTTTCTGCCGGTTCTCCAGCAGGTTCACCGCCAGCAGCACCACCGCGCTGATGGCCAGATTGATCAGCACCCAGAACATGGCGCCCTCCTCATCGTTGGTGCGCCAGAGCTGGTAGACCGTGGTGGAGATGGTGGCGGTTCTGCCGGGGGTGTAGCCGATGAGCATGCTGGTGGCGCCGTATTCGCCCAGCGCCCGGGCGAAGGCCAGCACGAACCCCGCCAGAATCCCCTGACGGCAGGCGGGCATGCGGATCCGCCAAAAAATGTAGGTGTTGCTCAGCCCCAGGGTCTGGCCGGAATAGGCCAGGGTCTTGTCAAAGCTCTCGAAGGCGCCGCGGGCCGTGCGGTACATCAGCGGGAAGGCCACCACCAGCGCGGCCAGAATGCCCCCGTACCAGGTCATGACAAACTTGATGCCGAACCGGGCCAGGAACATGCCCAGGGGCCGCTTGGCGCCGAAGAGCAGCAGCAGGAAATAACCGCACACCGTGGGCGGCAGCACCATGGGCAATGTCAGCACCACGTCCAGCAGGCCCTTGATCACCCGGGGCAGCCGCGCCACATAGTACGCGCACAGGATGCCCAGGAAGAACACCAGCACGCTGGAGATGGCGGCGATGCGCAGCGAGTTCCAGAGAGGATACCAGCTCATGGGCCTCGACCTCCTTTGCAGCAGCATAGAACGGAACCGACCGGCAGGGTACTGCCGGCCGGTCGGGTAACAGGGGAGGGATTACTCCTCCACCACCACGGGGGTGAAGCCCACGGACTCGAACACCGCGGAGGCCTCCTCGCCCTTGAGGTAGTCCAGGAAGGCCTGGGCGGCCTCGGCGTTGGCGGAGGTCTTCAGCACGGCGGCGGGGTAGATGATCTGGCCGCACATTTCGGCGGTGGCGGCGTCCACGATGGTCAGACCCGCGGAGAAGGCGTCGGTGGCGTAGATCACGCCGCAGTCAACGGAGGCCTCGGACACCTGGGTGGTGACTTCCTTGACGTTGGTGCCGTAGGTGATCTTGCCGGCGTTGGCCAGGTCTTCCTCCACCAGGCCGTAGTAGGCAAGGATCAGCTGGGTGTACTGGCCCACGGGCACGTCGCTGTTGCCCATGCACAGGAACACGTCGCCATCCTTCAGCAGCTCAGCCAGCGCGTCGAAGGACGCAATGCCCTTGGGGTTGCCCTCGGGCACCACCAGGGTCACCTTGTTCTCCAGCAGGTTGCAGCGGCTGCCTTCCAGGACAAAGTCCAGGCCGGCGGTGTTCGCACCGGTGGTGTCGGCGGCATCCAGCTGGTTCATCTGCTTCTGGCCGGCGGAGACGAACACGTCGCAGACCGCGCCTTCCTCAATCTGGGTCTTGAGGGTGCCGGAGGAATCGAAGTTGTAGGTGATGGTCACGCCGG
>JBJEYH010000351.1:0-10322 GCA_051886675.1 Aristaeellaceae bacterium
CCCCGCTTGTCCACGGCCAGCACGGCATGCACCTTGCTGCGGTAGTGCAGGGGATCGTCCATGCCCAGGATGGGCTCCACCGGGCACAGGCCGCCCAGAAGCTCCTCCACCCGGCGCTGCTTGAGCGCCAGCTGCTCCCGGTAGCTTAGCCTGCCCAGCTGACAGCCGCCGCACCGGGCGGCCACGGGACAGTTGAATCGGATATCGCCCCTGGGGGCGGAAGGGTTCGGCATGATGGGATGCTCCTTCTGTAATCAGGGTGGGAAACAGCATCATTATACGGCAAGGCCGCGGGCCGCGTCAATCGCGGGAAGGCTTGATCTGCCGGGCAAAGCGCGTTATAATGGTCGGGAGAGAAAATCGTCAGCCTGTCGCCGGAGGCGGCAGCAAGGAGGAACAGCATGAGCAGATCGGATGCCCTGCTGCAGTACAACTATGCCCTGAAGCAGGGGCTGAAGTATTACAACAGCTGCGTGATCCGGGGCAGCTACCCCTATCCCCAGGTGCTGGACGAGGTCTTTACCGAGGAGATGTGCGCGGGGAGGTCCTACATCGGGCTGGTGGACATCCCCATGGATCAGATCGTGGGCACCACCACCGCGGGACGCAAATCCGCCTTCGCGGGGAATTTCATGCCCCTGCTGGATCCGGAGACGGAGTTCGGCGCGAAGTGGATCGCCCTTTGCACGGCGCATCTGGATACCGTGGGCATCACCGATCCCATTATCTGCAACGAGTACATGGGCCGCTTCTACATCACCGAGGGCAACAAGCGCGTCAGCGTCCTGAAGAGCTACGGCGCGCTGACCATCCCGGGCATCGTCACCCGGCTGATCCCCGAGTACTCGGACAACATCGAGATTCAGATCTACTACGAATTCATGGAGTTCTACCGCCTCAGCCGGGTGTACGAGGTCAGCTTCCGGCGGCTGGGCGGGTTCCCGAAGCTGCAGGCGGCGCTGGGCTACGCGCCGGAGCATCGCTGGACCGAGGAGGAACGGCGGGATTTCCTGTCGGCCTACCGGGCGCTGCGGGGGGCCTTTGACAAGCTGAATACCGAGCAGCTGCCCCTGGCGGCGGGCGACGCGCTGCTGGCCTGGCTGGAGATCTATCCCCTGGCGGAGCTGGAAACCTGCTCCGCGGCGGAAATCAGCCAGCGGCTGAACGCCATGTGGCCGGATCTGCGCATCCTGGCCAAGGGCACGCCCATCGCCGTGAGCACCGCCCCCCAGGAGGCGGCGGAGAAGAAAACCCTGCTGCAGAGCCTGGGCATCGCCCGGCCGCCCCGGCTGAACGTGGCCTTCGTCCATGCCTTCGATCCGCAGAAGAGCGCCTGGACCGCCGCCCATGAGCTGGGCAGGCAGCAGCTGGAGCAGGCCATGGGCGAGCGCATCAGCGTGACCTCCCGGGTGTGCAGCCCCCAGGAGGCGCCCGAGGTCATGGAGCAGCTGGTCAAGGATGGCGCGCAGGTGATCTTCACCACCACGCCGCCCCTCATCGACGCCTGCCGCAAGGTGGCCGCCGATCATCCGGGCGTGCGCATGCTCAACTGCTCGCTGACCATGCCCTATACCGGCGTGCGCACCTACTACAGCCGCATGCACGAGGGCAAGTTCATCACCGGGGCCATCGCCGGGGCCATGGCGAAGGAGGGCCGCATCGGCTACATCGCCAATTACCCCATCGCGGGGACGCTGGCGTGCATCAACGCCTTTGCCCTGGGGGCCCGCATGACCAATCCGGGTGCCCGCATCGACCTGCGCTGGAGCTGCCTGCCCGGGGATCACGTGGCGGAGTTCCTGCAGGAGGGCGTGTCGGTCATCTCCAACCGGGACAACGCCGCCGGCGAAACCCATTTCGCCTGGGAGTGGGGCACCTATCAGGTCTGCGACAGCGGCGAGCTGACCCCCCTGGCTTCCCCCTGCTGGAACTGGGGCAAGCTGTATGAGAAGATCATCCTCAGCATCTTCAACGGCGGCTGGGACGCCGTGGGCAAGGGCTCGGAGCAGGCGGTCAACTACTGGTGGGGCATGAACAGCGGGGTCATCGACGTGATCCTCAGCGACAGCCTCCCCGCGGGGGTGCGCCAGCTGGGCAACATCCTCAAGGACGGCCTGACCGGCGGCAGCATCGCGCCCTTCCACTGCGAGATCCGCGATCAGCAGGGCCGCGTGCGCAACGACGGCACAGGCTGGTTCGCCCCCGAGGAAATCATGAACATGGACTGGCTGTGCGAGAATGTGGACGGCAGCATCCCCGCCTTTGAGGAGCTGCTGCCCGCATCCCGGCCGCTGGTGCGTCAGCTGGGCATCTACCGGGATCAGCTGCCCCCGGAGACGGAGGCCGCGCCATGAAGCTGCTGCTGATCTCCGACGAGGAATCCCCCTTCCTGTGGGAATATTTCAAGCCCGGCATGCTGGACGACGTGGATGCCATCATCTCCTGCGGCGACCTGAACCCCCATTACCTGAGCTTCCTGGTGACCATGGGCCGCGCGCCGCTGTACTACGTCCACGGCAACCACGACGGCCGCTATGAAAAGACGCCGCCCGAGGGCTGCGTGTGCATCGAGGACAGGATTGTGAAAATCGGCAACCTGCGGGTGATGGGGCTGGGGGGCTCCCTGCGCTACAGCCCCGGGCCCCATCAGTACACCGAGAGCCAGATGATGAAGCGCATCCTGCACCTGCGCTGGCAGCTGATGCTCCACAAGGGCGTGGACATTGTGGTCACCCACGCGCCGGTGCGGGGCATCGGGGATGAGGAGCATATATCCCACCGGGGCTTCGAGGCCTTCCAGTACGTGCTGAAGCGCTACAATCCGCGCTACTGGTTTTTCGGCCATGTGCACACCCGCTACGACGGGCAGAAGAGCCGCGTCTACCACAGCGGCGAGACGGTGCTGATCAACGCCTGCGAGCGTTTCATGCTGGAGTTCGACCCGGACACGAGGATCTGATGCGTGCGGAAGAGGCGGCCCTGATGAGGCCGCTTCTTCGCGTTTTGGCCGGCGGGGCAGGAAACGGCCGCGCCGCGTCGAAAGGCCAGGGGAGAGAAAGCTGCTCCGCGGGGACATGCGGAGGGAATCGGGAGGCAGGGGGCATGGAGGCGATCCTTTTTGCGGGCACGTATACCGAGCCGATGCTGTTCGGCACGGGGGAAGTCTTCCAGGGCAAGGGCGAGGGGGTGTATCTGTGCGCCTTTGACGGAAGGAGCGTCGATGTCAGGACGGTGATTCCGGCGGTGAATCCGTCCTTTGTGTGCGTGGACGAAAAGCATCGCAGGCTCTTCGCGGTGAACGAAACCGGACGGTGGCAGGGGGAGGAAGGCGGCGGCGTCAGCCAGTGGCGGTATGACGGGCAGGGGCGCTTCACCCCGGAGGGCTCCTGGTGCACGGGGGGCGCGGATCCCTGCCATGTGGCGCTGTCCCCCGATGGACGCTGGCTGGCGGCGGCGAATTATACCGGCGGCTCCCTGGCGGTGTTCCCCCGGGACGCTGAGGGCCGGATCCTGCCGGAGCGCAGGCTGCTGCGGCATGCGGGACGGGGCGTGCATCCGGCGCGGCAGGAGGGCCCCCATGTGCACAGCGCGCTCTTCGACGGCCGGGGCAGGCTCTTCGCGGCGGATCTGGGCTGCGACAGGCTGGCCTGCTACCGCTGCGGGGAGGACGTCGCGCCGGAGCCTGCGGGCGATCTGACCGCCGCGCCGGGCAGCGGGCCCCGCTGCGGGGAATACTCGGCGGACGGCAGGCATCTGTACGTCATTCACGAGCTGGACGGCACGGTGGTTCACTACGACTGCACCGGCGGAAGCCCTGCGCGCCGGGAGAGCGTCTCCACCCTGCCGGAGGGCTACGCCGGGGCCAACACCGCCGCCGACGTCCACCTGACCCCGGACGGCCGCTGCCTGTACGCCACCAACCGGGGACACGACAGCATCGCCATGTTCCGCGTGACGGAGGGGGGCGGGCTGACGCTCCTGGGCCATCAGGGCTGCGGCGGGCGTACGCCCAGGAACTTCGCCATCGACCCGTCGGGGAGGTATCTGCTGGTGGGCAACCAGGACACGGACAACATCGCCATCTTCGCCATCGGGGAGGACGGGCGGCTCCGGCAGACCGGGGACGTGCCGTTCCCCTCGCCGGTGTGCATCCGCTTCGTGGGCGGGTGAGGGGCGTCGCCGCGGCAGGCCGGCGGGGCGAAGCACGAAGGCTCCGCGCAGGCGCGCCGGACGGGGGATGCGCCGCACCTCTCGCGTGTGTCATCCGCTTCGCGGGCGGGTGAGGGGCGTCGCTGCGGCAGGCGGGTCGGTGGGGGGAGGCTCCGCGCCTGTGCGCCGGACGGGGGATGCGCCGCACCCCTTGCGTGTGTCATCCGCTTCGTGGGCGGGTGAGGGGCGTTACCGCGGCAGGCGGGCCGGCGAAGCACGAAGGCTCCGCGCAGGCGCGCTGGACGAGGGATGCGCCGCACCCCTTGCGTGTGTCATCCGCTTCGCAGGCGGGTGAGGGGCGTTGCCGCGGCAGGCGGGTCGGCGAAGCACGAAGGCTCCGCGCAAGTGCGCCGTACGGGGGATGCGCCGCACCCCTTGCGTGTGTCATCCGCTTCATGGGCGGGTGAGGGGCGTTACCCCGGCAGGCGGGCCGGCGAAGCACGAAGGCTCCGCGCGGACGCACCGGACGGGGGATGCGCCGCACCCCTTGCGTGTGTCATCCGCTTCGCAGGCGGGTGAGGGGCGCTCCCGCGGCAGGCCGGCGGGGCGGGAAGGCTCCGCGCGGGTGCGCCGGACGGGGGATGCGCCGCACACCTTGCGTGTGTCATCCGCTTCATGGGCGGGTGAGAGAGTCGCTTCGGCAGGCGGGTCGGTGGGGCACGAAGGCTCCGCGCAGGCGCGCCGGGGCATCTGCCGGGGATGGCGCGGCGTTCCTTCGGCCAGGGGGAAGCCTTCGGCCCGGGCGATTCCGCCGGCCGTGCATTCTTCCGATGCAAACCAAAGCCGCCCTGCCTGATGCGCGATCGGGCAGGGCGGCTGCTTTGTGTGGATTATTCCGGCAGGGTGACGAGCTCCACGCCCTTGTCCCGCAGGAAGGCGCAGGCTTCCGGCTGATCGGCGATCACCACGCTGATCTGCTGGGCGCGGATGACCTGGAGCAGCTCGTCGGGGGTGTCCGCGTCCATGACGGCGTCCACGTGGCGCAGGGCCTCCAGACAGGCGCGCCGCTCGGGCAGGGTGTCGTCCCGGCCCTGAAGGGCTACGGTCAGGTGATCGCCCAGGGCCCGGGCCCGGCGCAGAAGGTCGATGGCGCCGCTGTCCAGACGGTCGAAGCGTCCCTGCACCATCACCCGGCGGCGGACCGCGCCGCTGCGGCTGCGCAGCAGGGCCGACTCGAAGCGCACCGCCATCTCCGACTGGCTGACCTCGCTGGTCTTGTCGCGGGTCATCAGCGCGAGGGCGATGTCCGCGGGCGTGGCCTGCTCCTGAATCACCGCGTGCATGGCCTGGACGATGGGCATTTCCACCCGGTAGCGCTCCGCCAGCTGCACGGCGGCGGGCAAAGCGTTGACGCCCTCCACCACCATGCCCACGGCCCTGACGGCCTCCGCGGGGGGCATGCCCTGGCCGATGAGCTGGCCGCAGCGGTTGTTGCGGCTGTGGACGGAGGTGGCGGTGACGATCAGGTCGCCGATGCCCGCCAGGCCGTTGAAGGTCTGCTCGGCGCAGCCCATCATCAGCCCCAGGCGGGAGATTTCCGCCATGCCCCGGGTGATCAGCGCGGCCTTGGCGTTGTCCCCGTAGCCCAGGCCTGCGGAGATGCCCGCCGCCAGGGCCACGATGTTCTTCAGCGCGCCGCACAGTTCCACCCCCAGCACGTCGGTGTTGGTGTAGGTGCGCATGCAGCTGTTCATGAACACGTCCTGGACGGCCTCGGCCACGGCCATGTCCGTGCAGGCCGAGACGATGGAGGTCGGCATGTCGATGGCCACCTCCTCGGCGTGGGTGGGGCCGGAGAGCGCCACCAGCTTCACCGCCTGATGCCGCCCGTCCTTCTGCAATTCGTCCCGGATGACCTCGCTCATGGTCAGCAGGGTATCCGGCTCGATGCCCTTGGCCACGTCCACGATGATCTGCCCGTCGGGGATAAAGGGCCGCATGGTGGCCGCGGTGGACCGCACGTACACCGAGGGCACCGCGAAGAGCAGGATGCTCTTGTCCCGGCAGACCTCCTGCGGATCCTTGGTGAAGCGGATTTCCGGGGGGATCTCCATGCCGGGGAGGTTGGGGTGCACCCGGGTTTGGGACAGGCTGTCGATCTCCCTGCCGATGGCGGACCATACGGTGACCTGGTGGCCGTTGCGATAAAGCACCCTGGCCAGGGCCAGACCCCAGGTGCCCGCGCCCAGGATGCCGATATGCTTCTGCGGGATGTTCGTCATAAGCGCTCCTTGCGTCGTTCAGACAATGGGAATGGCGGGCCGTGCGATGCGGCCCATCATACAGTTATTCAACGCGGAGGTGCGAATCCCCTTTTTCGGGGCAGGACGGAGGCCGCGCACCGGCGGACGATCCGTCCCTCGGCCCTCCGGCGCGGCCGCCGCGCGACCCTTTCTGTCCGCAGGAAGGGCTGCCGCCCGGCGGATTCTCTTCCCCCATGGCAGCGTTTATCTCCTGGTGAAACCTTGCGCAATGGCGCGAAAACCGCGCGGATTCCGCACCTGCGGCATTTTTTCAGCGAGGGCGGCGCTTTGTTCATGCGCCGTTCACTTTTCCTTCACGGTGCCGTAAATCGGGAAGCTTATCATGTGCTGGTCAATCATGGAAGCAAGGTCCGGGCCGGTCAGGTCCGGAGACGGGAGGGAAGGATAAGCGTGCGGAATAATCGTCCCGCCGGAAAAAAACGGCGGATCCTCCGGCGGGTGCTGACCCTGGCGGTGATCGTGGCGGCGGGTGCGCTGGCGTGGAATTATCTGGCGCCGATGATGACCGATCAGGAGACGCCCTGTTATACGGCCTTCACCGTGACCCGGGGCGATATCGCCACGGAGAAGAGCTTCAGCGCCACCATCAGCGTGAAGAACAGCCAGACCATCACCAACACCACCGGCGCGGCCACCATCCGCGAGCTGTACGTCAGCGCCGGGCAGGAGGTGCGCAAGGGCGACAAGCTGATGCAGCTGGACAACGGCACGGTGCTGGAAGCCGGGCTGGACGGCGTGGTGAACGAGCTGCGCTTCGCGGCCGGGGACTGGCTGTGGCAGAACGTGCAGCTGATTCAGATCTGCGACCTGACGAACCTGCAGGTGGCCCTGTCGGTGGATGAGTTCGACGTGGAAAACGTGGCGGCGGGCCAGCCCTGCACGGTGACCATCATCCCTCTGGAAAGGGACTTCGAGACGCAGATCGCCCGGGTGGACCGGGTATCCGCCTCCACGGGTCAGGTGGCGTCCTACACGGCCACGGCGGAGCTGATTGCCCCGGCGGAGGTGCTGCCGGGCATGTCCGCCAGCGTGACCATGGCGGGTGAGCAGGTCACCGGCGTGCTGACGCTGGACGTGGCGGCCCTGACCTTCGACGAGGACAGGAATCCCTGCGTGCTGCTCCGGGAAGGCGACGGCTATGTGGAGCACAGCGTGGTCACGGGCCTGAGCGACGGCATGAAGGTGGAGATCATATCGGGCCTGAGCGAGGGCGATGAGGTCTGGGCCGTCACCGGCACGGAGACCGTCGCCAGCCGCTTCTCCCTGGTGGAGCTGTACAAGCGCCTGGTGGGGGAAAAGGTGATCATCAACGACATGAGCAGCCACGACAGCAGCTGGGGCAACAAGGGCAGCTGGTCGCAGGAAAACGGCGGGCTGCCCGGCGGCATGGAGCTGCCTGAGGGGATGGAGCTTCCCGAGGGGATGGAGCTGCCCGAGGGCATGGAGCTGCCTGAGGGGATGGAGCTGCCCGAGGGGATGGAGTTCCCCGGGGGAGGCATGATGGCCCCGGGCGGCGACGGCGATACGGAGACGGGCGAGCAGCCGGAGGGCGGCACGCAGCGTCCCGAGCGGAACTGGTCGGAGGACGGCGGAGAATCGCAGACCCAGCATCAGGGCGGCCGGGGGCAGTACGCACCGGAGGCCGCGCAGGGCGCTGGGGATGAGGCGTCCTCCGGCGGGACGGATGATGCGGCAGGGGGGATCGCGCCATGAGAAGGCTGATATGTATGCTGGTGGGGCTGACGCTGCTTGCGGGCGCGGCCCTGGCGGAGGAGCAGTTTGACGGGCAGGTGGTTGCGGGCGAGGCCGTCAGCGTCACGGCGCCCTTTGGCGGGACGGTCAGGAGCATCGGGCTGAAGGCCGGCGCGCAGGTGGAAGTGAACGAGGGCATCCTGACGCTGTCGGCCACCCGGGTGCTGGCGCCGGAGGACGGTACCGTCCGCGGCGTGTTCGCCGCGGCGGGTGACAGCGCGGAGGATACGGTTCTGTATCTGGCGCCGGTGAGCAAGTACACCATCAGCGCCAGCGTCAGCAAGGCCTACAGCGCGGAGGACACGAAGTTCGTCACCCTGGGTGAGACGGTGTACATCCGCTGCAGCAAGGACGGCACGCATCAGGCCCGGGGCGTGATCACCGCGGTGAAGGGCTCGTCCTACACGGTGCAGACCACCGCGGGCGAGCTGTATATGGAAGAGACGGTGAACATCTACCGCACGGCGGATTACGCGTCGAACCAGTGCCTCGGCACGGGGACGGTCACCCGGACGGAAGCGCTGGGCATCAGCGGCACGGGCAGCATCCTGAAGATGTACGTGCAGGACGGCGACGTGGTGGAGCGGGGTCAGCTGCTGTTTGAGACGGTGGAAGGCGTCCTCAGCGGCCAGACCTGGTCGGACAGCACCGTGCGCGCCGACGTGGCGGGCGTGGTGGCGGAGGTCAGGGTGAAGGCCGGGCAGAAGGTCAGCGCGGGGGACGTGCTGATGACGGTGTATCAGCCGGAAGCCTTCCAGATCCGCATGAGCGTGCCGGAGGATATGCTGTCCGGCGTGCGCATCGGGGAGGAGGTCCTGATCTACTTCAACTGGAACGAGGACAAGACCGAGCCCTGCGCGGGGGTAATCCGCGAGATATCCTACGTGAGCGAGGAAACGGCGGGCAGCGAGCCTGCCTACAGCGTGTACGTGGACTTTCAGGCGGACGAGACCGTCCGTCTGGGGATGAACGTCACGGTTGTTCTGCCATGAGCAAGAAAGGAGCAGCGCTGTGAAACGAATCATTGCATGGATCCTGGCCCTGTGCCTGGCGTCAGGCTGCGCGCTGGCTGAACCCCTGGCCACGCCGGGCGATCTGACGGATGAAAGCGGCCGGCAGAGCGTGATCACGGACGGAACCGATACGCCTGACGGAACCGATACGCCTGACGGAACCGGCGCCCCGGACGGAACCGGCGCACCGGACGGAACCGGCGCCCCGGAGGATCCCGAGGCCGCTGACGATCCCGAGGCTTCGGACGATCCCGAGGCTTCTGACGATCCCGAGGCTTCTGACGATCCCGAAACCCCGGTCACCTCGCCCGCCGACGGCCCGCTGTATGTGGTGCAGGACGGCGTGAAGGTATACGGGAAGTTTGACGCGCTGTATCCGCTGGGGCTGACCATCGTGCTGTACACCACGGACGTTGTGCAGATCGAGGGCTACACGGCGGAGGAGCTGGCGAAGGTGTCCTTCGCCCTGGACGGCGAGGTCTTCACGGAGAAGGACGACTGCATCTACCTGTCCGTGCGGGATCCCAACGGCTTTGTGAAGGAGAACACCTTCTTCCTCTGGGCGGGAAAGAAGGCCGAGGAAACGTCTTCCGGCCGCAGCGGGCTGGATGAGAAGCTCGCCGGCAGGAAGGAAGAGGTGCTGGAGCAGGAAATCCAGGTGGTCACCTGTGACTACCGCAGCGGCGAGCCCTGCCGGCCCACCTTCGTGCTGACGGCCTTCCCGGCCATCGCCGAGGGGATGACCTACGCGGTGATTCTGGACGGCGGGGAGCCGGAGGCCTTCGAGGGCGACCGGTACACGCCGGCTGTATCGGGCGAGTACCGCTTCGCCCTGCTGGACGCGGACGGCACGCTGCTGGCCCGTTCTGCGCGTTACGCGGTGACGCTGGCGCAGGATGATCCCGCCGAGCCCGTGGACACCACCGAGCCCGCGGACACCACCGAACCCGCGGACACCACCGAACCCGCGGACACCACCGAACCCGCGGACACCACCGAGCCCGCGGACACCACCGAGCCCGCGGACAACACCGAGCCCGCGGACACCACCGAGCCCGCGGACACCACCGAGCCCGCGGACACC
>JBJEYH010000352.1:0-2283 GCA_051886675.1 Aristaeellaceae bacterium
TGAAGCCGCAGGTATTCACCATCAGCACGTCGGCCTGGGCGGGATCGCTGGTGAACCCGAAGCCCCGTTCCCTGAGCAGGCCCAGAGCGGTTTCGGAGTCCACACGGTTCTTGTTGCAGCCCAGGGAGATCATGCCAAGCAATCGTTGTTTCGTCATGATTCGTTCCTTTCCGAGGTTGGATACAGTTGATATTGTAGCACGTTTGCGGCTTTTTGAAAAGACCGCCGGGGGGAGAAACGGGGCAAAGGGCTGATATTTCCAGCGGCGCGGGGGGAGCGGCTGTCCCCTTGACGGGCCGTGGCGCCCGTGGTATCCTTGAGCGGGGGAGGCGAGGATATGACCATTCTGATCACAGGCTTTGAGCCCTTTGGCGGGGACAGCGTGAATCCGTCGTGGGAGGCGGTGAGCCTTCTGCCCGAGAGGGTGGGGGACAATCGCGTGTGCCGCCTGAGGCTGCCGGTGGTGTTCGGACAGTGCGGCCAGCGGCTGATGCAGGCGGCGGAGGAAATCCGGCCCGACGCTGTGATATGCTGCGGCGTGGCCAAAGGCAGGACGGAGGTCACCCCCGAGCTGCTGGCGGTGAACTGGCGCATGGGCGCCATCGCGGACAACGCGGGCATCCGCTACGAGGGGGAGAAAATCGACCCTGACGGCCCGGACGCCATCATGACCGCGCTGCCGGTGAACCGGATGGTCGCGGCCATCCGCCAGGCGGGGCTGCCCGGACGGCTGTCCCTGTCCGCGGGGGCGTATGTGTGCAACGACCTGTATTACGCGCTCATGCGGGGGCAGGCGCGGTATGGCTATCGCGGGCTGTTCATCCACGTGCCCGCGGAAAGCGAGCTTTCCTTTGCGGATACCGCCCGCGCCCTGCTGTGCTGCATCAGGACGCTGCAGCCGTGACGCCGTATAGAGACGAAGCCTCCCGGGCATGATGAGGAAAACGCATCGACCGGGAGGCTTTTTTGTATGGATCATGGCTTTCGGCGGGGACTGTGGCTGGCCGTGGCGGCGGCGGTATGCATCGCCCTGTACGGACGGATCGACCTGATGGCGGCCTGCAGCCAGGTGCAGGGGCTGTATACGCAGACCGCGCCGGCCAGGTTTGCCGCCGCCATGGCGGTGATGATGATACCCGGCGCATTTCTGGCCAGCCTGCCGGGACGGTTCCGCCGCCGGGGCGAAAGGCGGCGTTCCAGCGGCAGGGGCTGCGCAGCCTGCTTTCTGGGCGGGCTGGGGCTGATGCTGGGCGCGGGGCTGGCGGGCGGCGGCGACGGCATGATGCTCACGGGCCTGCTGCAGGGCAGCGTCAGCGCGTATGCCTTCCTGGGCGTCAGCTGGGTGTTCGGGCTGATCGCCGCCCATCTGGCGGGAAGGGGGTGCGCGGCATGACGGAGATCCTTGCGGGGGGCGCGGCGGGGCTGCTGCTGGGCATGGCGGCCCAGGGCCTGGGCCTTGGGGACAGGCAGCTGGTGCGGGCATCCATCGGCCTGCGGAGCCGGGGGATGCTCCGGGCCACCCTGTACGCCCTGGGCCTGGGGGCCGTGCTGACAGCCTTCCTGGGTTGGCTGGCGGTCATTGACGTGGATCTGCTGACGGTGCTGCCCCTGGATGGCGGAACCCTCCTGGGGGCGGCGGTGTTCGGCGTGGCGGCGGGGCTGACCGGGGTGACCCTGGGCGGCGCGCTGACCATGACGGGGGGCGGACGTTTCCTGGAGGGTCTGTGCGCGGTGGCCGGATGTCTGGCGGGAGCGGCGGCGCTGCCGTGGCTGGAGCCCGTGCGGGCATGGGCGCAGGGCTGGTTCCCGGCCATGGGGCAGACCTGGTTCCGGGTCACGCTGGATGAGCCGTATCTTTTCGGCGGCGGCTTCCTGGGGCAGGCATGCCTGGGCGCGGTGCTGGCGGCGCTGGCGGTGATTCTGGGGCCGGAGCGGGCCGCGGAGGATGCGCCGGAGCCGGCGGGCAGGGAGGTGCCGCCCGTATCCACCGACGCGCAGGAGGTGCGGGAGGACACGGTGGTCGCCACGCTGCCCGGGGAGGAGCCGGTGGTGGTGGACACCGCCGCGCCGGAGGAGGCCGCGGAGGAGCCGGAGGATGAATCCGCCGGGAAGGGCGGGAAGTCCGGCAACGCCCCGGAGGATCCGGACGCGCAGCAGCCGGAGAAGCCCGGCGCATCCTCCGCGGGGGAAGCGGCGTCATCCCCCGCAAAGGACGGGGATGAGTCCGGCGACGCCCCGGAGGATCCGGACGCGCAGCAGCCGGAGAAGCCCGGCGCATCCTCC
>JBJEYH010000353.1:0-10260 GCA_051886675.1 Aristaeellaceae bacterium
ATGAACGCCGTGGGGGTGAAGTCCGTCAGCGTGCCGTCCTTGAGCTGGAAGTAGATCGCCAGGATGGACAGCGCGTTCATGAACTGCCGCTTGTACTCGTGCAGACGCTTCACCTGCACGTCGAAGATCATGTCCGGGTCAAGGGCAACGCCCTCCCGCCGGAGAATCTCCGCGGCCAGCTGCCGCTTCTTCTCCTGCTTCACGGCGATGAAGTCGTCGCACAGCTGGTCGTCAATGAAGGGCTTGAGCTGCTCCAGCTGGAACAGATCCGTCAGGAAGCCGTCGCCGATCTTCCCGCTGATGAGATGGCACAGCTCCGGGTTGCACAGCCCCAGCCACCGCCGCTGGGTGATGCCGTTGGTCTTGTTCTGGAACCGCTCGGGGTACACGGCGTACCAGTCGGCAAACACGTCGTCCTTGAGGATCTGGGAGTGGATGGCTGCCACGCCGTTGGTGGCGAAGGTGGCGTACACCGCCAGCTGGGCCATGTGGATGGTGCCGTCCCAGATGATGCAGCGGGTGGGCTTCACGTCGAAGCCCTTGCCGGCCATCTCGGCCCGGAAGCGCTCGTCGATCTGCCGGATGATGTCGACGATCTCCGGCACCACCGAGGCCAGCAGCTCCAGGTTCCACTTTTCCAGGGCCTCCTGCATCACCGTGTGGTTGGTGTAGGCGAAGGTCTTCCGGGCGATCAGGAACGCCTCGTCGAAGGTCATGCCTTCCTTCTCCAGCAGGCGGATCAGCTCGGGAATGGCCATGACGGGATGGGTGTCGTTGAGCTGCACCACGTTCTTCTGGGCGAAGAAGGAGAAGTCATTGCCGTGCACCTGCTTGTAGGTGCGCAGCATATCCTGCAGCGACGCGCTGACCAGCACGTACTGCTGCTTGATGCGCAGCTGCTTGCCCTCGCGCTTGGTGTCGTTGGGGTAGAGGCACTTGGTGATGTCCTCAGCCCTGTTCTTGTCCTCGGCGGCGCGGGCGTAGTCCTGCTGGTTGAACTGGGTGAAGTCGATCTCCTTCAGGCTCTCGGTCTGCCACAGGCGCAGGGTGCCGATGTTCTTTGCGCCATAGCCCACGATGGGCATGTCGTAGGGCACGGCCAGCACGTCGCCGGTGGCCATGGGCACCACCACCGCGTGATCCATCCGCCGCAGGCTCCAGGGATCGCCGAAGCGGGACCAGTCGTCCGGCTCCTCGTGCTGACGGCCGTTGACGAAGGACTGCTTGAACAGTCCGTACCGGTACCGCAGGCCGTAGCCCGTCAGCGGCACGCCGGTTGTTACCGCGCTGTCCAGGAAGCAGGCGGCCAGACGGCCCAGACCGCCGTTGCCAAAGGCGTCGTCCTCGATGTCCTCCATGACGGCGATGTCCACGCCCCGCTCGGCCAGCAGCTTCTTCGTGTCCGCAAGGAGCCCCAGGCAGTACAGGTTGTTGTACACCATGCGGCCCATCAGGTACTCGGCGGAGAAGTAGTAGGCGTGACGCTTGTGCAGACGGTTCTGCTTGCATTCCCGCCACAGGGGCGCAAGGGCCTCCATGGCGGCGGAGGAAATGGCGTTGTGCAGCTGGGTGTAGCTGGCCTCCTCCAGGGTGACCAGGTTTTCCGCCAGCAGACGGGATTCGGCCTTCTTGATCAGTTCAGACGCGGATATCATGGATAATCATACACCTCGATTGCTCAGTCGGTTCAGTTTCTGCAGCCGCTCCACCAGCGCGGGGGTCAGGGTGCCGGGCTTCATGCGCCACAGCCAGTTCCCGCCGATGGTGCTGGGGATGTTCATGCGGGCGTCGGTGTCCAGGCCCAGAATGTCCTGCATGGGGATCACGCAGTCGTTGGACACGGACGCCATCGCGCAGCGGACGAAGGCCTCCGGGCCGTCCTCCAGCTCCTCGAAGCCCAGGGTCTCCTTCGCCTCGGCCAGGGACTTTTCGTCCGCGCTCTTCAGCCAGCCCAGCACCGTGTCGTTGTCGTGGGTGCCGGTGTAGCACACGGTGTTCTCCGTCCAGTTGCTCAGCGCGTGGGGATTCCCCGCGCCCCCGCCAAAGCCGAAGGTCAGCACCTTCATGCCCGGATATCCCACGAACCGCAACAGGTCGAACACCCGCTCGTTCAGCACGCCCAGATCCTCCGCCACCACGTTGAGCCCCGGGAGCTTCCTGCGGAAGGTGGTGAACAGCTTCTTCCCCGGGCCGACGATCCAGCGGCCGTCCCGGGCCGTGGGCGCGCCGTAGGGGATGGAGTAGTAGTTGGCGAAGCCGATGAAGTGATCCACACGGATGATGTCGTACATTTCGCCCATGCCGCGCATCCGGTCAACCCACCAGTCGTACCCCCGGGTCTGCAGGTAGCTCCAGCGGTAGAGGGGATTGCCCCACAGCTGCCCGTCCTCGGAGAACAGATCCGGCGGCACGCCCGCCACCCGGGTCGGCACCCGGTCCTTGTCCAGCTGGAACACCTCGGGGTTCGTCCAGGTGTCGGCGGAGTCCTCGGCCACATAGATGGGCATGTCGCCGAAGAAGAGGATCCCCCGGTCATTGCAGTAGCGCTTCAGGGCGAACCACTGCTGCCGGAACAGGTACTGGCAGAAAATGTGGTAGCGGATTTCTCCGTTCAGATCCCGGGTGTACTTTTCCACCGCGGCGCTTTCCCGCATGCGGATGGCCTTGTCCGGCCACTTCGTCCACATCACATTGTCGAAGTGCTGCTTCACCGCCGTGAACAGCGCGAAGGATTCCACCCAGGGGTTTTCCCGGGTGAAGCGGTGCAGCTCATCGGTCAGTTTGCCCTCGGACTGGGCAAAGCATTTGCGCAGCAGCTTTTCCTTGCTTTCCCGGGCCCTGGCATAATCAACGGTATCCGCTTTTTCCGGCACATATTCCCCGGAAAGGTCATCGTCCAGCAGACCCTCGTCCACCAGGCGCCGGGTGGAGATCAGCAGGGGGTTGCCCGCGAACACGCTGGTGGACTGGTAGGGGGATTCGCCGTAGCCGGTGGGGCCCATGGGCAGCACCTGCCACAGGTTCATGCCGCTGGCCTTGAGGAAATCGGCGAATTCGTAGGCTTCCTTGCCCAGGCTGCCCACGCCGCCGGGCCCGGGCAGAGAGGTGATGTGCATCAGGATACCGCTTCTGCGCATGATCGTTTCGTCCTTTCGTATGGTGAAATCGTTACCGACAGTACCGTGAAAAATGCGGGTCACGCCGACCCGCAAAGTCAGACAAAATGCGGTAGAAGTGGAAGTTATTCCCCGCGCAGCAGCACGCAGGACATGGCCGGAAGGGTGACGCTGCCATCCTCCGCAAGGGCCGGGGCAGGGGCGTCCGCGGCCTGGACGCTGCCCAGCACCGTCAGGCTGCCCAGCGCCGCCAGGGATACCGTCGCGGCTTCCGTCTGATGGGTGTTGATGACGGCCAGCACCACGCTGCCCTCATCCTCCACCCGCCAGCAGGCCACGGCGGGGTTCTCCAGATCGACGGCGGTCATGTCGCCGCGAAGCAGCTCAGGGGCCAGGCTCCGCAGCGCGATCAGCTGCCGGTACCAGTTCAGCAGGCTGTCGGGATCGGCGTCCTGTACGTCCACGCCCTCTTTCAGCCGCTGGTTCTGGTCAGCCTCCGCCGGGGGATCGCACAGAACCGCGCCTTCTTCAGCGCTCCACACCATGGGCAGGCGCTTGTTTTCGTCCCTGCCGGAGCCGGTCATGCCCAGCTCCTCGCCGTAGTAGACGGTGGGGCAGCCGGGGGAGAGCAGGTACAGCATGGCGGCGGTCTTCTCGAAGGGTGCCTTCAGCCGCAGCATGCCCGCGGCACGGGCCTGGTCGTGGTTGGTCAGGAAGGGCGCGTCCATGGAGAGCGGGGAGACGGCCTTGACCTTCCCGTTCCACTCGGCCAGCAGACGGGCTGCCGCCGCACCCTTGGCGTTCAGCGCAGCCTGGACAAAGGCGCCGCTATTGTCCGAGAAGGGGAAGTTGAACAGGCTGTCGATGCCGCTGCGGTACAGGTCGAGGATGGTGCCCTCGTCCGCCCACACCTCGCCCACGATATAGCAGTCCGGATCGTTTGCCCGGGCCGTGTCGCACACGAAGGTCAGGAAGTCGCGGATGGAATCGTTCGCGCCGGTGTAGTAGCTGGTCACCGCGTCCAGACGGAAGCCGGTCACGCCGTGCTCCTGCCAGAAGCCGATGATCCGCGCGATTTCCGCGCGCACGTCGGGGTTGTCCAGGTTCAGGTCGGGCATGTGGTCGCCGAACTGGCCCTCGTAGTACCAGTCCGTGCCGGATACCTGATGCTGCCCTTCGCCCCGGGTGAAATTGTACCAGCTGATGAGCGGGCTGTCAATCCCATCCCGCAGGGCCTGGCAGGCCTCCAGAAACCAGGGGTGCAGCTTGCTGGTGTGGTTGACCACCAGATCCAGCGTCACGCCGATGCCCCGTTCCCGGCAGGCTTCGGTCAGCGCGTCGAAATCCTCCAGCGTGCCGTAGGCCGGATCGATGGCGCAGTAGTCCATCACGTCGTACTTGTGGTAGCTGACGGAAGGATGGACGGGCATCAGCCAGATGCGGCTCACGCCCAGGGACCCGATGTAGTCCAGACGGTCGATGACGCCCTGCAGGTCGCCCGTGCCGTCGCCGTCGCTGTCCTGGAAGGACGCGACAAAGATTTCATACGTCACGCCGGAAGCCGGCTGCGCGGGGGCGTCTTCCCCCAGGGCGCAGCCGGTGAGCATCGCCAGCGCGAGCAGCAGAGCGCACAGTGAACGAATCATGGCAGTACCTCCTTTGCCCGCGCGGGCGAGCCCCGGAGCATCATCAGCCCTTGACGGAGCCGCCGGTGATGCCCTCCACGTAGAACTTCTGCATGATGACGAACAGGATGGAGATCGGGATGGACACAATCACGCCGCCGGCGCAGAACTGGGCGAAGTAGTTGTTGCGGTTGACCTTGTCCACCATGGAGAACAGGCCCAGGGCGACGGTCTTTTCCGCGGACACGCCGGAGTTGAGCATCAGGGACGCCATGACGAAGTCCATCCAGGGGGCCAGGAAGGAGTTGATGACCGTGTACACCACGATGGGCTTGGACAGCGGAATGATGATCTTCCAGAACACGGTGAACTCGTTGGCGCCCTCCAGGTAAGCGGACTCGCGCAGGGACTTGCTGATGGTGTCAAAGAAGCCCTTGGCAATCAGGTAGCCGATGCCCGATCCCGCCGAGTACACAATGACCATGCCGATCTTGGAGTTGGTCAGGCCGATTTCCTTCATGATGAAGTACACAGCCACCATGGACAGGAAGCCGGGGAACAGGTTCAGGATGATGGCGATGTTCATCAGGGGCTTGCGGGCCTTGAAGCGCATGCAGGACATGGCGTAGGCCACCATCAGCACGAAGAGCGTGGAAATCAGGCAGGTGAAGATGGCGATCACGAAGGTATTCATGAACCACTGGGGGAACTGGTTGACGCTGTCGCCGCCGGGGTTCAGGATGGCCTTGTAGTGATCGAGGGTGTAGGCCTTGGGGAAGAAGGTGGAAATGTTGGGGCCCTTGTCCACGCCGAAGGAGGTGACCACCAGCCACAGGATGGGGATCAGCCAGAAGGCTGCCAGGCAGGCCAGCACAACGTGGCGGATAACAATGCGGATCGTCTTGGTTTTCACTGGAAGCTCTCCTCCTTATCGCCCTTGATCATGCCGTTGAAGGCCACCAGGGTCAGAATGGCGCAGACGACGAACACCAGAATGCCGATGACCGAGGCCATCTTGTAGTTGCTCTGGTCCTGCGTCAGGCGGTACAGCCAGGTGACCAGCAGGTCAACCTCGTTGGCGTTGGCGTTGGCCATGAGCTGGTCGGAGGTGGTGTAGATATCGCGGCTCAGCAGCCAGATGACGTTGAAGTTGTTGATGTTGGCCACCACGCTGTTGACCAGGCTGGGGCCGGTGATGAACAGGATGTAGGGCATGGTGATGGACTTGAAGGACTGCCAGGCATTGGCGCCGTCGATCTTGGCGGCCTCGAGCAGCTCGTTGGGGATGTTCATCAGGATGCCGGTGGCGATGAGCATCTGATAGGGCACGCCGACCCAGATGTTGATCAGGATGATCATGGGCCGCGCCCAGGACGGATGCGTCAGGAAGGGGATGTAGTTGGCCGTGGGAATGGCGCCGATGGAGTAGAGCCAGTCGGTGATGCCGGCGTTCTTGCACAGGGTGTTGACGATGCCGGAATCATGGAAGAAGTTGCGCACCAGCAGCAGGGACACGAACTGCGGCACCGCCATGGCGATCATGAAGCACAGCCGCCAGAACTTTTTGCCGTAGGTGTTCTTGTTGTTGATGAACATGGCCATCAGGATGCCGAAGATGTAGCACGTCAGCGTAGCCACCACGGCCCACACCAGCGTCCAGGCCAGTACGCGGAAGAAGGCGTAGGAGAAGGTGGCGTCCGCCGCCGTGGAGAACAGGCTGGAGAAGTTCTTCAGCCCGACCCAGGTGAACAGCTTGCTGGGCACAAGGTGATTTCGGTCGTAATTGGTGAAGGCGATGAGGATCATCACGATCAGGGGGATGATGGTGAACAGCACCACGCCCAGGACAGGCAGGGACAAAAGCGTGCGATGGAACTTCACGCCCAGGCAGTCCTGCAGATCCTCCACGAAGGAGTTGACGTGCTTGCCGTCTTTGGCCTTGACTTCGACCTCGCGGGCAGCGCGGATGTTGCGCATCCACAGGACCACCGCGGTCACGATAACCAGAATGCCGATGACGCCGAAGAGCAGAATGAGGAAGGAGTTGTCGTAATCATTCCACTCGTTCTTGCGGGTTTCAGGGTTGAAGGTTTTCTGGGCCTGGACGGTGCCCAGGGTACCCAGCTTGGACATGTAGGGCCAGAAGAAGCCCGGAATCGCCCAGATGATGACGGCCTCCACCAGCGTCAGCAGGAAGCCCTTGACGTACTGCTTGCGGGCGAAACAGCTCGCGCCGCACAGGAGGGCGGACAGCTTGACCCAGATGTCACCGTCGGTGAAGGAACGGATGGTACTCTTAATGAACTCTGCAATTGCGGCAAAGAATCGGACGATCCCGGGCTGCCTGGCCGGGACAGCGGCTTTGCTTTTCTCCATGGCTCCCGCGCTCCTTATGTGTTGTTGTAAGGGGTTGGAACGAAAGGGCCGCCCTGCGCACCCGATGGTTCATCAAGGCACAGGGCGGCGGTAGGTTTACCTTTGCTTCAGACGGGATTACTGCAGGCCGACGGCGGTGATGCCGGCGACGCAGTTGTCCAGCAGGGTCTGCAGCTCAATGTTGTCGGGGTTGCCGTTGACGATGATCTTGCCCAGGGCAGCGGCGGCATCCCAGTAGGCCTGGCCCACGCGCTGCACGTCAGCGTAAGCGGACTGGGCAGCCAGAGCGGCGATGGCGGGGTTGGCCTGCACAGCCTCGGAAGCGGCGGCGTTGATGTTGGAGGGACCCTGGGAGCGCATTTCGAAGCGCAGGGTCTGGGACTCCTCGTTGGTCATGAAGGCAGCGAAGTCCATGGCGTCGCCCACGTTCTCGGAGTAGGAGTTCACGCCCACCAGCTTGAAGCCGGCGAAGGAGGACATCTGCACCTGCTCACCGTTCACGGTGAAGGTGGGCAGCTTGGCGGCGGCGTAGTTGTCGCCCCAGGCCTCGGCGGCCACGTTGGCATTCCAGGTGCCGGACACACCAGCGATGATGGTGCCGTCCTTCACGCCGGCCACGAAGGGATCGGAGTCAGCTTCCATGAAGCCGGGGTTGGCGGCGACGGCCAGCAGGGCCTCGACCACCTGCACGCCGGTGATGGGGGTGTCGGTGGCGTTCCAGTTGCAGATGTTGGTCACGCCATCCTCAGACACGGTCATGGTCAGGCCCGCGCCCTTGAAGAAGGAGTAGAAGTACCAGGCGTTGCTCATGGGGAAGCCAACCTTCTTGCCAGCGGCAGCGGCAACGTCCAGCATGCGGTCCAGGGTCTGGACGTCTTCCTCGGAGAAGTACTCCTTGTTGTAGAACATGAAGTAGCCATTGTCCGCGGTGGCGGGGTAGGCGTACAGCTCGCCGTCAGCGCCGGTAGCGGCAGCCACGGAGCCGGGGGTGTTGGCAGCGATCACCGCTTCGGGATCGATCACGACCTGCTGCAGCGCCACGGCGTTGTACAGGCTGTTGAACTGGTCGTCCGCGAAGGTGAACACGTCAGCAGCAGCGGTGGGGTCGGTCAGCACAACCTTGGAGCAGTCGCCCTCGGTCTGCACGCCCACTTCGATGTTGTAGGTCGTGTCGGGATTGGCAGCCTGGAAGTTGGCGATGACGGTATTGATCCACTCAATATCCTCATTGGCGCCGACCCAGACGCGCAGGGAGACTTCCTCGGCCGTAGCGCAGGATGCGACCATCGTCAGCATCATGGCCAGGGCGAGAACCATTGCCAGGAACTTCTTCATGGAAAGATTCCTCCTTGAATATATCTCACGCGGGATACCCGCGCGGAGCACAGATGGGGGGCCGGACAGTCATTCTGCCCAGAAATGCGCCGGCGTACCTGCTTTTCCGGCGGAGGCGGGATCGTCAGCGGACGGACTCCCGCAGGCGGATGGCGCCGTCCACCACCACGTCGGCGGGGAGGGCGCCGTTTTGCAGCATGTCCATCAGCACCCGGACGGATTCCCGGGCGATGTCGTCCACAGGCTGCTCCACGGTGCTCAGGCGGGGGATGAAGTACTTGCCCATCTCCGTGCCGTCAAAGCCGAAGACGCTCACGTCCTCGGGCACCCTTCGGCCCAGATCCGCCAGCGCGCGGATCACGCCCATGGCCACCATGTCCGACATGCAGAACACGGCGGTGGTATCGTTCTCCCCGCTGAAGAAGGCCCGCGCGCTGGCGCAGGAGCCCTCCAGGGAGAAGAGCGTCTCCACATACCGGCGCTCGTCGAAGACCAGCCCGGCGCTGCGGAAGGCGTCCAGCACGCCCTGATAGCGCAGGGAAAGGTTGTCGCCGGCGTCGCGGCTGCCGCCGAACACCGCGATGCTGCGATGCCCGCAGGACAGCAGATGCTCCACCGCCTGCCGGGCCATGCCCCGGTCGTCCACGGAGACGGCGCAGGTCTTGGGCAGGCATTCGTGGCCGAAGCCGCCGGTGGCGAACACCATGGGGATGTCCATCCCCTGGAGCACGCGGGAGCGCTCGTCAATGCGGCTGCCGATAAAGATAAAGCCGTTGACGCGCTTTTCGTGGTACAGGCGCAGGGCGGTCTGGAACTCATCGTCCTTTTCGTCGATGAACTCCATCAGGAAGGCGGCCTTGCTGTCCCGGCCGTGGAGCATCATGGCCTCCGCCAGGGAGGACAGGAAGGGATTCTGCCGGCCGCGCAGGATAATGGCCACCACGTCGCCGTCGGTCTGCTTGAGGCTGCGGGCGTTGGCGTTGCCCACGAAGTGGCAGTCCGCCATGACGCGCTCGACCTTTTCGCGGGTTTCACGGTTCACGTCGGGCCGGTGGTTCAGCACGCGGGAGACGGTGGTCACGCTGACGCCGGCCTTGCGGGCAATGTCCTTGATCGTATAAATCTTCATAAGTGGATACCTTCCTTGAATGGCAGGCATTGGTACCGGCATCGTTGTCGGTAACGTTTTCAACCACATGCTCAGAATATCATAGCCTTGCGGCATTGTCAATAGGAAAAAACAAATTTCTGCTGTGCAATTTTGCTGAAAAGCGCGGGATGAACATCCTGCAGGGTTTTCGGGCGGGAAAACGTTGCATCCATGAGGGAAAAGCGACGTCCCGGCAGGGAAGGATTGGCATGAACGGCCGGGTGTGCTATAATAGGACGAACAAGGAGGTGACGCCTGTGAGCGAGCAGAAGAATGTCACCGGGCCCCGTCAGCTGTGGAACAGCGCGGTGAAGGCTGTGAAGGGCGAGAACACCAACGCCCTGATCGAGCAGTTCACCTCGGAGATGACCCTGGTGGCGGAGGGGCTGTGCGAGGATCAGGCGAGGCTGCGCCAGGCCGTGGACGACGTGCGCCGGGAGCAGGACGCGGCGGTGCAGAGCCTGCGCAGCGAGCAGGCGGCCATGGACACCGCCATGCAGGAGAACCAGCGGGATATCGACCGGAAGCTGGAGGATATCAGCCGTCGTCTGGCCGCGCTGGAAAGAAGCAAGGCGGACGTCCCGGCCCGGACGGAAAAGAAACGGAACATGAATGTGATCAGCCAGGTGACCATCCTGGCGGCCATCGTGTGCGGCAC
>JBJEYH010000354.1:0-2271 GCA_051886675.1 Aristaeellaceae bacterium
GGGGCGGCGATAGCCCCTGCGCAGGTCTGGGCGGCAGCCCAGGCGCAACACGAAGGAGAAGCAAAAAAGGAACGGAAAGAAGCCCGAGTTCCCCAGCAGGCGACGCAGTCCGCCTGCGCGGGAAACGGCAGGTTCCGGAGCCTGCAAGGGAACGCGGCAGCGGAAAAGGGTCAAGGGGCGATGCCCCTTGCGCGGGTGCAGGGGCGGCGATAGCCCCTGCGCAGGTCTGGGCGGCAGCCCAGGCGCAACACGAAGGAGAAGCAAAAAAGGAACGGAAAGAAGCCCAAGTTCCCCAGCAGGCGACGCAGTCCGCCCGCGCGGGAAACGGCAGGTTCCAAACTCCTCCCAGAGGCCGCGCCAGCCCCGCCGGGTCAATGCGCAACGCTCCTGCGCACCCCTCCGCATTCCCCCTTCCCGCAGCACACAAAACCGCCCGCACCGGCCAAAACGCCATGCGGGCGGTTTTTCTGTCTGCAGTTTCAGCGGCGGATGGTGATGACCTCCCGGGCGCGGCTGGGCGTCTTGCGGCCCAGACCGTCCACGTCGGTCATGTAGCGGGTGATGATCACGGTATCGTCATCCTTCGCGTCAATGTCGCACAGACCAAAGCGCATCAGGCTGGAATGCTGACGGTGGGTCAGCTTGTCCGCCACGTAGGCCTGCAGCTCCCTGTCCTCCTTGCCCCAGGGGAAGGGCCGGCGGCAGAAGGGATCCGGACAGCCGGTCAGACCCGCTTCATCCCCGTAATAGACGGTGGGGCAGCCCGGCAGCGCACAGAGAATGTCAATGCAGGTCTTGTAGCGCTTCACCGCCAGCGCGTATTCCTCCGGGGTCAGCCGCAGCGCCTGCTGCTGAGCCTTGGGCAGCCCGACGCCGTCCCGGCCGCACAGCACGTTCAGCACCCGCGCCCGGTCGTGACTGCCCAGCAGGTTCATCAGCGCGTAGCGGAACTGCGGCGGATACACCTCCGCCTGATGCCGCACCAGCCGCACCAGCGCGCTGGCAGGCTTCTTCCCGGTGACAAAGTCCAGAATGGCTTCCCGCAGGGGATAGTTCATCACCGAATCGAGGGTGTCGCCGGCGCAGTAGCACCGCACCTGCCCGTAGGCCACCTTGTTGGAGGCGTCCTCCCAGACCTCGCCCAGCACCACCGCATCCCGGCGGGCCTTCTTCACCGCCGTGCGCAGCTTGCGCAGAAAGTCCATGGACAATTCGTCCGCCACGTCCAGGCGCCAGCCGCTGCTGCCCGCGTGAATCCACCGGGGCACGATGCCCGTCTTGTCCTGGAACATGAACTTCTGATAATCCGGGTTGTCCTTGCGGCACTCCGGCAGGGAGGGAATCCCCCACCAGCAGGCGTATTCGTCGGGGAATTTCTTGAAGGTGTACCAGTCGTAGTAGGGGGATTCCTTGCCCTGGTAGGCGCCTACGGTGTCGTAGTGGCCGAAATGGTTGAAGTAGCGGCTGTCCTCGCCGGTGTGGGAGAACACGCCGTCCAGCATGACGTGCATGTCCAGCTTTTTCGCGGCCTCGCACAGCTGGCTGAATTCCTCCTCCGTGCCCAGGAGAGGATCCACCTGCGTGTAATCGCCGGTATCGTAGCGGTGATTGCTGCGGGCGCGGAAAATGGGATTCATGTAGATCACGTCCACGCCCAGACGCTTGAGGTAGGGGAGCTTCTCCTGAATGCCCGTCAGCGTGCCGCCGAAAAAGTCGAGGGCCATGTGATCGCCGCTGCGGGGATCGCTGTCGGTGAGCAGATCCTCGTCCCAGCTCTGGTGGATGTGCCGGTCGGTGCGGTCGTCCACGGAGGCGGTCTTCGCCCGCCAGAAGCGGTCGGGGAAAATCTGGTAGATGTTCGCGCTGTGCATGAAGGCCGGGGTATGATAGGATGGCTTGTACACGGTGATCTGATAGGAATGCACCTCGCCCCCGCGGTAGACCTCGCCCACGCCGCCCAGCATGTCCGGGGCGTTGACGTAGCGCAGGGTGTGACCGTCCCTGCGGTAGACGGTGAAGTCGTACCAGAACAGGCCCGGCTCCTCCGGCAGGGTGACGGCGACCTCATAGGTGCGGTTGCCGTCGAAGGTCATGGAGTAGGACAGCTCCTCCTTCATCCAGGTGCGCAGGATGACGGCGGAGGCCTCGTCGCTCTGGAAACGGATCACCACCGTGGAGCCTGCGGGCGCGGGGCCTGCGGGCACGCGGAAGAAGGCATTGTGGGAGTCGTGCAGCAGCATAAGCAAATCATCCTTCATGCATCAAGTGGGC
>JBJEYH010000355.1:0-40703 GCA_051886675.1 Aristaeellaceae bacterium
AGATCAGCTCGTTGTCCGGGGCGGAGCCGACGGTGAGCGTCATGCTGTCCGGCACGGGACAGCGGGCGAAGGAACGGCTGGCAGCGCCGCCCGGGGCAGGGTACAGAAGACGCTTTTGCTGCTCCGGGCCGACGCGCAGCGTCACGGGCTTATGGACGCACAGCAGGGGTTCAGCCTCGCCGGCAGCGGCGCAGGGCGGAACGGGCGACAGCCGCCAGCCCAGCTCCGTCCCCAGGATGGTCAGCCAGGGCTGGCGCTGCTGCTCATCCTGGAAGACAAAGCGCCCCTCGGGCAGATCGGGCAGGGCCAGGAATCGGCAGGCGTCCGGGCTGAGCAGAAACAGCTGCATGGGCTTGTCCTCCCTTATGGGGCTGGGGTCATTTGACGGTGAAGCTGGTGGTGTTGACGAGCATGCCGTCCCAGTACAGCTCGACCCGGTAGGTGCCGGTGGGGATGGTGTCGTTATTGTCGTAGAGCAGCGTGAAGAAATCCGTGCCGATGCAGTACCAGGTGCAATAGCTGCCGGAGGCGTTGTTGAAGGAGGAGTAGGACGTCTCTCCGGCCACCTCCGCCTTGGCAAAGCCGTTGGGCGCATAGAAGGCGATGGTGGTGTAGAATTCACGGCTCGTGGCCAGCTGGGGGAGCGAAATGCGGTAATTCAGGCCGTAGCGATAGCCGGAATTGGTCATGTTGGTCATCATCTTGGAGGCGGTGAAGGCGTCCAGACTCTTGGCGTCCTCATAATCCGCGCCGGATTCCAGGTAGCGGTACTTCCAGGTGACCTTGATGGAGCTGGACTTCAGCTTGCCGTCCACAAAGGAGGTGGGTGCGGGCAGGGTGATGGTTCGGCTGGTTTTGACGCCGTTGCAGTCCTCCACGGTCAGCTTGTACGTTTTGCCGGGGATCAGGTAGCGGTAGGTGAAGGACTTGCTGCTGGTCGTGGAAGCCTGCTCGTTGTTGCCGCCCCAGAAAAGGCACTGCTTGGCGGGGGAGGAATCATCCACATACAGGTAGGTGAGCTTGTAGGGCGAGGCGTTGGCGGAATCCTCCCAGGTGATGGTATAGCACCCGTCGTTGGCGGTGATGCTCGGGCTGATGTCAAAGGTGCGCGCGACCGTGGGTGTGGCGGTAGGCTTGGGGGTGGGTGTGGCGGTAGGCTTGGGGGTAGGGGTTTTCGTGGGCGTGGGCTTGGGGGTCGCGGTAGGCGTGGGCGAGGGGGAGGCAGTGGGCGTTGCGGTGGGGGTGGGCGTCGCGGTCACGCGCACGGTAGGCGTTGCAGTGGGGGTGGAGCGGGAAAATCCGCCGCCTGACTGCAGGGAGGTGAACACCGCGCCGATCAGGGCCAGCGCCAGCAGCGTCAGGTACAGGGGCAGTCGGCTCTTTTTGCGGGGCGGCTGGGGCGGCGGCGTAGGCGGCAGGGGCGCAGACTCCTGCTGCGAGGAGGTTTCCGGCTGGGGCGGCTGCGCGGAATGGGCGCTGGAACGGCGCCGGGTCCGGGATATCTCCGGCGGATGCGGCGGCACGGGCTCGGCGGGGGTATCCGACGGGAAGCCCACCATCGTGTCGAACAGGGACTTCAGCTGCCGCGCGACCTGCTCCGAGAGCCCCGCGTCCGTCAGCAGGTTGATCGCCTGGGCGGTAAACTGCTCCGTCGGATGCTCCAGCTGGCTCAGGTACAGCCTGCCCAGCCCGCTGTCCATGGCGATGCGAACCTGATTGCGCAGCCTCCGGCCGTCCTCGCCCAGATAATCGCCCAGGGCGTTGTGCAGAAGCGTGGCGTTGCCCAGCACCTGACGGCAGCCGTAATGGTCGTAGATGGCGCGCATGGCGCGGGCTTCCTCGCTGCAGCCGGCAGGCAGGGGGCTGCGGGTCTGCTGATCAGCACCGCAGACGTGGCAAAGGCTGACGCCCTCGGTCAGCTCCTGAGCGCATTTCCAGCAACGGTTCATGGATCATGTTCCTTTCCCTTGGTATTTTGTGCGGCGCTCAAGGACGGCCGCGTCCCTCCGGAATGAGCCTGGCTCTGATGCGGGCAAGGGGCCCGGGCTTCTTCTCCGCGGGCGGATCGGACGCCTCCGGCCGGGTGGCCTGCAGCGCGGCCAGCCCGCTCATTTGCCGCGCCAGAACCTGCCGCAGCTCCTCGGCCTCCTCGGGGGAGGCGGCGTCGGCCAGCTGGGCGGCGGTGTACTGGATCATATCCTGCTGCGCCTGCAGCTGCGCGTCGCCCTGCTGCCTGGCGAGAGCCTGCTGCTGCCCGGTCAGGCAGGGGGATACGTCCGGCGCGTCGGCATCCGCCATCAGGGCGATGCCCACGTCGTCCCGGACGACGCTGCACTGGGCGGTGCGCTCCGCGGCGGCGGCCAGCAGCTGTCCGGCGGTCTCCGGCGTTTCCCGGGCGGCCTGCCACAGCCAGTGCAGGAAGCTGACAACCTTTTCTCCCATGGGCGGAAAGGCCTTCTCCACCCCGTCCGTGCAGACGATCAGCCCCGTCAGCGGCTCCGTCCCCATGCAGTGGCGGAACTCGGGCATGGGGCTGCGCATGCACAGCGACGCCGTCCGGTTGCCCTCGTTCACCCGGCTTTCCGGCATGGGCCAGAGATATTGGCCCTGGGCGTCCACGGTGACCAGCATGCCGTCGCCAATCTGGATGCCCGCCCAGAACGCGTCCGTGGCGAAGGCGGCCACCAGCGTGCTGCCGTAGGGGAGAAGCGTCTGCTCCCCGTGGATCAGCCGGGAGAAATCCTCGGCGGACATCAGGCTCGCGGCTTCAGCCAGCTCGGCGTCCGACCAGGGCTCCTCCGCCGCGTCCCGCAGCACCCGCGCCTGCCAGGCGGCGAGAATCCGCTCCTTCAGCGCGGTGAAATCCTCCTCCGAGGGCATACCGCCCTCCGGCAGCGCATCCAGCAGCTGCTGAAGCTCCGCCATCGCCGTCTCGCAGGCGAAGGCCGCCCCCCGCTCCGAGCGGAAGTGCCGCCTGCTGCCGTGGCCGTCCGCCACCATGACGATGCGCGCGCCATGCCCCTGCGCCGACAGGGCGCGGTCCTGGCAGGGAAGCTGCCGCTGACGGTGCGCGCCGCCCATGGCGGTCAGATGGAACAGCTGCCATTGCATGGGGCATCCTCCTTCGCTCAGGTGTGGAACAGGCTGGAGAACAGGCTGGGATCCTTGTCGGCAAAGATGCTGGAGAAGGGACTGCCGCCCTTTTCCTGCGCGGGGGAGGACACCATGGAGGTCTGCACCTCCGAGGCCCGGACAGCCACAAACTCAATCAGGCTGCACAGCGCCTCGCCCTCATCGGCGTAGCGCACGTTCTGCTCCGCCTGCGCGAACATGGTCAGCAGCCGCACCACGTCCGCCGTGCGGGCGTCCTCGCCTACGGCAATGGCGTACTTGGCGGACTTGCGGAACCAGCCGTTCTGATCCAGCTTCTGCAGCGCCGTGGGGAAGTCCACCACATCGCTGGGCTCCCCGTCGGTGATGAAGAGAATCAGCGGCGCGAAGTATTCCCCCAGGCTGGGGTTCATGAAGCCCCTGCGGGACAGCTTCCCTTCCAGGGCGAGAAAGGCCGGGGCGTAGTTGGTCAGCCAGGGCTCGGCCTTGAGGGGGCGGAACACATAGTCCTGGATGGGGATCGGCTGGGGGGTGATCCACCGCGCGTCCTCGGAAAACTCCATCAGGCTGAGCTTGATGACGGCATTCAGGTCATCCTTGCGGCGCAGCTCCTTGATGATGTTCTCCAGGGCGTTGTTCACCATGGCGATGCGCTGGCCTCGCATGCTGCCCGATACGTCGATGATGAGAATCAGGTGCAGGATCTGCCGGTTGTCCGCCACGCTGGAGCGCACCTGATTGGCAGGGACGGTCTCGACAAGGGTTTCGCCATCCCCCATATCCTGAAAAAATTCCGAGTCAAAGCTGCGCATCAGCTCGTCCATTCTGTTGGTCATGGCGGCGTCTCCTTTCGGTCAGGTCACGGTGATCAGGGTGTTGCCGGCCTTGAGCGTCATGCCGGGGAACAGGGGCGTCCGGCCCTGGGGGGCGCAGGTCCACCGCTCGCCCTGCCAGGCGGCCTCCAGGGTGAGGTCCGAGGCGTTGTACAGCCCGATGACCCCGGGCTTCTTCGTCCGGATGATCTTGGCCACCGGCGTCTTGAAATCCGCGCTGAACTCATTGAGATGATAGCCGTAGAGCAGCTTGTCCGGCATGCACAGGGCCACGCGGCCGCTGCGGTAGGTGAGGGTGCGGCAGGCCTCGGGCAGGGGACGGGCGGCGGGGGTGTAGAAGAATTCCTCCCGGCCGTCCACCTGCACCAGGCAGTCCCGGGTCTGCAGGAGCACCTTGCGCCATTCCGTGGCTGTCAGCCGGGCCATGGGATCGGCGACCCCATCGGTGAACACCTGCTCAAAGGCCTTGAGCAGCGCCACCGGATACAGCCGGCACAGCCTGCGCACGTCGGCGTGGAAGCGCTTGTCCGGGAGATTCTGCGGGTTGCGGCTGTCCAGGCAGTAGTGGGGATGGGTGCCGTAGATGCTCAGATCGGCCTCCCGGCGGGAAAGATGCTCGTCGGCATGGAGGGAGATGCTCTCCACCCCCTCCATGGGATGGTTGTTGAAAAACAGCCGGAACAGCACGATCGCCAGGGAATACTGATCGGTATAGTGATCGGGGAGCTTCTCATGTCGGGCGACCTCCGGGGCCATGTAGTTCATCACGCCCAGGATGCCCAGGTTGGTCTGGTCAGGGGAGACGTTGTCGCAGTCGCAGATCATCACGTCCCCGTTGGTCATGTTGATGGCGAAGCCGCCCTCGTTCAAATCCTGGTAGCTCAGCCCCGAGGCGTGCAGAATCTCGAAGGCCCGGACAAGGTTCAGCGCGGCGGTCACGCGGACGAACCAGCTCCGCCAGGCAAGGGCGGTTTCGCTGCCGTCGCTCTCCCTGCGGCGGCCCATGATGACCTCCGACAGGGGCGTGTATTCCGGCTTGTACAGCGGCATCAGGTAGCCGAAGGAGCCCAGCTGCCAGGGGGCCAGCTTCTGCGGCCAGATGAACTGGGTGGCCGTATCGCCGCTGGAGAGGCGCGGCGCGCCGTGCTCCACGTTGCGCGCGATGTTCTTGTAGAACGCGTCGGCGTTGATTTTGGCAAGAAAGGCTTCCGCGTGGTACCACTTCAGCGCAAACGCGCCGCCCGGGCCTTCCACCCGGTACACCTCGCCCTGTCCCCCGCGCCCCAGAAAGGACACGACGGTATACGCCGTTCCGTCCGAAGCGGCGATCACCTGTCCCTGGCGGAGCGAGGGCTTGTTCTGATAGGTAACGGACGCCATGGGATAACGCCCTCCTTGTTGCGCAATGAAAACAGCATGAACCGGTGCCGGACATGAAAGATGGGATCAGAAGGCCACCGGCGTGGATCATACGGCAAAGGCTGTGAAATCAAATACCATTATAAACGTATTTGATATATTTGTCCATGCAGGAACAGGAAAAAAACGCTGTCCGCCACGGGTGCGGCGTCCCCGGGCCGAGGCATGAAAAAAACTCTCCGCGGGGGGGCGGAGAGCTTGCGTGATGCCGTGCACGGGAAGCCTTACCGCTTGAGGGAGGTGTAGTTGTCCTTCACCACGGCGTAGGCCAGCTTGGGCCGGCGGTACATGTCCACCACGCCCTTGTTGTTCTGGGACTTGGGACGGTGCAGCGACCATTCCTCCGCGACCCGCACGTCCGCGAACTGCCAGATGTACGTGCCGGAAATCCGGGCCCTGCTGCCCAGATCCTTCAGCTGCCGGTCCAGGATGTCCGCCTGGCGCTCCTCGCTCCACTTGGCCCGGTACAGCGGGTCGTGATACCCCGCGACGCCGCCCGCGCCAAACTCCGAGAACAGGATCGGCTTGTTGGCCGCGCCGTTTTCGTCCATCCACTGCATCAGCCGGTCGGCGTATTCGCCGGGATCCTCCGTGGTGTACCACAGGGGGTAGATGTTGAAGGACGCGATGTCCACCAGATCCAGGCACACGTCCTTGAAGAAACGGCAGGAGGCGAAGGTCACCGGACGGGTGGCGTCCAGGCTGTGCAGCAGGTCGATGACGTGGCTGTACATGCCCCGGCCGAATTCCGTCTCGCTCTCGCACTCGTTGAGCAGACCCCAGGTGTAGATGCACGCATGGTTGCCGTGCTGGGTCACCATCTCCCGGGCGCTCTGGTCGATCTGCTCCCGGAACAGGGGCTTGCGCATGATTTCCCCGGGAATGGCCCGGGAATGGCATTCCTCCCACACCAGCAGGCCCAGCTCGTCGCACAGGTCAAGGAAGCGGGGATCGTTGGGATAATGGCAGGTGCGGACACTGTTGACGCCCATGTCCAGCATCAGCTGCAGATCCTCCATCATGGAGCCCACGCCGATGGCGCAGCCCTGGCTGCCGAAGTCCTCATGCCGGTTGAAGCCCTTGATGTATACCTTCTTCCCGTTGAGCAGGATGTCCTCGCCCTGCACCTTCACCACCCGGAAGCCTACCCGGTCGATCAGGTCGTCCACGGGCGCGCCGTCCACGGCCAGCACGGCCCTGAGCGCATACAGGTGGGGATCCAGCACGCCCCAGGGCTTTGCCTCCCCGCAGGGGAAGCGCACCTGGACGGCCGCTTCCTCCCCGGCCTTCATGGCGGGAACGGGAGCTTCCGCGCTGCCGCCGGCCACGCTGACCGCGACCGTGCCGGCCTCGCTGTCCGTCACAGCCTTCACCATCACGGTGACGGACGCTTCCCACGCGCCCTCCGCCGTCTGCCCGGACACGAAGATCATCCGGTCGATATAGGCCGCGGGGATCATTTCTACCCCCACGGGCCGGGTGATGCCGCCGTAGGTGTAGTAGTCGTTGGGGATGTGCAGGGTGGAGGCCTCGGTGAAGCTGTTGTCCACCAGCACGGTCAGGGTGTGCTGTCCGGCCTTCACGTCCGGCACGGCGAAGCGGAAGCCCGTGAAGGCGTCGTAGTGATGGCCCAGGGGCTGCCCGTCCAGCAGCACGTCGGCGGTGTGGCTCACGCCGCCGAAGCGCAGCAGCAGATTGCCGTCCTTCTCCGTGGTGAAGGTGCGCTCATAGCGGACCTTGCCCCGGTACCGGGCCAGCGCCGGAATGGCCTCCCAGATGCCGGGCACGATGGCCGGGAAGGTGCGCTCCGCCCCGTCCAGGGGGGTCAGCTGCCATACGCCGTCCAGCGTGCGGGAGGTGCGGAGCTGATGCTCGTCAAACAGTCGAAACATAGGGGATAATCTCCTTTCGTTGAATCGCGTGTCAGCCCTTGAGCGCGCCAACCATCACGCCCTTGGCGAAGAACCGCTGCAGGAAGGGGTACAGTACCAGAATCGGCGCGCAGGAGATGACGATCAGCGCGTACTTGATGGAGTCGGCGTACTTGGCCAGCTCGCCCGCGTCGGAGGTGGCGGCCAGCTCGGAGTTCTGGTTCAGCAGCAGGATCTGCCGCAGCACCAGCTGCAGGGGATACTTGTGGGTATCGTGGATGTACAGCGAGGCGCGGAACCAGGCGTTCCAGTGGCCCACGGCGTAGTACAGCACCATCACCGCCAGGGTCGCGCCGCTCAGGGGAAGGAACACCTGCGTCAGGATCCGGAAGTGGGACGCGCCGTCCAGCTTGGCGGCTTCCACCAGGGAATCCGGCACCGAGGAGAAGGCCGAGCGCATGATCAGCAGGTTGTAGGTGTTGATGGACACCGGGATGATCAGCGCCCAGAGGGAGTCCATCAGGCCCATGCTCTGGATGTTCAGGTACTCGGGCACGATGCCGCCGGAGAAGTACATGGTGAACAGGATCAGCATGGCGATGGGCCGGGAGAGCATGGAGCCCTTCAGCGCCAGGAAGTAGGCGCCCAGGCAGGTCAGCACCATGTTGAAGCACAGGCCCGCCACCAGGATAAAGAACGTGTTGGCGAAGCCGGACAGCACCAGCGAGTTGCGGAACACCAGCTGGTAGCTGTAGGTGTTGATTTTGCCCACGGGGTGCAGCAGCAGGCCGAAATTCCGCCCCAGCTCGTCCGCCTCGGAGATGGAGGCGATGACCACATAGTACATGGGATAGATGGTGACGATGCAGATCAGGATCAGCAGGATGGTGTTGACCACCGTGAAGACGGTGTAGCCCATGCCCTCCTGGCGCAGACGGCTCCGGGAGGGCCGTGCGCTTTGCTTCAGCGTTGACATATCGCGCGCCTCCTTACCAGATGCCGTAGCCGCTGACCTTGTTGCTGATGAAGTTGGCCAGGACCACCAGGGTGAAGTTGATGGCGGAGTTGAACAGGCCTACCGCCGTGGAGAAGGAATATTCGGCGTTGATCAGGCCGCGGCGGTACACGTAGCTGGAGATGACGTCCGCCGTTTCCATGGTATAGTCGTTGTAGAGCAGGATGATCTTCTCGTGGCCGACGCTCATCATGGAGCCCACGCGGAGGATCAGCAGCAGCATGATCGTGCGGGCGATGCCCGGCAGGGTCACATGGAGGGTCTGCTGCCAGCGGTTGGCGCCGTCGATGCGGGCGGCCTCGTAGAGCTCGGGGTCGATGGCGCCCAGGGCGGCCAGGTAGATAATGCAGTTCCAGCCGGTTTCCTGCCAGATGTCGGAGAGGATGTAGATCGGCACGAAGGCCGAGGGCATGTTCAGCAGGTTCTGGTTGACGTTGCCGTGGAAGAGGTTGATCAGCTGCACAATGAAGCCGTCCTTGTCCACGAACAGGGTGATCATGGAGCAGACGACCACCAGGGAGATGAAATGGGGCATGTAGGAGATGGTCTGCACGGTGCGCTTGAAGGCGCGGCTGCGCACCTCGTTGATCATCAGGGCGAAGATGATGGCGCAGGGGAAGGTGAACAGCAGCCCGCTGACGGAGATGGTCAGGGTGTTGCGGATCAGCCGCCCGAAGTAGTAGGAGTTGAAGAAGGACTGGAAGTATTTCAGGCCCACCCATTTGCTGCCCCAGATGCCCAGGCGGGGCTTGAAGTCCTTGAAGGCGATGACCGCGCCCAGCAGGGGCTTGTAGTGGAAGAGAATGTAGTAGATGATGACGGGCAGCGCCAGGAGGTACGCGCCGCCGAAGCTGCGCAGATCCTTGCCGATCCGCTTGCCAAGGGTATTCCGTCTTGCTTGCATGGCAAACGCTCCTTTGCAATCATAAGAACCGGCGTGCGGAGCCGAAGCCCTGCACGCCGGAGGAGGGACCGGATTAGTCGGCCAGAGCGGCGTTGTGCGCGTCCAGGGTGATCTGCTTGATCTCGCAGACGCGATCCATACCCATGGACTTCAGGGTGGCGATGTAGCTGTCGAAGTCATCCTCGATGGACATTTCGCCGGAGATGAACTTGGCGCGGCACTCGTCGATGTACAGGTTGATGTCGGTCCACAGGTCGGTGTATTCGTCCAGGTACTCGTCCAGCACGGCGGTGTGGATGACCACATGCTCGTCATGATCGGTGCTGGACCAGCGCTCGTAGGCGACGATCTGGCTGTCCTCGGGGTGACGCATGGCCAGCTGATCGTTGGCATGGATGCCGGGCCAGTTGATCAGGCCGTGGGTACGGGCCACGCCGTCCATGGAGTAGCCGTTGGGGTTGTGGAGCACCAGGTCGGTGTAATGGGGCTTGCCGTCCTCGCCGATGGTATAGGACTCGCCCTCGATGCCGTAGTTGCGGATCATGTTGCCTTCCTCGGTGTAGAGGAAGTTGTAGAACTGCATGCACAGCTCGACGTTCTGGCAGTCGGCGCTGATGTAGGTCACGTCGTCGTTGGTGGTCATGGGATCGGCGTAGGAGAACATGGCGTGATCCTGATCCGCGCTGTGGATAACGTAGCCGCCCACCATGGAGCCGCCCTCATCCAGGGAGGACAGGTAGGTGTTCAGGCGGGAGTTGTTGCCGTAGATGACGCCGGCCTGGCCGGTGCAGAACATGGCGCGGGAGGTGGCTTCCTCCATGGACAGGTAGTCGACGGAGATCAGGCCCTCGTTGTACAGCTTGCGCATGAAGGTCAGCACGTCCTTGTACTCGGGCTCATAGGCGCCGTAGTGCCACTGGCCGTCCACCTGATACTCGGCGGTGTTCACCAGCCCGAAGGCGGAGGTCAGCTCGCCGTTCTTCAGGGAGTCGCGCAGGTCGTTCTTGCCCTGGAACACGTAGGGGGTTTCCACGCCGTATTCCTTCATGGCCACCAGGGTGTCGTAGAACTCGTCGATGGTCTGGGGCACGTCACGGCCGATGGCATCCAGGATATCCTGCCGGTAGATCAGGCCGCGCCAGTAGCGGTAGGGGGACTTCTCCTCGAAGATGTGGCCAGCCAGGTAGTACATCTTGCCGTCGAGCTGGGTGATCTCGCTCATGTAGATGGGCTTGTTGATGTAGGCCCAGTAGTCGGGGGCGTACTGCTCGAGCATGGCGGGATCCACTTCCTGCACCATGCCGTCGGCGATCAGGCCGGCCACGCCGCCGTTGTAGTTGTTGCCGGCGTTGAGCATGAACATGTCGGGCAGGGTGGTGGCGCCGTTGAGGGCCAGCACCAGGGAGGTGGCGTCAGCGAATTCCTTCAGCTCCACCTTGATGCCGGACTTTTCGCACCAGGCCTTGAAGCCGGGGGTGTCCATGGAGGTGGTGTAGCCGCCGTTGGCGGTATCGCCGTCCAGCTGCTTCCAGATGGTCAGGGTGACGGTGCTTTCCACGGGGTAGGTCACTTCCGCCAGCGCGGAGCAGGCGCTGAGGAGCATGCACAGGGTCAGAAGGGCTGCCAGAATCTTTTTCACGCAAAGGACCTCCTTGTATCGTTTTGAATCCGTCAGGCTTCAGCGGATTCCCTTTATGCCTATTGTGCGCCTTTCAGGGGCTGCGGACAATGTGGAAAATCACGGTTTGCGCGAAAAGATTTCACAGGATTCCGCCCGAAAGATGCAGAAATTCCCGCGTTCATGGATGATTCGACCCGAAAAAGACGAATTTTCACCATGAAAAGGGGCTTTTACAGCGATTTTGGGATGAAGCGTGTTGAAAAAAATCACAGTCTGTGTTATCATTTATCACAGTGAAGAATCGCGCGAAGGAGGCGGACGGCGATGCTGTTCAAGGTGTATCAGTGCGGGGTGGACAGCTACCATGGCAAGGAATTCTGCCATGAGCTGCCCCATGGCTTCGACTGCTGGAGCCTGATCTATGCCGTGACGCCCCAGCGCATGAACCGGGGCGACAAGCTGGTGGACGTGCCGGCGGGCACCTGCGCGCTGTATCCGCCGGGGTATCCGCGGTATCTGTACTGCGTGGGCGGGGCGGATTTCTTCGTGAACACCTGGGTGCATTTCTCCACGGACAACCGGCCCGCCATGGACACCATGCTGGTGCGCTGCGGCATTCCGGTGGCGGAGCTGTTCCGCCTGCCGGAGGATTCGCCCTTCCAGGAAACCATGCAGGAGATGGTGTATGAGTATTCCACCGTCCACGCCAACGCCGATGAGATGATCTCCGCGCTGATGCACGTGATTCTGATCCAGATCGGGCGGAGCATCATACCCTTTGACAGCCACCGGGACGCCGCGGACCAGCGGCAGCGCAAGCTCTTCGAGAAGCTGCGCAAGGACATCTACAGCGCGCCGGAAAAAAACTGGACCGGCGAAAGAATGGCCGCGGACGTCTTCCTGAGCGTGAACCAGCTGATCTCCCTCTACAAGCGCTTTTTCGGCGTGACCCCCAAGCAGGATCTGCTGGACGCCCGCATCGTCAAGGCCAAGACGCTCATGGGCAGTCCATCGGTCATCGTCAAGGAGGTCGCGAACAACTGCGGCTTTGAAAATGAATATTACTTCTCCCGGGTGTTCAAGCAGAAAACAGGCATGACACCCAGCGAATTCTCACAGCAGCGATACGCCGCCATCATGGCTGAGCCGCCCCGATCGCCGGAGCAGCAGAGCCAGCAGGCGTAACGCGCCGGACGCCGGGCATCGGAGGGCCCGGCGTTTTTCTGTCCCGCGGCCGACAGGGCGGAACCCGCATGCAGCCCCACGTTCCCCGCGCCGCACGGCGCGTCCGGCCCGAGGGGCATTCGCCATGGGAAAGAGCCCTCCCGCGGCAGGGAGGGCCCGGATGCGACGCGTCAGAGGAAGGAGCCGTCGAAGGGCTCCTGGGGGGAGGGGAGAATCTCCTGCAGCTGCCATCGCCCGTGGGACGCGGCCAGGATATGCGTGCCTGCGGAGGTGAACAGGAGGCGTTCCTCCGGCAGGAGCGCGCGCAGGGTGCGGTAGCGGACGTTGTTGTCCTCCGCGGCGATGCGGGACTGGGGCACCAGCACATACTCCGGCGCGACGACGCCGTAGAGGTGATCGAGCTGGTTGATCATGTGGTGGGGCGACTGGACGCAGCCGCAGCGGAGGGTTTCGGGGCGGAAGCGGGAAAGCAGCGGCCCCTCGGCGCGCCAGGAAATATCCCCCGTGCACAGGAAGGAAACGCCGTCCGCCGAGGCCTTGAGCACGGTGGAGGTGTCGTTGAAGTCGCCCAGCTGCTCCTCGCCCTGGGGGCCGGTGCCGTCCTCGTGGGTCTGCAGAACGTCGAAGGTCACGCCGCCCAGGGAGAACTGCTGTCCCGTGTGGGCCTTCAGGAAGCGGACGCCGGGGAAGAAACGGATCAGCCGGTCGATGGTCTGGTGCAGGGCCACGGGATAGGTGTAGCGGGCCATGTCGGGGAAGTTGAGGATCACCCGCTGCACGTCCATCTCCCCGTGGTGGAAGCGGAGGAGCTTGCCGAAGAAGTCCGTGTGATCCTCATGGGCGTGGGTGCAGAACCAGGCCGCGATGGGGATCCTGCGGCCCTCCGCGGTACCGGTGAGGCGGCGCATCAGGCAGAGGGCGTCGGCCACCGCCGCGTCCGTGGCCTGCTCCATCTCGCCCCCGTCGATGACGAACAGCGAGCCGTCCTTCAGCCGGAGGAAGTAGAGCATGCCGCAGTCCGACGTGATGCCGTCGCGCATGAGGTGATTGTGCAGCCCGTACTGGCAGACAAGGAAGGCCTGCTCCCCGCCGGGGGTGCGGAAGGCCGTGAGCGGGTCGCTGACGGGATCGTCCGCCCACCGGCACAGCCCCTGCGCCGGATACATCGCGCCCCACAGGCGGCGGCCGTGCCCCGTCAGGGACACAAAGCTGCAGCCGTCCAGCGTCCGGGCCCATTCGGGGGCGTAGCCGGAATCCTCCAGCAGGGCGAGATACCGGTCGAAGGCATCGGGGGTGGTGTCCGTCACGGTGCGCACCCAGCAGGGGGGATCCTGCGCCAGGCCATCCACGCGGACGACCCGGCTGTGCAGCCAGGTATCCTCCTGCCAGGCGTCGATTTTCAGCCTGCCGTCGGTGATGGCGACGGAGGGTCTGTCGGGTCTGCCGGTGACCTCATAGCCCGACAGCACGAAGCGCTGCAGCCGCTGGAGCATCGCCAGGGCATTGCCGCGGAATCTGCGGCGCAGCTCCATGCCCCGGCCGTCCAGGTAGCGCAGGCCGTAGCCCGCGTGGTACAGGGTGTCGGACATGCGGCCGTCCGCAAAGGGTGGAAGCCCGGGCAGCAGGGCGCGGGCCGGATCGAAGCCGTCGGGGAGAGCCATGGAATCACCTCGCATGGGCAGCAGGGGAGGGAAGCGTCAGCGGGGGAGGCCGTCGGGCGATTCGAGGGGCGCGGTGAAGCGCTTCCAGCCGGAGACGCGGAACAGCGCCGCCGCCGCCAGGGCCGCCAGGATCCAGCACAGGTACATGGGCCTCGCGCCAAGCAGCCCGTAGATTGCCCCGCCGGCCACCCCGGCCAGGGAGGAGCCCACATAGATGAAGCCGTCCATCAGCCCGGCGGCCAGGGCGATGCACCCGGCGCGCTCGTATTCGAGGGGGATCAGCGCGGTCAGGATGGGGTTGAGCCCGTACATGCACGCGCAGGACGCGCCCATGAAAAGCGCCATGGGCAGCGCGCCGCCCACCAGCAGGAGAGGGACGCAGCACAGCCCCGCGCAGGCCATCATCAGCGCAGTGACGCGGCGGTTGCTCTGGTTCTCGCGCTCACGCAGCACATAGCCCAGGGCGATGCCCGCGGCGTTGAGCAGGGGGATGATCAGCGACAGGGCCGTGGAGGACAGCGCGCTGCCGCCGCCCTCCGCGCTGAGCAGCGTGGGCACCCAGGTGACGATGCAGTCCCGCACGAAGCCGTACAGGACGCTGGCCAGGAACACCAGCACAAGCCCCGTCCGGACGAAGACCGGCCAGGCGGTGCACCAGGAGGCGGGCGCGGCGGAAGCCCGGGCGGAGGAAGCCTCGCCGGAATCCTTCACCAGCGCGCGGATCACCGCCGCGCAGGGGAGTCCCAGCGCTCCCGGCACCAGGAAGGACAGCCGCCATCCCACCGCCGAGGCCAGCACCCCGGAGGCCGCCCAGGCCGCCAGATGCCCGAACACCACCGCGAAGGAGAAGATCATGTTGGCGCGCCTGCGCTGCCTGTCCTCGGGGAAGAAGCGCGCCAGCAGCCGGACGATGGGCGTCCAGAGCATGGACTGGCCCGCGCCGTTGATCAGGCTGAGAACCAGCAGCGCCGGATAGACCGCGACCAGGCCCATCAGCAGGTTGCAGACGCAGGCGACGCACACGCCCGTCACCATGTGGCGCACGGGCTTCACCCGATCCACCACCATGCCGTTGACCAGCTGCCCCGCGGCGTAGGTGACGGCGAAGCAGGTCTGGATCAGGCCGGCCTGGGCGGGGGTGATGGACAGGGCGGCGCTGAGCTGCTCAAGGGCGGCGGAGAGGTTGAAGCGGTTGCAGTAGGCCGCCACATAGGCCAGCGTGCAGGCCAGCACCACGCGGCGCTGAACCCGGGTGAAGGGCTGATTCATGGGTGCGTTCCTCCCGGAGGCCGGAGAAGGGCCGGCATCAGTACAGATGGGCGGGACGGTTCTTCCACCAGTCCTCGGGCAGATAGGCCCGCTGCGCCGCCAGCATCTCCTCGAACAGCGCCGCGCCGTCCCGGTAGCAGACCCGGCTCATCAGCGGATCATCCAGGAAGGTGGTGACGCCCAGCTGCCAGTCGCAGGTGCGGGCCACGCGCAGGGTGTTCTGCTGGTTGATGACGTGGCGCATGGTCAGCGCCAGGATGTCGGGATCCATTTCCCCGGCGTACACGGGGGCGATGCTGCCCTTGCGGAACAGGGCGTTGGTTTCCACAATGGCGCCCAGGGGCAGGTTGGGGATCTGGCCCCGGTTGGGGATGTTCACGTTGGTGATCATGTCCCCCAGGCCCAGCAGGGCCTGCATCATCAGGTGGCCCTCCTCGCCGCTCTGGCGGAGGGGCAGCTCCTCCTCGCCGGAGAGCACCCGCGCCCGCCGGGCCAGCTTCTGCCCCAGCTGCCACTTGCGCCACTTGACCGTCGTCAGCCCGAAGCCCCAGGAGCGCACCGTTTCCGGATCCCGCAGGTACCAGGGGGGCATGAATTCCGCCAGATGCCGGTCGCCCGCCGCGGCGATCTTGCCGTACTTGAGGAACAGGTCGAACTTGACCCGGTGGGAGGTGGCGAAGGAGTCGTTCATCCAGTTGTCGTCCTTGCCCTTGAGGAAGCCCGTGGCGTGGTACTTCTCGCAGAAGGCCCGGTAGACCGGGAACAGATCCTGCCCCTGCCAGGTGGCCGAGGAGAACCAGGTGAAGTGGTTGATGCCCTGCACGTTGACGCGGATATCCTGCCGGGGCACGTCGGGGATGCCCTCCATGTCCTCGAGCATGGCGCTGAGCAGCTTCTGCGTGCCGAAGACCTCATGGCAGCAGCCGAAGGCCCGGATGCCCGGGAACACGTCGTAGAGGGTGGCCACGCACAGGGTCATGGGGTTGGTGTAGTTGATGACCCAGGCCTCGGGCGAATAGTCACGGATGGCCTCGGCGATCTCCACGAACATGGGGATGGTCCGCATGGCCCGCATGAAGCCCCCGGGGCCGGTGGTATCGCCCACGGACTGGTACACGCCCAGCTTCTCGGGGGCGTGCACGTCGGACTGCATCTCGTCAAAGGTGGCGGGCAGGATGGAGATCACCACAAAGTCCGCGCCGGCGAGGGCTTCCCGCAGGCTGCCGGACACGGTGTAGCGCCAGTGGCTGACCGCGTCGGGATGACTGGCCGTCCGGTTGCCGATGACCATGTTCATTTCCGCGGCTGCCCGGTCGATGTCGTACAGGCGTACCTCGCCCTCCATGTGGGGATCCATGGCCAGGTCGTTCATCAGGCCCCAGGCCCAGCCGCGGGAGCCTCCGCCGATGTAGGCGATCACCAGATCGCTGACCCTGCTTGCTTCACAGCGCATTGCGTTGCCTCCTTCATCGCTTGTCCGGGGGGCTGTCACAGCCCCCGCTTCCGCCGGTAAATCCCGGCCAGAATGTCGATCACATGGGCCACCGCGCCCTCCGCGTTGGAGCGCACGATGTAATCCGCCAGGGCCTTGGGCTGGGGATCGCCGTTTTCCGGCACGAAGGCCAGCCCCGCCGCCTGCAGCATTTCCAGGTCGTTGCAGCCGTCGCCCACGGCGCAGGCGTCCCCGTGCTTCACGCCCAGGTAGTCCGCCAGCGCCAGCAGCGCGCTGCCCTTGTTCACCCCGTGGGCCAGCACCTCCAGATAGTCCCCGTCGGTGGTCAGGGTGTCCAGGGCGGGGGCGTTGCGCTTCAGCCAGGCCTCCGCCCGGAGAATGTCCTCCCGGGGGCCCAGGAGCATCATCTTCGCCCAGCGGTCCCCCGCCTGGGAGGGATCCTCCACCCGCTCGAAGGGGATGTCCTGGCTGGTGAAGTGGTGATGGCTTTTGTCCGTCATGTTGATGGCGCAGGCCCGGTCGAAGGGGTACAGCTCGATGGACAGGGCGGGCAGATGATCCCGCACCCAGCGCACCGCCTCCCAGGCTTCCGGGCCGATGCCGTTGAACACCGCGATCTTCCGCTGCGCGTAGTCGTAGGCCATGCCGCCGTTGGCCAGCAGCACGGGCGCGTTGATGATCTCCGGGCTGTAGCGGTGGAAGCCCAGGTACACCCGCCCCGTGCAGACGGTGAAAAAGCCGCCGTTGTCAATGAAATACCGGATGGCCTCCCTGACCTGCGGAAGAATCTCCCCCGCGGGGGTTGTCAGGGTGCCGTCCAGGTCGCTGGCGATCAGCACGCCGTCAAAGAGCATGGCTGCGCCTCCTTTCCCTCACTGGCAGAACTGCGCCCGGACGAACGCTTCCACCCGGAGCAGATCCTCCATTTCCACCCGGTCGCACCGCTGCATGCCCGATGCGTCCCGGGTGCGGCTGGTCAGCCCCATGGGCACGCCCATGAGATTCATGTGATACTTGCAGCTGACCGGGTAATAGCTGCGCTCCTCCCCCGACAGCACGCTCAGCAACGCCTGGAGCATCTCCGCCTTTTCCGGCTGCTCGCGCCAGATGGCCATCAGGCGCACGTACAGGTCGGGGTGGAAATTCCCCATGATGCCGCTGAAGCCCGCCCCGCCCGCGCGCAGGGAGGCCAGCACCGTGGCGGCGTTGGCGTTGAACAGCTGGGCGCGGCCGTCCAGCAGCCGGGCCCGGTGGGCCAGAATGTCCGCGTTGCAGCAGGTGTCCTTGATGAAGGAGAACCGCCCCGATTCCGCCATGAAGGTCAGCAGCCTGTCCGTCAGGGGCCGGCGGTAGGGGGCGGGGCATTCGTACATGCCGAAGGTCACGTCGGGCATGGCCTCCAGGATGCGCGTCAGGTTGCCCAGCAGCACGTCGTCCGGCTCGTCGGGGGCGGCGAGGCGGTTGGCCACCAGCACCACGTTGTCCACGCCGGCATCCGCCATCCGCCGCAGCTCCCGCAGCTGATCCTCCATGCAGTCGGCCACATGGCCGGAGGCCACCACGCACAGCCGGCCCCGGGCAGCCTTCACCACCCGGGCGGCCAGGATGGCGCGCTCCTCCTCGGTCAGGCAGAACATCTCGCTGGACAGGCAGACGGCGAACACGCCCTGGCAGCCCTGCGATACGTAGAAGTCCACCAGACGGTCCACAGCCTCCAGATCCAGCTGATGATCGTCGGTGTAGGGGGTAATCATGGTGGGATAGACACCGGGCGCAACCCTCTTCATGATACGGATCCTCCTTGCGCGGTATGGGTGGTTCAGTAGGAGTAGTGGGAGCGGCGGAACAGCCCGGGGGGCAGTCCCTCCACCCGGCGGAAGAACTTGTTGAAGCTGAACACGTTGGCGTAGCCGATGGAGGTGGCGATTTCCTCCAGGGGCATGTCGGTGTGCAGGAGCAGATCCTTGGCCTGCTCGCACTTGATGCGGTCGATGTAGTCCCGGCCGGACAGGTTGAAGTCCCGCTGGAGGATCCGGTTGATCTGCTTGGTGCTGATGTGGATGTGCCGGGCGATATCCGCCAGGGTGACCAGCTCCTGCATGTGGCCCTGAACGTAGGCGTCGATCTCGGCGATGCGGCTGTCGATGGAGGGCGGCATGGCCGCGGCGGAGGCGGGCTGATTGCCGGCCAGCATGCGCACCAGCGCGATGATGATGAAGGTCAGCCGGGCCTTGATGGCCTCCAGATAGCAGGGCTGCTGGGCGTCGGCCTCGTTGAGGATGTCGTTGAAGGATTCCAGCAGGGCGGAATCGATGCGGGTGACCAGCACGTCGTTGAAGGACAGCGCCTTGAGCGCAAGGGCGGCGGTGGTGGAGCTGCGGCTGGTGATGTCGAAGGCCAGGGAGATCCTGTCCCGCTCCGGCGAGCCCCCCTTGAACAGATGCGGTACCTCCTTGCCCAGGAAGAGCAGCTCATCGGCGGCGACGGGGCAGTCCGTCTCGCGCACCTGGTATACGGCGTTGCCGCTGAGGAACAGGTGCATCTCGAAAAAGGAATGACGGTGCGGCGCGCTGCGGATCACCTCCTGCTCCCCGGGCGGGCGGGAATAATGGCTGTAGCTGAGCCAGATGATGTGGATGGTCATGTCGTCCAGCTGAAAGCTGAGCTGCTCGTTGGCCAGGTTGCGGTTCAGCACGGCCAGGTTGCCGCGGCCGAAAATCTGATCATACAAGGGTGCCTCCCTCCTTTCGCGGGGGATGGGACGTCGGGCTGAAGGGTATAATCATGAGAACGATACGCATATTCCTTCTTTATTCTACGGACTTTTCCGGGCCTGCACAATGGCTTGAACAGACAAATATGTATCCGTTCAGGACATTGCGCGCGGCGGAGCCGTCGAATCCGTGAATTCGTCAAAAATGTCTCTGATGGGAAATATGTGTCCGAATCGCGCATCGTTATGTCCCAAACGGAAATTGATTTGCCGGAATGGGAACGGTATAATGAAATCAACAGAAGCAGCATAGCATGACGGTGAAACGTAATTTTGTCGGCGGCCAAGCCGATGAAAAAATAAAAAGGAGGATTCAACATGAAGATCACCCGGATCCTGGCGCTGGCCATGGCGCTGATCATGGCGTGCGCGTGCACGGCCATGGCGGAAAGCACCTTCCCCCTGGTGGACGAGCCGACGACCCTGAAGATCCTGGCCCGCAACACCACCGCCTATCCCGATGAGGACTACGGCAAGGTCAGCGGCATGATCAGGTATGCCGAGATGACCGGCGTCACCATCGAGTGGGAGAACATTGACTCTGGCGTGTTCGACACCACCCTGGCGGCCCGCATCGCCGACGGCACCGACATGCCCGACGTCATCATGAAGTCCGGCCTGAGCAACGCCAAGCTGAACTCCTGGGGCGAGGAGGGCATCCTGATCGACCTGGCGCCCTACCTGGAGGAGTACGCCCCCAACTTCTACGCCCTGATGAAGGCCAACCCCGCCCTGGAGGGCACCATCACCACCCCTGAGGGCCACATCTACGGCCTGCCGCAGGTGATCATGGCGCCCGTCATGCGCGTGCCCACCAAGATGTGGCTGAATTCCAAGGCCATGGCTGCCGTGGGCATGGAGACCCCCACCACCACCGAGGAGCTGTACAACGTGCTGCTGGCCATCCGTGACAGCGACTGGAACGGCAACGGCGAGGCCGACGAGATCCCCCTGATCGGCACAACCTCCAACATCTGCAACTACTTCCTGGGATCCTTCGGCCTGCGCAACCGCGGCGCCCACGCCGGCCTGGTGGACGTGGACCCCGATACCCATGAGCTGCGCATCTACGCCACCCACGAGAACTACCGCAAGTTCCTGGAGTACATGCACCGGCTGTATGCCGACAAGCTCCTGTACCAGGAAATCTACACCACCGGCTTTGACAACGCCACCGCCCAGGCGGGCAACCAGCAGCTGAGCTGCTTCTTCTCCACCACCACCTCCGCTGTGCCCGCCGAGTTCGTCGGCGACTGGTACGGCGTGAACTGGCCCATGCAGGGCCCCGACGGCTATCAGATGCCCAGCGAGGTCCGCGGCAACGTGCATTCCACCGGCAACTTCTGCATCACCGACAGCTGCCCCGAGGAGAAGATCGGCCTGGCGCTGCGCTGGGCGGACTACTTCTACACCGAGGAAGGCTCGCAGCTGATCCTGGTGGGCGTGGAAGGTCAGGACTGGGAGTACAAGGAGGACGGCCAGCCCTACTACACCGACGCTGCGCTGGCCACCCGCACCGATTCCATGAACGACAACGCCTTCCGCGCCCAGTTCGGCCTGTGGCCCAACGGCAGGGTGCCCGCCGCCTTCTATGACAACCTGTTCGGCGCGGAGTACGATCCCATCCCGCGCACCGTGGCCAACGCCCTCATGGAGTACGCCACCGACGTGATCTGGCCCAGCTTCAACTGGACCACCGAGGAGAGCGAAATCGTGGGCACCGTGGGCACGGATCTGGAGACCTACATCAACAACGCCACCGCGCAGATCATCGCCGGCGAGGTCGAGCTGACCGACGAGTGGTGGGACAGCTTCGTCAAGCGCATCAATGACATGGGCGCCGACGAGCTGCTGGCGGTGTACGGCCAGGCCCTGGAGCGCACCTATGGCGAGGGCGGCGCGTACTGACGTCCCCTCTGAACGATCCCGCATACTGAACCTGCGCCGGGGAAGATCCGCAAGGGTCTTCCCCGGCTGACGTCAACGGCAGCGATGTCCGGCCTGCCTGGCCTATGGGAGTGAACAATATGACCGCGTGGAAAAGATCCTGGCTGAAATCGCTGAGAAAATACTGGCCGATGTATCTGATGCTCCTGCCTGTCATCGCTTATTTCCTGGCCTTCAAGTACAAGCCCATGCTCTTCGTCCAGATCGCCTTCAAGGATTACAAGCTCCGCAAGGGTATCTGGGACAGCCAGTGGGTGGGCCTGAAGCATTTCATGCGCTTTTTCAGCAGCTACAACTTCACGGCGACCCTGATCAATACCGCTGTGCTCAGCGGCCTGTCGCTTTTGTGCTGCTTTCCGTTCCCGATTTTCCTGGCGCTTCTGTTCAACGAGCTGCGCACCGACCGCGGCAAAAAGCTGGCGCGCACCATCACCTATGCGCCGCACTTCATCTCGACCATCGTCATGGTGGGCATGATGATCGCCATCTGCTCGCCCTCCACCGGCATCGTCAACAAGATTCTCATCGCCCTGGGCCTCACCAAGGACGGCCTGTACCTGATGGGCAGCGGCAAGTACTTCCGCATGATGTACATTCTTTCCGACATCTGGAAGGATTCCGGCTGGAACGCCATCATCTTCATCTCCGCCATTTCCGCCATCGAGCCCACCCTCTACGAGGCCGCCAGGGTTGATGGCGCCAGCCGCTGGCAGCAGCTGATTTATGTAACCCTGCCCAGCATCCTGCCCACCATCGTGATCATGCTGATCCTGCGCTGCGGCAAGATCCTGGGCGTGGGCCACGAGAAGGTCTACGCCATGCAGACCGACCTGAACCTGGGCGTGTCGGAGGTCATCTCCACCTACGCCTACAAGGTGGGCCTGATCGACCTGCGCTATGACTACGCCACGGCCATCGACCTGTTCAACGCGGTGATCAACCTGACGATGCTCATGATCGTCAACGCCATTTCCCGCAAGGTCACCGAGACGAGCCTGTGGTAAGGAGGCAATCGCATGAAAGCAAGAGAAAGCCGGGGCGACCGCATCTTCCAGTGGGGGGTGTACGTCATCACGGGGCTGATCTGCGTCGTGACGCTGTACCCGCTGATCTACGCCGTCAGCGCGTCGTTTTCATCGCCGGAGCATATCCTGTCCGGCAAGGTCTGGCTCTGGCCCGTGGATCTGACCTTCGACGCCTACCGCAGGGTCTTCGCCAGCAACGATATCATGATCGGCTACCGCAACACCATCTGCTATGCGCTGGGCGGCACGCTGTTCAACATGATCATGACCATCATGGCGGCCTATCCGCTGTCCCTGCCGGATCTCAAGGGCCGCAATGCCCTGACCTTCTTCATCACCTTCACCATGTTCTTCTCCGGCGGCATGATCGCCAAGTACCTCAACGTCAAGGACATGGGGCTGCTGAACTCCCCCCTGGCGATCATCATCCCCGGGGCGATCAACGTGTCCAACATGCTGATCATGCGCAACTACTTCATCAATTCCGTGCCCGGCGCGCTGCGGGAGGCGGCGGAGATCGACGGCTCATCCTCCTTCAACACGATGATGCGCATCGTCCTGCCGCTGAGCAAGCCGATCATGGTGGTGCTGATCCTGTACTACATGGTGGGGCACTGGAACGCCTACTTCGACGCGATGATGTTCCTGAGGGACAAGAACTACTACCCCCTGCAGGTGTTCCTGAGGCAGATCCTGGTTTTGTCCCAGATGGGCGACATGGAGGAGCAGGGCGGCGTGGACGACGTGCGGGTGGTGCTTCTCTACGCATCGCTGAAGTATGCCATCATTGTGGTGTCCGCGGTGCCGCTGCTGATCATCTACCCGACGGTGCAGCGCTTCTTCGAGCGGGGCATCATGATGGGCTCGCTGAAGGGCTGAGCGGGGGAGGCGCGCGGACTGATGGAAGGCATCCTGCTGGGCCTCGGCCTGAGCGATGAGTACGGCCTGCCCCTGGAGGCGCAGATACCGCTCATGCGGCGCGTGGGCTTCAGGGCCTGCTTCGCGGAGTGGCGAAGGGGCGTGAACCTGGAGCGGCTGTGCGCCATCGTCCGGGCGGAGGGCATGCTGATGACCAGCGTGCACGCGCCCTTCGGGAGGATGCACAAGCTGTGGGAGCCCGACGGGGAAACCGCAGACGTGCTGGCGGAGCTGCTATCCTGCCTGCGGGCCTGCGCGGACAACGGCATACCCGTGATGGTGGCCCACGCCATCATCGGCATGGAGCGGAACAATCCCACCGAGCAGGGCGTGGATCACTTTGCCCGTCTGGCGGAGGAAGCGGAACGGCTGGGCGTGCGCATCGCCCTGGAGAACACGGAGGGGGAGGAATACCTGGCCGCGCTGCTGGACGCCTTCCGCGGGAGCGATGCCGTGGGCTTCTGCTGGGACAGCGGGCATGAAATGTGCTACAATCATGGCCGGGATCTGCTGGCCCTCTACGGGGACAGGCTGCTCTGCACGCACCTGAACGACAACCTGGGCGTCAGCGACGCGCACGGGAGGATCACCTTCCTGGACGATCTGCACCTGCTGCCCTTCGACGGCGTCGCGGACTGGGCGGGGATTGCCCGCCGGCTGAACCGGCACGCTTATCAGGGGGTGCTGACCTTCGAGCTGAACAGGGTGAGCAAGCCCGGCCGCCGCGAGAACGACGCCTACGGCCGCATGTCCCCGGAGGAATACCTGACCCAGGCCTTCGCGCGGGCCAGCCGGGTGGCGGCGCTGAAGGCCCGCTGCCTGTGACGCCCCTGCGGCGCATGGAGCCTGCTGAAGGCCCTGCGCGCCGCGCTTCCGCAAGGAAAAAGCCCCGCCGGATGAGGATTCTCCGGCGGGGCTGCGTATGTTCATGGGGAGTCAGGCGAAGCGGGCCAGCAGCTGCGCGTAGTGCGCGGGGTCGATGGCGATGACGCCGCCGTGACGCTTCCGCGTGCGGCCGAAGTCGTACTCGCCGGGGTCGAGGATGCGGAAGTCGGCGGACGCCAGATCCTCCGTCACCATGGGCAGATACCCCAGCCCCTTGCTGAACTGATCCACGATCAGGCACCAGCGGCCGTCCGGCAGCTGATAGCACTCCGGGCCCTCCACGCCGGGCAGGTTCGCCAGGGTGTCGCAGGGCACCGCCTCCGCCAGGTCGTGCAGGCTGCGCATGCGCTCCATCAGGATCTTCTTGGTGGTCTCGTCCTTGGTGAAGCGGTAGTACCAGCCCTGCTCCGCCACCATGGTGGTGTCGATCAGGTGATTCTCCGCCTGGGCGTACACCCGGGCCGGGGTGAAGTCCGCGAAATCCCGGGTATGCACGGCGTAGATGCGCTGCTTCGCCTGATCCTCCCCGTCCAGGCGGGTCATGGAGGCGAAGAACACCAGGAACGCGCCTTCCTCCGCGTCCCAGATGGCCTCGGGCGCCCAGACGCAGCCGGCATCCGGCGCGCCCACCTCCACCCGCCGGGGCTCCGACCAGTCCGTCAGGTTGCCGGATTCCCACACGATCAGCGCGCGGCTGCCGTGATGCTCGGCTTCCCGCCAGTCCCTGCGGCGGTACATGCACAGATCCGTCGCCATCAGGTAGAACCGGCCCGTCTGCGGATGCCGCACCAGGAAGGGATCGCGTACGCCCTTATCCCCCAGGGGCGAGCGCAGCACCGGCTGACCCTGGTTCAGATCCTGCCAGCGCAGGCCGTCCCGGCTGACGGAAAAGTAGATCTGCTCACCGTCGGGCTCGCCCTCGCCGGTGAAGTGGACAAACAGATAGCAGGACATGATGGTAACCTCCTGTCATGATGAAATGGGTTACGCCCGCGCCGTCAGGGGAAGCAGGTAGCGCGCATGGGCGGACGCCCGGTCGAGCGTCATGCCCTGCGGCACGGGGATCTCGAAGTAGGTGGGGCGCGTCACGGGATACACCCGCACCTCCAGCGCCCGGGGATAGCCGTGACGCTTCAGCGCCAGACGCCAGGGCTGGCCGGTGGTGTACCAGTCGGCGATGAGCTCGCCGTCCAGGTACACGTCCGCATGATCGCCCGTGAAGTCCAGGTCGAGCAGCACGTCGTCCACCTTGTCCGCCGGGACGTCCCCGAGCGTCACATGGTACACCGCGCAGTCTTCGCCGCGGCTGACTTCCTCAAGCCCGGCGGAAACGCGAACCTCCTCCGTCCGGGCGATGAGCTTTCCGTGTCCGGGCAGGATTTCGGCGGTGACCTCCGGCCTGTCCGACAGGGCCAGCAGACCGTCGCCGTCGGGGAGGATGCAGGCCTCGCTGAGGATCAGCCGATCCCCCGCGCGCCAGGCGTGCAGCGCCTGCTCCGCGGTCAGGAGGATCACCTCGGGCGCGGGGCCGTCCCACTGGAGAACGGGCTCCTGCCCGGGCCGGGTGTAGAGAACCGGTATGCCCTGCACCGTGCAGAGCAGCTGGGCGTTGGTGATCAGCAGACGGCGGCCGCCCACCCGCAGGTTGAAGGGAATCACCCCGCAGAAGCCGCCGGGAATATCCATGGGCGGCAGGGCGAAGGTCGTATCCCCCGCGAGGATGGTGAACGCCACGTCCCGGTGATCGGCCATGACCCGCAGCCGCTGATGGTTGTTGATAAACAGGAAGCCCTCCCGGGTATCGGCGTTGAAGCGGACGCACCAGCGCAGGTCGGCGAGGTTTTCTGCGTCGGTCACCTGATCGGCGGGGTAATGGCACAGGGAGCCTGCCAGGCTTTCGCCCCGGTCGGCGACGAGCATGTGCAGGGCCTTCAGCTCGTACGCGCTTTCGTGGAGCGCGCCGGCTTCCCCCAGAGGGGCCTGGAAATCATAGGAGCGCACGGGCACGTCCGTCCAGGAGCCGGTGGCGGTGCTTTCCTGCAGGGTGGAATGGCGGCCCATGGGATTCGTTCCGCCGTGGAACATGTAGTACCCCAGCAGATTGGCGCCGGTGGCCAGCTTGCACAGGGCCTGGGCGCTGGTGTCCCGGGCGCTGATGAGGGGCCTGCGGTGGAAGGTGCACTGCACGCCGCCGCCCAGCTCCGCCGTGAGGTAGGGCCAGTCCGCCACGCGGTAGGTGAAGCGTTCACCGCTGTGCTGCCAGTCGCTGGCGATCAGGGGATCGTTGGGGGCGTGCTGCAGGAGGAAGTTGGGGCTGGCGGGCAGGGGCGTCAGGCTGTGATCCCAGGGCGCGTCGGCATAGCCGCCCATCACGGGCAGCATTTCGCCGTCCACCACATTGCCGCCGCCCCAGCCCGTGGCCGTGTAGATGGGCACCCGGAAGCCCGCTTCCACCGCCAGACGCTTGAGGGTCATCATGTGGACAAGGCCGCTGCCGCCGCTCTCGCCGCCGCAGTGACCGTACTCGTTCTCCAGCTGGATGCCGATGATCGGCCCGCCGTCCCTGTACATCAGGCCCTCCGCGCTGCGGAAGATGTTGGCGAACAGGCCCTTCACCAGCGCCAGGTAGCGGGGATCGTCCGTGCGGGGACGGATGGCCGCGTCGTGCTGCAGCCAGTCCGGGAAGCCGCCGTTGCGGCATTCGCCGTGGGCCCAGGGGCCGATGCGCAGCAGCACCTCCAGCCCGGCGTCCCGGCAGTCCAGCAGGAAGCGGCGCAGATCCAGGCTTCCGTCCGTGCGCCAGACGCCCCGCTCCTCCTCGTGATGAATCCAGAATACATAGGTCGCCACGATCTGCACGCCCAGGGCCTTCATCTTGCGCAATTCGATGGGCCACTCCGCCGCCGGATAGCGGGAATAGTGGAACTCGCCCATGACGGGATACCAGGGCCGGCCGTCGCGCAGCAGATGATGGGCCGTCGCGCCGATGACGTCGCCGCTGGCCGTCGCGCCGATGGCGACGGGCTCGCTGGCGACGCGGGATGGCGTAAAGGACAGCGTATGCTTTTCCATGAAGATATCTCCTCCCGGATGCGCCTGGCCCGCCTTCCGGACGCAGGCTGCTTCTGCCTGACAGTATTCAACACAGGCAGGCTGATTTCCTTGCGGAAAGCAGGGTTCCGCGGAATATCCCGGCGGATGACCCGGCGCCCGGGGAGCGGGACAGGCCCCTCCGCGGGAAAACGGAGGCCGTCTCTCCCGGACGGAGGGACGGCCTTGCCGGTATCGCGGTCACTCAATGGCCCGGACGCGCCGGAGCGTGCCGTCGGGCTCGGTGATGATGCGCAGACCGCAGGGGGCTTCATACCGCAGTGCGCCGTCGACGAACACCTTGGCCCGCATGCCGGTGCTTTCCACGCGGTAGCGATGCTCGCCCCACACCTGCTCGTAGGTGTAGGAGGCGGGGGCCGTGCCCAGGGAGAACCAGATCTCGCCCATGCGCTGATCCACGCCCCAGATGTGGGCCATGTATTCCAGCACCGCCAGGATGGTGGGGCCGTAGGCGTCCTGGATGGGCTCGTCGGAGCCGGCGGGGATCACCTGATGGGTGGTCATGTTCACCCTGCTGGGCTCCCCGGTGAAGGGGTCGAACTGCTGGGTGTAGACGTAGCCGCCGCGGATGATCACATCCATCAGCGCGCGGCCCAGCTTCGTCACGACCTTCTCGTAGCCGTAGCGCTCCAGCGCCAGCGGCGCGCGCTGAAAGGTCAGGCCCTCGCTCTGGCCGCTCCAGTTGTTCTCCGGCGCGTTGCGGAACAGCGGATCGTTCACCGCCACCGAGGGCAGGGGACAGGGGGTCATGAACTCCTCCGGATTCAGCAGATGCTCCCTGACGAAGCGGTCCGCCATCTCCTGGGAGAAGGAGCCCCAGTACATGCAGCGCAGGTTGTTGTGCAGGAGGGTGGGCATCTCCCGGCCGTTTCTGTCGCGGTCGAAGCAGGCGCCGCGCTCCTCGTTCCACAGGTGCGCCTTCAGCGCGTCGGCCACCTGCCGGGCCTTCTCCCGCCAGATGTCCTCCTGGCCGTCATCAAGCAGCCGGCTGATGTCCGCCAGGGTATCCCGGCAGGCGTAGGAGAAGGACATGATGTCCATGGACGCGATGGGCACCACGTCGCAGCCCTGCGGCGGCACGTCCTCGGTGCAGTACACCGGCGCGTCGCCGTAGCGAAGGGCGTTGTCCTCGCCGGTATCGTAGACGCACCAGGTTTCCAGGCAGCCGTCGCCGTCGGAATCCCGCACACGCCACAGGTACGCGTCGAAGGCCTCCAGCGTCCGGGCCAGCTGGCGGAGATAGGCCTCGTCCTGCTGCGCCCAGTAGTACATGTTCAGCGCCGGCCAGGGAAAGCAGAACCCCTGGAACTTGTTGAACTGCGGCTCGATCCGCCCGTCGGGCATGCACTGGATGGAGCCGGGCAGGCGGCCGTCCTCCCGCTGGGTGCGCATGAACAGCAGCTGATTGTTCAGCGCGGCGGTCATGTTGTGCTTGGCGTACATTTCGCCGCCCATGGGCTGGGTCTCCAGCCAGATCTTCTCATAGCCGCCGCCCTCCACCAGCACCTGATCCGGGCCGAATTGCTGCAGGTTCAGCTGCGCCTTGGCCACGGCGGTATCGTAGAGCTTCTGCAGGGCGGGATCGGCGGTGTGGAAGGAAACGCCTGTCTTGGGAAGCATGGTGATTCTCCTTTGCATCGTTCGTAGGGTGGGGAGCTGGGGTGCTCGGCCTGTGCACTGATCATACTATTTCGCGCTCCGGCTGTCAAGGCGCGCGCTGACCGGATACCGGCTGCCCCACAGCGCCATCTCGTAAAACACCGGATACAGCGCCTGTCCGGCCTCCGTCAGCGCGTAATCCACATGGGGCGGAATCTCGTTGTACTGCGTCCTGCGCACGATGCCGTACTCCTCCAGATCCCGCAGCGTGCCGGACAGCATGGTGTTGGTGATATCCCCGATCCGCCGCTTCAGCTCGCCGAAGCGGATGCTGTCCACCTTCGTCAGCTCGAAGATCACCCGGATGTGCCACTTCCCCGAAAACAGCGTCAGCAGCCGCTTCACAGGGCAGTCGGCGTTCAGGTCCGTGCGGGCGATCAGCGCCCGGTATTCCGCGTAGGTCATGGCCATGCGCCTCCTTCGGTACGCGCGTGCGTACCAGGTATGTTTATTCTGCGTACTTGATTCGCAATCCGTATATAGTATAATTAACGTACCGGACGGTGTCAAGCCATTCGGGCAAACAGACGAAAGGAAGGCTGTATCATGACCAATGAAACGCTGAGGGTGATTCACGAGCGATCCTCCTGCAAGGCCTTTGCGGACAGGGCGGCATCGCGGGAGATGCTGGAGGCCGTGGCACATGCGGCGATCGAGGCGCCCAGCGCCACCAACGCCCAGCCGTGGCAGATCATCATGGTGACGGATCAGGCGCTGCTGGGGGAGCTCGAGCAGGAGACGCTGATGCGGATGAAGGACATTCCCGCCTTCAGGGGGTTTTACGACATGGTCAGGGCCCGGGGGATGCGGCTGCTGCTGGGCGCGCCGGCCATGGCCATCGTGGCGGTGGACAACCGGGACGCCTATGCGGGCTATGACTGCGGCATCGTGTGCGAGAACATGGCGCTGGCGGCGCAGTCCCTGGGGCTGGGCAGCAGGATCGTGGGGATTCCGTCCGTGGCCTTCTCCGGGGAGAAGGCGGAGGAGCTGAAGGCACGGCTGCGCTTCCCGGCGGGGTACGACTTCGGCCTGGCGGTGCTGCTGGGCGAGCCGGAGCAGACCAAGGCGCCCCATGAGCCCAATCCGGACAGGATCACCTGGATTCCGGGCTGACAGCAGGACGCGGACACGCCGCAGGCGAGCGGCAGGGCATGCAAACGGCCGTGGCCTCATGACCTGCGGGAAGCGCGCGGGAAAGACGCCCGATGCGGCCGATGCACAAAAACGAAGGTCCACCATCTCCCAACAGGACGCGGGTGCCGGCGGTCAGGCCGGCGGCATCCGCGAAAGAGATGGCGGACCTTCTGTCTTCATGAAAGCCCTGCAGCCTGCAATGCCCGGCTTGCCGGCGCGATGCCGGGCCGGGAACGGGTCAGCGGACGAACAGGGCGGTCGCCTTCAGCAGCAGAAGCAGCACGCGCTCCCTGAAGCACAGCGGATACCGGCCGCGCAGGCAGGCGCGTTCCTCCCGGCAGGTCTGCAGGATTTGCCGGATCCACCGGCGCTTTGAGGGTGATGCGGAAAGAACGGCATCCTTGAAGCAGTAGGCGAGGGCTTTGGCCAGCTGCCCGGCAGCGGTGCGGATCAGCAGCGGATCGTCTGTCTCCCCGGCGAGGCGGCAGATCAGCCTCCGGCCGAGCAGGCTGGTCAGCTGCCGGTCGCTCAGGGGCTGCTTCACCGCGCTGCCGGGGGTGTTGCGGTAGCCGTACAGCCGGCTGTCCAGACAGACGCAGGACGAGATGCGCTTCATGTATTCCATGACGAAGACCTGATCCTCAAGAATGTGAAGATCGGTGCGGAAACGCAATCGGGGTTCGCGGCGGATGACGTCGCGCAGGTAGAGCTTGTTGAACAGATACCCGCGCACGTTGTCCTCCAGCAGAACGCCGCGGTACATCGCCGCGCAGCCGGTGCGTTCGTCCGGGGCTTGGCCGGACAGCGTGTATTGCGGCGCATGACCGTTGTCGAACAGGTCATAGCCGCAGCATGCCATCTGCGCGCCGGAGGTCTCCAGGGCGGATACCAGCGTCGCAAGCCAATCCGCATGCACAACGTCGTCGCTGTCGCAGAAGGCGACGTACGTTCCCCGGGCAATTTCCAGCGCGGCGTTGCGCGCGCCGGAAACTCCCGCGTTCGCCTGATGAATGACGGTGACGCAGTCGTGCCGGGCGGCATAGCCGTCCAGCAGCGCGGGGCTTGCGTCCGTGGAGCCGTCGTCCACGAAAAGAAGCTCAACGGGCTGATAATGCTGGGCCAGCAGGCTGTCCACGCAGGACGGCAGATAAGGCGCGGCGTTGTAGACGGGAATGATGACGGACACGAGCTTCGGCAAGGATTCCACCACTTTCATCATACAGTGAATGCCGCGGAGGGCTCCGGGAGAAGGCCGTGCCCCCTGCGGATGCTCCGCCCTGGCAGGGGCGGCGGAACGCGGGCCGTCCGCGGCGGCTTCGCGGAGTCCTGCGCGGCCTTTGGCGGGGGAAAGCGTCCCTCCGGAAAACGGATCGGCTGCAGGCCCTGGCGCTGCGGATGTCCTGCCCCCGGAAAATCAGCAACACCATTATAAGCCGGCAGGCATGAACGCGCAAGACAGAATCGCGCAGCCCTGCCCGCCGCCGCGCGGAGGGATCGGGCGGGGCAGGGATCGCCGCGCGTCCTGCCGGGCGGCCCGATGGGCGCGGAGGGAATGCGCGGCGCGTCAGGCGTCACTCATTCAGGATGCTGAAGATGTTCGCGAGCTCCTTCCAGTTGTTCGCCATGGCCTTGGTGATGGTCTTCGTGTCACTGCCCATGGGAATGATCTCCAGGGCAGTGGAGATGGCGCAGTCCACCGCCAGGCCCTGGATCTCTCCGGTCACAGCGCTCAGCACGTACTTTTTCTGGAACTGGGCGAATTCCCTGATGATGGCGGGCAGCTCCTCATAGCTGCTGGTGACCGAAAAATGATAGACGTTGCCGCTGTCATCGGAATAGTCGCCGGTGCCCATGCCCGTGGCATCATTGCATATGGTGGACATGTTCAGACTGAGGTGGTACCATCCGACCGTGCCGTCGCTCCGGATATAGGCGTAATAATCATCGTATTCACAGGTTACGACGGGGATGCCGGCGTAGGTTTTGGTCTTGCCATGCTCCGCCATCATCCGCAGGATGCCCATCTGGATGCGCGCGTTCGACTCGCTGTCAATGCTGAGTGTTTTCTGGCCGAAAACATACGGATTCAGGAGCGTGAACGGCGAGCCGGAATGGTACTTCTGGAAGTTCTTGTAATTCCAGATGGCCTCCTGCGCATCAAACTGATGCTTGATCACCAGCATGGTCATGGGCGCCTGGGCGTCCAGGGTGCCGAAGCACTGCTCCTTCTGCCAGAACCAGACGCCGTGCATGTTGATCCGGTGCTGCTTCCCGTTGTCGCGGATCACAAACTGATTGCCGGCGGAGGCGCGGAAATTGCACTTGATGTCCACGTCGCCGCCGACGGAAATCACGCCGCCGGTCAGATAGCTGCTGTGATCCTTGCCCGAGTCAAAGATGAAGTCGCCGTCGGTATAGACCAGGCCGCCATCGCGCATGTCGAGAATGCCGTTGCCCTGCACCTCGATTTTCCCGGTGGCCACCAGCTTGCTGCCGGTGCACATGACGACCCTGGCCTTGATGATGATATCGCCGTCCACGGAGATCTGGCCGCCGGTCAGGTCCATATCGCGGCTGATGGTGAGCTTTCCGTCATGGGTATAGGCGCCTGTGACGGGAATGCCGGTGTACTTGCCGTTTTCCGCCAGCTGGTCGGAGCCGGAGGCCATGGTCAGCGTGGGCGAATTCTGGGATACGGTGACCTTCTTCTGCCCATAGCTGCCGTACGCCCTGGACAGCCTGAGCAGGCTGGCGGACGATGCGTCGCTGACTTGCGTAATGGTGATGGTTGCGGTTCGGTCATCGCTGCCGGGCTCCGCGTCGGCGTTGGCATCGGCGGTGATCAGCACCCAGGCGTTCCCGCTGCCCGACGTGCTGGAGAAGGTCAGCCAGGATACGTCGGCGGAAATTTCCCAGCTGCCCTCCGAGGCGATGTACATTTCCGCACTGGATTCGTCGGAGCCCAGGCTGATGGCGTCCACGTCGACGGTCAGCAATTCCGCCTCATCGTCGAAGGCGTTGTCGGATACCATGGCCTCCACGAGGGTCGCGCTGCCGGAGGACTGGACGGTTCTGTCGCTGGCGAAGATGTAGCCGGGCTTGGCATACGAGACGGTATACGTTTCGCCGCGATACACCCCCGGCACAGACCATCCGCCCATGCTGTCGGTCGTGGCCGTGGCGATGATCCGGTCCTCGTCATTCTTCACCGTGACCGTGACGCCGCTGAGCAGGTGGTCATTCGCGCTGAGGACAATCCCGTACAGCTCCGTGGCGCATTCGTCAGCATCGGCGATGAAGAACAGCTGCTCCGTCCACTTTTTGTCCGCGGCGATGCTGGGGAGCGCTTCCTGGGAGGCGCCCACCGCGATGCGGTACTGATGCCCGCTGATCCAGGTGGAGGCCGGCAGGGTGAAGGCCGTGGCCTCCCCGACGTTCTCGTGATAGATGATCAGCTGGCCGGTGGTCAGGTCGCGCAGGGAGATGATGCAGGACTGCGCCCCCGCGGCCGTCCACGCGAAGGAGACATCATCCAGCGGCAGCACGTCATTGCGCTGTGCAGGATACACGAACACTGGCTGCTGCAGCGCTTCGGCGGGCGCATCCTCGACCACGGCCTCCCCGAGCTGATGGATGGTGTATTGCGCCGCGTCATCATCGCACAGCAGCGTAATCACCGCCGTCCTTTCGCCGGAGCCCGTGTATTCGGCGAGCTGAATGGTGAGCGTGCTGCTTCCGCCGGCGCCGGATCGGCTGCTCACGGCGGCCCAGGTGCTGTCGCTGGATGCGGTCCACTGCGCCGCGGCGTCAAAGGCAAGGGTTACGGTCTGCGCGGCCTGGGCGTACGTCCCCTCGGAGGCGGCCAGCGCAAGCATCCGGCTGCCGCGCTGGGTGATGGTCAGGTCGCTGCAGATGCCGGTGTTGCTCCGGAACGCAACGACGCCCGTTCTCCCGACGCCGTCGTTCCGGGTGACAAGGAGCCGGAGCGCCTCGTCGAAGCACTCCCCGGTCACCGAGGGCGTGATCCACTCCGGACAGCTGACGATCGACCACGTCCGCGGCGACAGCACCGCGTAATCCAGGAACTGGCAGTCCGCTGACACGTCCGCCGCGTAATGGTTCTCCGCCGCCACGGAAATGGTACTGTCGTCCTCCTTGGTATAGCTGCTGATCCATTCGGCCTGTCTGCCGTCGGCATCCTGCACAAGCACCCGGACCTGGTAGCTGCCGTTGCTCCAGGGCCTGAACTGGTAGTACTTCAGCGTTTCCCAGGGTGTCTGCTGCTCGATGACCCCGTCCAGCAGCAGCTGATAGGCATAGCTGTAGCCGCCGGCGCCGCCGCACGCTGCCGCGCTGATGGAGACGCTGCCGCCGCTGTTGACCTGGCTCCAGTCCGCCGTGGCGGATACGCTCAGCTCGTTCTGGTAGCCCATGGTGAAGTAGTAGCTGCTGCCATGGTCATAGTCGTCGCCCTCTTCGATTTCCGAGCCCAGCCAGAGCCGGTAGAACTTGCCCTCGGTCAGGGTGCTTTGCGGAATGGTCAGCGAGCGGGCGGTGATGCCCTGCCGGCGGTAGATGCATCGGGCGCTGGCCGTCCGCGAATCCGCTTCATACAGCAGCACCTCATACCTGCCCGTGCCGCTGCTGCTGGCGCTCCAGCTCAGCGTCAATGGGCCGTAGCCGATTTCGCCGGCGGCGCTGGGCTTCCCCGCCAGGGTGGGACTGATCAGGGACGCGACGGTGTACGGCTTTTCCTGCAGGAAGCGGATGGTGGCCACGGCGCTCCCCGTCCGGACGGTGACGGTGCCTGCGCGGGAGGAGGCCGTCTCGTTCGGGAACATGTAGACGTAGAGGAGATCGTCATGCTGCCCGTAGTGCACCAGATGCTCATCGGCAGTGTCCCCGTGCTCCAGCAGATAGTCCTCGTCAATGTACGTCCTGCCCACGGTCAGCCAGCTGGAATCGCTGCTGGCGGACCATACGCCGCTGCTCGCCACACGGTACCAGCTGCCGCTGCCGAAGGCGTCGTCCTCATAGTCGATGGCCGTCTCCCCGTCGAGGGTGACAAAGGCGTCGTCGTTTCCGGCGACAAAGTAGTAGCTGGTGGCGGTGCTCCGGCCGTTGTTGGTGCGCAGGAACTTGATCCAGTAGAGCTGTCCTTCCGTCAGGGCCAGATCGGAGAAGGTATACTGCGCCTCGCCCCTGTACAGCGCGCCCGAGGACGCCACCACGTGTCCAGCCGAGGTGGCGCTGTACTCCATGAGGGACACGGTGTAGCGCGTGGCCTGGGGCTCGGGCGTCCAGCGGGCGGTGATGGCGGTGGTGGCGGCGGGGATCAGCGTCGGATTGCTCTTGTCGGTGGAATAGGCGGGCGCGTCCAGCGCGGGGTATTCCGGGATCGCGGCGCACTGCGTGACGGTCAGGGTGATCCCGGCATTCCCGGAGGCTGCGCGGACGGTTCCGGTGCGCTGCTCGCCGCTGTTTTGCGCAAGATGGACGGTCAGCGTGTCCCCGCTTGCGCCGGAGGCGGGGGAGAGGGTGATCCAGTCCGCGTCGGATACGGCGCTCCATGCGGCGGTGGATGTCACGGCCCAGGAGCAGCTGCATGCCAGGTCGGAGGCGTTGCTCCACACAGGCTCGTTGCTGCCGTCGAGGTAGACGGCGTCCCCGTCGTGCACATAGAAGCTGTACTGATTGTGAAGCTCATGCCCGTAGTCATCGCAGGCGTAGAGGATGATGTAGTGATAGTCGTCCGCCTCCGGATGCAGCCACTTCTGGGGGATCGTGACCGTATAGGAGGCCGAGCCGTCAGCGGGCACAAGGATGCTGTTGGAGATCATCCGCGTATCCAGATCGCAGGTCAGCGAGACCTCGTAGAGGGTGGCGCCCTGCACGGCGTTCCAGTTCAGCGTCATGTCGCCCCGGTCATACTGGTAGATGCTGGGGTTGGTGTAGTCGTCAGACAGGTCGGTATCGTTCAGCACCGGCTCGGCCAGGTTCGGCTCCTGGGAAACCGTCAGGGTGTAGCTGGCGCTGCCCGAGGTGATGGTCACCTGACCGCTTCTGGCGGCGCTGCCGTAGGGGTTTTCCGCAAGCCAGAGCTTGACGTTCCTGTTGGGCGCCACGTTGCTCAGGGAGCTGCTGCTCTTCTTGAAGCTCGACCCGTCAAAGCCGATCCAGTCGACGCTGCTGGTGATCGACCAGTTCGCGCCCGCGTACACGCGGAGGGTGCAGGACTGGGTCTTGCCGCTCAGATGCGCCGTATCCGCCGCCAGCAGCGGATGCACGCCGCTGCTGCCGTAATGGACGTCGACGTAATCCTCGGCCCTCTGGGTGACGGCGATATAGCTGACGCTGATGCCGCCGCACTGGAAGAGAATCACGGCGCTCCGGTCGCGGCCCGTCGTGTTGGCGGAGGCGGTGACGGTGGTGGTGATCTGGGTGGTCGATCCGCCTGTGGCCGCGATTTTCAGCCACGACGCGCTGGAGGAGGCTGTCCAGGAGGCGTCGCCCTGCACGGTGATGGCGCGGGTATAGGCGGTGGAGGGAATCGTCCAGGACGCGGGCTTGATGCTCCCGTCCAGGAGCACCTCGTTGGCCGTCCGGGCGGAGGCGAACTGCACATAGTAGTGCCGCTCATGCTCGCCGGAGAGCAGGGTCAGCCGGTACAGGGCGCCGGGCTCGATGGCGGAGTCGGGATCCACATAATCGCTGAACGCACCATGGCTGTTGGAGGTATAGCCCAGATCCTCCACGAGCGTAAAGGCGCCGCTGTCATCCTTGTACCAGAGGGCCTGGGCGGCGCAGGCCTCGTAGCGGAAGAAGCCGTAGGGCAGGACGGTCGGGGCGCTTTCGCTCTCCGAGATGCCCTCGGGGAAGGTCAGGCGCGGCAGAGTGCTTGCCTGGGTCACGGTGACGACGGCTTCCGCGGCGCCGCTCCTGAGCGTGACGTGGCCGACGCGGCTGGATGCCGTGTCATTGTCCGTGGCGCGGATGGACAGCGTGCCGTAGACGTTCTTCGACTCGGTCAGCGACGTGCCGAAGGAAAGCCAGTCCGCATCCGCCGACCAGGTGTACACACCCGACGCCGCCACCGTGACGCTGGCGGAGGTGCCTTCCATCAGCACGTCGCATTCCGTGCAGCCGTTCGCCGTGACAAAGGAGGCGTCGTCCATGGCGAGCATGTAGTACCCGGTGCAGAGAATATCATCCTCCACCTCGTATTGCCGGTAGGTGGCGGAGGAATACACATTCATGATGACGGCCTTGTACAGGGTATCATGCTTCAGCGCGACGCCCGCCGTACCGCTGCTGATGATGGTGTAGGTGTTCTTGATATTGTCCATCCGGCAGATTTCGGCGTAGCGGCCGTCCTGCTGCCTTTCATACAGGACGATGACCACGTCGTTGCCGCCGCTTCGGTGATCGAACCGGATGCCGCTGGTGCTGATGACGGTGGGGTTCGCTTCGTCCTGCGACAGGGCAGGCTCCTCAATCCGGGCCCAGGTGCTGGCATCCTGGGTGATGGTGATGGTCGCCTCCCGGACGCCGTTGGATACGGTCACCGTGGCCGTGCGGGGATCGGCGAAGACAACGTCCGTCTCGTAGGCGTCCATGAAGACCGTGAGCTGCTGCTCATGCACGGAAAGGCTCAGCCAGGACGCGTCCTCCGTGGCCGTCCAGGGCAGCTCGCTGGCGATGTCGAAGACGCGCGCGGAGGCGTACATGCTGGCCTGATTCCAGATGACGCCGGCGCTGCCGTTGACGGTGAGATCCTCACTGACAGTCTCCGGCCGGATAATGAAGTAGTAGGAGCGCAGCTCGCCCTCCAGCACGTTGACCGACGACAGGTCGAGCCGGAAGAGCCGCTCGCCGTCAGCCTCCGCGAGGACCGCTTCGCTCAGCGAATAGCAGGGGGTGCGGGTCGTATCGCGCAGGCGCAGGCTCCAGTCCGCGTCCTCCATGCACCAGAGCCGGACGCCGTATTCCACGGCGTTGTCGACGGCCTCCCACGCCAGCTCGAAGCGCTGGGGGACAAAGGCGGCGGCATCGGCTTGCGCGGCGGCGAACAGGCCTGCCGGGCCTTCGGCCTGCAATACGGGCGCCTCGGGCGCAAGGACGGCGGCTTCAACAACCTGAACGGTCTTTTGGGCAGACCAGTCCGATACCCAGCGATGCTGACTGTCGTCCTCATACACGGCCCGGATCGCAAAGTGATGGACGCCGGGCTGCAGGGAGGACACGACGGCAGTATCCGAGGTGAGCCCGCTGGCGACCGTCAGATAGCTGCCGCTGATGATTTCGGCGATCTCGTAGCTGCTGACAGGCGATACGCCGCGCCATGTGATCGACACGGTGTCCGCGGCGGTCTGCCCGAGCTTCTCAAGAGCCGCCCCGTAGGTCCAGACATACTGCACATCGATGGCACAGGGCTCGGACACCGCGCTGCTGATCAGGATGCCATCCCCGTTGTGGATGCATGCCTGAACGCAGTACTGATGCGTGCCTTCCGCCACGGCATGCGCGCTGAAGGAATGCTCGGTGGTGGTTCCAAGCAGGGTCAGCGTATCGCCGGTCTGCTCGTAGACAAGGTACGCATAGCCGCGTTCCAGGCCTGACCAGGTGAGCGTGACCGTACCCATGCCGTTCTGCTCAGCCGGGCTGAGCACAGGGGCGGGGATGTTCCGGACGACGGTGACCGCGCAGGCGGCGGAAAGGCCGTTTTCCGTGACGGCGGTGATGGTGGCGGCGCCCTCTGCCCTGGCCGTGACAAGCCCGTCGCTGACCGACGCAATCAGGCTGTTGGACGAATCCCATGCAACGGACGTGGCCGTGGCATCATCGGGCTCAAAGGCGGGCGTCAGGGCGCAGGCGCTTCCGATGTGCAGGGTGAGCGTATCGGGGGCCACCGAGAATCCGGTTGCCTCGATGACCTGCGCGAGATAGCCATGCCCGACCGCCCACTGATAGGCGTAGGTATCCGGAGTGGCGGAAATCTTCAGCGTCTCCAGGCCGTCAAAGGCGTCGTCGGCAATGAACGTCAGTGAAGCCGGAAGATTGATCTCCGACAGGGAGCTGTCCGCGAAGGCCCGCGACCGGATTTCCTGGATGCCCTCCGGCAGGACGACGCTGTCGATGGCGGCTGAACCGCAGAAGGCTTCGGCCTCGATGACGCGCAGCGATGCCGGCATGGCTAATACAGCCTCCGCCAGGGCCGGGCGCTGACAGCCTGCCAGCAGCATCAGAAGCAGCGCGAGTGCAGCAAGACGACGGATCTTCATAGAACGACCTCCCTGAAACTGATACAGATTGGACAGATGATGCATGACGGGGTCATGGCCCGGCGGAAGCAGGCGTCCGGCAAGCCTTCGGCCGCCAGGGATGCCCGGATGCGGCAAACAGCCTGACCCCCTGCCGGACAGTGGAAGCAGGTTCATGAAAGGCACCAATCCGCACAGGACACTGTTTTGAACGGAGGCGCAGGGTGTTTTCTGCGGGGGATGAGGGGGGATCACTGCAGGGCATCCTCCGTGCGGAAACGGATGAAGAATGCTAATGGTCACTCAATGTGCATTATAACATTGACCGGCTGCGCATGCAACAGGAAGCGGTGCGGGCAGCGGGAATACAGGCATTTTTTCGCTGAAGGCTACGGGTCAGGCAATGCTGTCCATGTCTTTGCAGGGCTGGCGGAGGGAAGGACGGTAACCGCTCAATAATCCCCCGATACAGAAAAGTCGTGGTTCCCGGTACTCACACTGCCGAGAACCACGACTTCATTTCTTCTGACCAGGGGAGCAGATCATCAATCTCAAAGTCCTTGCTCTGTTCCGCGCGCTCAGGCAATATGCTGAGCAGATGAAGCAGGTAGTCATCCAGCCTCAGGCTGTTGGCCTTGGCTGTTTCCATGAGCGAGTAGATGATTGCGCTCGCCTCCGCGCCCTGGGGCGTATCGGCAAAGAGCCATCCCTTCCGGCCAACGACAAAGGGACGGATGGCGTTTTCGACTTGGTTGTTGCTGATTTCAATTTCGCCATGCTCAAGAAATGCGCAGAGGTGCGCTTTCTGGTTTTGCGCATAGGTAACAGCGTCCTTCAGCTTGCCTGTCGGACGGGGAATCGTATTCAGCCATGTCCAGTACGCATCGAGAACCGGGCCCGACTTCTCCTTGCGCTGGATGAGGCGTTCTTCCGCAGTCAGTTTTTCAAACTGGCGTTCCAGCTCAAACAGCCGGTTGCAGAACTCATAACCCTGCGCAGCCTTGCAGGTCTTTGCGTCGGCGCCTTCGGGCATCGCATCCAGCCACTTCCGGCGCATGTGCGCCCAGCAGCCCGCATGCTCTGCAGCCTGAACCTTGTTGTAGCCGCTGTATCCGTCTGTGATCAGGACGCCGCTGAAGCCCTCAAGGAAGGCCTTCGCCCATTTCCCGCTTCGGCTCTCCCGGTATTCGAAGCAGCGCAGCTGGATGCTCGCTCGTTTGGCGGATGAATAGACCCACATGCGCGATTCCGAGGTGTCAGGCCTGCCATTTTCCTTATGAACTTGCATCACCGTCTCATCGGCGTGAATCGTGCTCTGGGTCAGCATCTCGCTCCGGATCCGCTTCCAGATGGGGCATAGAGGTCAGCCACTTGTATGACCCAATTGGCCATGGTGCCGCGCTTCAGTTCCACGCCCATGCGTTTCCACATCTGCTCCTGCCGGTATAGGGGCATGGCGTCCACATACTTTTTCATCAGCACATCGGTGACGACGGAGGCAGAGGCATAGCTGTGCGCCAGCAGGGGCGGCGGCATGACAGGCTTGAATACTTCGGCATAGCCGGTTTCACGTTCGAGCTCGCGGTCTGCGTAAACCTTCCGGTAATGTTTGACAACCTTCGCTTTGGCGCGTTCCAGGACGAGTTCTG
>JBJEYH010000356.1:0-2251 GCA_051886675.1 Aristaeellaceae bacterium
ACGTTGGCGGAGGACTCGTCAAACTCGAAGCCCTGACGCTCCATGTACGCCTTGGCGCGCTCGATGAAGTTGGTCTTGATGCCGATGTGGCCCTTCGCGCCGCGGAACGGGGTCTTCATGACCTCGATGCCCGTGCCGGCGAAGATGGAGCTGTTGCCGACCTTCATGGTCCAGCCCAGCAGCTTGCACAGCTTGGTCGCGGTGTCCATCGCCTCGGCCTCGTCGGCGGAGTTGATGCCCACGTGCGCGATCTCCAGGCCCAGCATGAGCTGAACGGCGGAAGCGGTCAGCGCCTTGACCCTGTCCCAATCCTTGGCCTTCACCGCGTCGCCCGGAACCATCCAGGTGCCGCCGCAGCAGAGGATCTTGTTAAAGGAGAGGTAATCGAGCAGGTTCTTCTCGTTGACGCCGCCGGTGGGCATGAAGGTCACGTCGCCGTACGGCGCCGCGATGGACTTGATGTACTTGAGGCCGCCAGCCGCCTCGGCCGGGAAGAACTTGACGGACTTCAGGCCCAGGGAGAGCGCGAGCTCGATGTCAGACGGATTCGCGGTGCCCGGGCAGACCGGCACGCCGATCTCCTGGCAGTACTTGACGGTGGTCGGGTTGAGGCCCGGGGAGACGATGAACTTCGCGCCGGCGGCGACCGCACGGTCAACCTGCTCGGTGGTCAGCACGGTGCCCGCGCCGACGATCATCTCCGGGAACGCGTCGGCCATCGCCTTGATCGCCTCGGCCGCGCACGGGGTGCGGAAGGTGACCTCGGCAGCCGGCAGGCCGCCCTCGATCAGGGCCTTGGCCATCGGGATGGCGTCCGCCGCGTCGTTGATCGCAATGACCGGAACAATACCGATTTTGGAAAGCTCCTTCATAACGTCCATGGGAAAAACCTCCTTGAATCCTTAATATCTTGTGCTTTGCGCGGGCGCGCCCGCGTGGAAAAACAACCGTTTGCCTTGTTCATTCGCCGCGGGCAGGGGGATTCCTGCCCGCAGCCGTGCAAATTCCCGGCCCTCGCCGGGCGTTATTTGACAAAATCCTCGCGCATCGGCGCAAAGACGTCCAGCAGCGTGCCCGCCTTCACGCAGGCGCAGCCGTGCACCTTGCCGCCGTCCACGACGATGGAATCGCCCGGCAGCATCGTGCGCGTCTCGCCCTCGATGTGATAGGTGAATTCGCCGGAGAGCACATAGGAAATCTGCGTGTGCTCATGGCTGTGGTCGCTGCCCACCGCGCCGCTCTCAAAGATGACCTCCACGAGCATCATCTCCTGGTTGTACGCGCGGATTTTGCGGCTCTGGCCGCCGCCCAGCTCGATGAGCTTCGGCTCGTCGGCCTTCACAAACGTCTGCATGGGCATATCCTCCCCTTCAGGCGCTCAGTCCACATCCATGCCGAAGTACTGGACGGCGTTGTTGTAGCAGATGCCCTGCACGAGCTCGCCCAGCACCTTGTAGTCCTCCGGATACTCGCCGTTCTCGACCCACTTGCCGATCAGGTTGCACAGGATGCGGCGGAAGTACTCGTGGCGGGTGTAGGAGATGAAGGAGCGGGAGTCGGTCAGCATGCCGACGAAGCGGCCCAGCAGGCCCAGCGCCGCGAGGGACTTCATCTGCTCGACCATGCCGAACTGCTGATCGCAGAACCACCAGCCGGAGCCGAACTGGATCTTGCCCGGGATGCCGTCGCCCTGGAAGTTGCCCAGCATGGTGCCGATGACGTAGTTGTCCTTCGGGTTGAGGCAGTAGAGGATGGTCTTGGGCAGGTTGTCGTCGCGCTCCTGCGCGGCCATCAGGCGGGTCAGGTTCTCGGCGATGCAGGTGTCGTCGATGGAGTCAAAGCCCACGTCCGCGCCGTACTTGGCGAACATGCGCGGGTTGTTGTTGCGCATCGCGCCGATGTGGTACTGCTGCACCCAGTTGCGGGCCTTGTACATGCCGCCCAGCTTGACGAGCAGGGTCGTCTTGTAGACGTCGACCTCCTCCTGCGTGAGCGTCTCGCCGGCCAGGCCCTTCTTCAGCGCGGCGTCCGCCTTGGCAAGATCCGGCTTCACATACGGCACGGTGTCCAGCGCATGGTCGGACACGCGCGCGCCGCACGCATGGAAGTAATCCAGGCGGATCTCCAGCGCCTTGAGCACGTTCTCAATGCTCGTGCATTCCACGCCGGACACGCTGGACAGCGTGCTCATGTACTCCGCGAAGCCCGCGCGGTCGATGTTCAGCAGCTTGTCCGGGCGCCAGGCCGGATA
>JBJEYH010000357.1:0-2248 GCA_051886675.1 Aristaeellaceae bacterium
TGTGGGCGGTGGAATGCTTCCAGCGGCGCAACGGCCTGACCGCCGACGGCGTGGCGGGCACGCAGACCCTGACGAAGCTCTACGGCGGCTCGGCGGTGGCGGCCAAGGGCACCCTGTCCACCACGGTGGCCAAGGGCGCGGCGCCCGACGGCGGCAATGTGGAGCTGCTGCACTGGTTCAACGATATCAAGAGCTACCTGCAGAGCAACCGCACCTTCACCGTCTATGACCCGGCCACGGGCCTGACATGGCAGATGCGACTGTATTCCGCCGGCAACCATGCCGACTCCGAGCCCCTGACCCAGGCCGACGCCGACATCATGTACAAGGCCTGGGGCAACCAGTGGACCTGGAACGAGAAGCCCGTCTACGTGAAGCTGGCCAACGGCACCTGGTGCATCGCGTCCATGCCCAACATGCCCCATCTGTCCGGCTCCATCTCCAACAACGGCTTCGACGGACACACCTGCGTCCACTTCCCCCGCACCATGACCGAGGTGCAGAAGAACGATCCCAAGAACGGCGGACGGCATCAGCGGGATATCCGCCTGCAGTGGCGCAAGCTGACGGGGGAGGACATTCCCTGGTAAGCGCGCGCGGGAAAAAAGCGGCTTCGGCCGCTTTTTTCGCGTCCCGGGGGCGGAAGGCGAAAAAACCTGCGGCCTGTCATGGTAAACCCCTTGACAAGCGGCGCGGAATCGTGTATGATGTCCTGGTGTCAAAGCATAACCCTTGACAAAAGAGGAGCAGGCGCCATGGCATCGGAAGAAATCGGGAGAAAGGTCGAGCTGGCCCTGCTGATGGACTTCTACGGCGGCCTGCTCACGGAGAAGCAGCGGCAGGTGCTGACGCTCCACTGCGAGGAGGACATGTCCCTGGGCGAGATCGCCCAGGAGGCGGGGATCAGCCGCCAGGGTGTGCATGATCAGCTGAACCGCGCCGCCCGCCGCCTGTTCGACATGGAGGAGAAGCTGGGCATGGCCGCGCGCTTCCGCCGCATGGAGGACGGGCTGACCCGCTGCCGCGAGGCGCTGCGGGACAAGCGCTACGACGATGCGGAAATGACGCTGGATGCGCTCATCCGGCTGGATCAGGAGGAAAGCAATGGCCTTTGAGGGCTTGAGTGAAAAGCTGCAGGGCGCCCTGCGGAAAATGACCGGCAAGGGCAAGCTGACCGAGCAGACCGTCAAGGAGGGCATGCGCGAGGTGCGCATGGCGCTGCTGGAGGCTGACGTCAACTACGCCGTGGCCAAGGACTTCATCAAGCGGGTGACGGAGAAGTGCGTGGGCCAGGAGGTGCTGGGCTCCCTGACCCCGGGGCAGCAGGTCATCAAGATCGTCAATGAGGAAATGACCGAGCTGATGGGCGGCACCAACGCCCGGCTGACCTGGTCCTCCAGCCTGCCGACGGTCTACATGCTCTGCGGCCTGCAGGGCGCGGGCAAAACCACCATGGCCGCCAAGCTGGCCGGGTACCTGGCCAAGCAGGGCAAGAAGCCCATGCTGGCCGCCTGCGATATCTACCGGCCCGCGGCCATCAAGCAGCTGCAGGTGGTGGGCGAGCAGGTGAAGGTGCCCGTGTTCGAGAAGGGCACCCAGGATCCCGTCAAAACCGCGAAGGAAGCCGTCGAGTACGCCCGCTACTACGGGCGGGACGTGCTGATCATCGACACCGCCGGCCGCCTGCACATTGACACCGAGCTCATGGACGAGCTGGCGCGGATCAAGGAAGCCGTGAAGCCCCAGGAGATCCTCCTGGTGGTGGACGCCATGACCGGTCAGGATGCCGTGAACGTGGCCAAGGCCTTCAACGAGAAGCTCAGCGTGGACGGCGTGATCCTCACCAAGCTGGACGGCGACACCCGCGGCGGCGCGGCCCTGTCCGTGCGCGCGGTGACGGGCAAGCCCATCAAGTTCAGCGGCATCGGCGAGAAGCTCACCGATATCGAGCCCTTCCACCCGGACCGCATGGCCAGCCGCATCCTGGGCATGGGCGACGTGCTGACCCTCATCGACAAGGCTTCCGAGGCCTTCGACGAGCATGACGTGGACAAGCTGGCCCGCAAGGCCCGCACCGCCGACCTGACCCTGGAGGACTTCCTGGAGCAGATGCAGTCCATGAAGAAGATCGGCCTGAAGTCCATGATCGAGATGCTGCCCGGCATGTCCGGCAAGGACATCGACGTGGACGAGAACGCCATGAAGAAGCCCGAGGCCATCATCCGCTCCATGACCCCGAAGGAGCGCC
>JBJEYH010000358.1:0-2227 GCA_051886675.1 Aristaeellaceae bacterium
AGGGATGAAGTGGTAAGTTGCCGCCAGGCCAGGCGGGTAATTACCATGGACCAGCCCGGCAATCGGGCGACGGACTCGAAGCGCGGCGCGGCCTGCACCTGCAGTGGGACGCGTAACGGCGCAAGCGAGAACGACATAGGAGGTAAATCAATGGCCAGCCAGAAGATCCGTATCAAGCTCAAGAGCTACGAGCACAACCTGATCGACCAGTCCGCCGAGCGGATTGTCGAAACTGCGAAGCGCACCGGTGCTCGCGTCTCCGGCCCGATCCCGCTCCCCACGGAGAAAGAGATCGTCACCATCCTGCGCGCGACCCACAAGTACAAGGATAGCCGCGAGCAGTTCGAGCGCCGCACCCACAAGCGGCTCATCGACATCCTCAACCCCAACCCCAAGACCGTGGACGCCATGATGAAGCTCGAACTTCCTGCTGGTGTCGAAATCGAAATGAAGCTGTAAGAGGCAGGAGGAACGAAACATGAAGAAAGCCATCGTGGGCAAAAAGATCGGCATGACGCAGGTCTTCACCGAAGACGGCCGCCTTGTTCCGGTCACCGTCGTTGAGGCGGGCCCCTGCACTGTGGTGCAGACCAAGAACGTTGAGTCCGACGGCTACGACGCCGTCCAGGTCGGCTTTGGCGAGCTGACCGAGAACCGTGCCAAGAAGCTGCTGAACAAGCCTGAGCTGGGCCACTTCGCCAAGGCCGGCGTCGAGGCCAAGCGCACCCTGCGCGAGTTCCGCTTCGAGGACTGCTCCGGCTACAAGGTTGGCGACGAGCTGAAGGTCGACCAGTTCGCCCAGGGCGACAGGATCGACATCACCGGCACCAGCAAGGGCCACGGCTACACCGGCGCCATCCAGCGCTGGAATCAGCACACCGGCCCCATGGCCCACGGCTCCAAGTATCACCGCGGCGTGGGCTCCCTGTCCGCCAACTCCGATCCTTCCCGCGTGTTCAAGAACAAGCACATGTCCGGCCATTACGGCGTGGAGCGTGTGACCGTTCAGAACCTGGAAGTCGTTTCTGTGGATGCTGAGCGCAACCTGCTGCTGGTCAAGGGCGCGGTGCCCGGCCCCAACGGCGGCCTGCTGATCATCCGCGACACCGTCAAGTGAGTGGCGCAAGGAGGATAATGAACAATGCCTAAGACTGCTCTTTATAATATGGAAGGCGCGGCCATTGGCGAGATCGAGCTGAGCGACGCTATCTTCGCTTCTCCGGTCAACGAAGCCGCCATGCACCTGGTCGTCCGTTCCTACCTGGCCGCCCAGCGCCAGGGCACCCAGAGTGCCAAGACCCGCAGCGAAGTTCGCGGCGGCGGTCGCAAGATCTATCGCCAGAAGGGCACCGGCAATGCCCGCCACCATGGCAACCGCGCGCCCCAGTTCAAGCACGGCGGCGTGGTGTTCGCCCCCAAGCCCCGCGACTACTACATCGCGGTGCCCAAGAAGGTTCGCCGCCTGGCCTTCAAGTCCGCCATGACCTCCAAGCTCAACGCCGGCGAGATCGTCGTGGTGGATGAGATCAACCTCAAGGAAGCCAAGACCAAGCTGATGGCCCAGGTCATGAAGAACCTCAAGGCCGAGCGCAAGGCCCTGGTGGTTCTGCCCGAGAAGGACGAGACCGTGGTCCGCGCCACCGCCAACCTGGCTGAGGCCGCCACCACCTACGTGGGCACCCTGAACGTCTACGACATCCTGAACGCCGGCAAGGTCGTGCTGACCAAGGCTGCCGTGCAGGCCGTCGAGGAGGTGTACGCATAATGAAGAATCCTCACGACATCATCCTGCGCCCCGTCCTGACGGAAAAGGCGTACGAAGGCATCGCTGACAAGCGGTACATCTTCGAGGTGGACGTCCGCGCCACCAAGACCGAGATCAAGCAGGCCATCGAGGCGGTCTTCGCCGACGACGGCGTCAAGGTCGAGAAGGTCAACACCCTGCGCACCCTGGGCAAGATGAAGCGCCAGGGCCGCACCCAGGGCCGCACCCGTGAAATCAAGAAGGCCTATGTCACTCTGAAGAAGGACTCCAAGCCGATCAAGTTCTTCGAGGGCATGGCTCAGTAAAGCAGGGAGGACAAGAAACATGGCTATTCGTCTTTACAAGCCGACTTCGCCCGCCCGGCGCTTTATGTCGGTTCTGACCTACGAAGAGGTCACCAAAAAGGCTCCCGAGAAGAGCCTGGTGGAGTACCTCAAGAAGAACTCCGGCCGCAACAAGCAG
>JBJEYH010000359.1:0-2225 GCA_051886675.1 Aristaeellaceae bacterium
CCCAGCGCCAGCGGCACCACGATCACCGTCAGCTTGCGCAGAAACATGTCACAATTCCTCCAGCAGTCGCTTTTCCTTCTCGCTAAGTATCGCCTTCTCCAGCAGATCCGGGCGGAAGCGCTTGGTGGCCCGCAGGGATTCCTGCCGCCGCCAGGCGCGGATCTTCGCGTGGTCGCCGGACAGCAGCACCTCCGGCACCTCCATGCCGTTCAGCTCCCTGGGGCGGGTGTACTGCGGATACTCCAGCAGCCCGTCGGAAAAGGATTCCTCCTCCGGGCTTTCCGCGCTGCCCAGCACCCCCGGGATGAACCGCGCCACGCAGTCCGTCAGCACCATGGCGGCCAGCTCGCCCCCCGTGAGGATGTAGTCCCCGATGCTGATCTCCTCGTCAATGCAGGCGTCCAGCGCCCGCTGATCCACACCCTCGTAATGCCCGCAGAGCAGCACCAGCTCCTCCTCCCGGGCCAGCTCCCGGGCCTTGGCGGTGGTCAGCGTGGTTCCCCGGGGGCCCAGGTAGATCCGCCGGCCGCGGAAATTCTCCCCCGTCACATGGGCCATGGCGTCCATGATGGGCTGCGCCAGCATCACCATGCCCGCGCCCCCGCCAAAGGGATAATCATCGGTATTCTTGTGCTTGCGGTCGGAGAAGGGGCGGATGTCCACGCACCGCACGTCAATCAGCCCCTGCTCCCGCGCCCGGCCCAGGATGCTGCTGTTCAGCACGCTGTCGAACATCTCCGGGAAAATGGTCAGGATGGTGATCTTCATGCCGCGTCACCCGTTGTCCTTGTCATAGACGGCGATTTCCGCTAGACGGGCGGCATCCACCGTGATGCGCCGGGCCGCCACGTCCACCGCGGGGAAGGCCGCCTTCAGCGCGGGGGCCATCATGCCCCCACGGGGCGTGCGGAATACGTACACGTCCACCGGGCCATGCTGCAGCACGTCCGTCAGCGTGCCCACGGGGACGCCGGCTTCGTCCACGGCCTCGCAGCCGATCAGGTCGCTGATGTACACCTCGTCCTCCTCCAGGGGATTGGCGTGGGCCCGGTCGATGTACAGCTGCCTGCCCCGGAGCTTCTCCACGTCCTCCGGCGTGGCGCAGCCCGCCAGGAGCAGGTACGCGAAGCCGTCATGCACGCGCACGCACTGGCTGCCCAGCGGGACGTACTGCTCTCCATCCTTCAGGTACAGGGTTTTCCAGCGGCGGAAGTCCTCATGGTTGGCGGCGTAGGGCCGTACCTTCGCCTCGCCCCGGACGCCCTGGGGGCGCAGCACCTCGCCGATCAGCAGATATTGGGTCATGCTTGTCTCCTTGATAACAAAAGCGGGAACAGCATCTGTTCCCGCGGGATGGGGCTCACTGGATTTCCACGAACACAGGCTTGCTGTTCTTGGCGGTGGCAGCCTTGACCACCGCGCGGATCGCCTTGGCAATGCGGCCCTGCTTGCCGATGACCTTGCCCATATCCTCCTCCGCCACGTTCAGCTCCAGGATGATGGCCTCGGGGCCCTCGGTTTCGGTCACCGTCACCTGCTCGGGGTGATCCACCAGGGACTGCGCCACAAAGGTGAGTAATTCTTGCATGGAGACTTCCTTTCTGCGCACCGGTACCCGCCCGATGCGCCGTTGACCTCCCCGTCTCCCGGGATTACTTCTCCTCGATGACGCCGGTCTTCTTCAGCAGGACACGCACGGTGTCGGTGGGCTGCGCACCCACGCCCAGCCAGTACTTGGCGCGCTCGCCGTTGACGTTGATCTCGGCGGGAGCGGTCATGGGGTTGTAGTAGCCGATCTCCTCGATGAAGCGGCCGTCGCGGGGGCTCTGGACGTCGGCGACGACAACACGGTAGAAAGGCTTCTTCTTCATACCCATTCTCTTCAGGCGAATCTTGACGGACATTGGAATTTCCTCCTCAAATGTGTTGATCTATATGGAAATCATATAATCATGTTATATGATACCACGCGTGAAACGGGGAGCTCAGCGCATGTTGCCGAGCATCCTGCGCATCCGGGCGCCCTTGCCGCCCTTCATCTGGGTCATCTGCTTCATCAGCTGCTTGCTCTGCTCGAACTGGCGGATCAGCTGGTTCACATCCTGCACCGTGGTGCCGGAGCCCGCGGCGATGCGCTTGCGGCGGCTGGCATTGAGGATGCCGGGGTTGCGGCGCTCCTTCGGGGTCATGGAGCGGATGATGGCCTCGGGCTTCTTCATGGCGTT
>JBJEYH010000360.1:0-2224 GCA_051886675.1 Aristaeellaceae bacterium
TGCTGCTGAACCAGTTCCACGACATTCTCCCCGGCAGCCACATTCATCCCGTGTACGAGGACGCCATGGCGGACTACCGGGAGATCAGCGACAGGCTGGACACGATCCTGGCGGAAACGGCGGGGGAAACCTACTTCAACACCCTGCCCGTAACGCGGGACTTCATCACCTTCCTGGCGGATGAAGCGGGCGACGAGATCCGCCACGGCGAGCGGGGCTTCTGGGCGATTCCCGGCCTGCCCGGCCTGACCGCGGGCGCGGTGGCGAAGCCTGCCGGCACGGAAAACTGGCTGCAGGCCGCGGTCTCCGGCGATACTCTGCGGGTGGAAACGCCCTTCTACCGCATCGCCTTCGGCCCCGACGGCAGCATGATCAGTCTCTACGACCGGGAGCTGGAGCGCGAGTGGGTGAAGGAGGGCTGCGGCTTCAACAAGCTGCACCTGTACGAGGATCGGCCCGGCAACTATGACGCGTGGGACATCCTGCCCAACTACAAGGATGTGGAGCGGCCCATCACCGTGGCGGAGCCCCTGCACCTCACCCGGCAGGACGGCGTCAGCGCGACCTTCGAGACGGTGCTGTCCACGGGCCGGAGCACTTGGAAGATGCTCATCCGCGTGTATGCCGTCAGCCGCGCCATCGAGGTGGAGCATATCGTCGACTGGGACGAGAAGCACAAGCTGGCCAAGATCAACTTCGGCCCGGAGGTACTGACCCGGGAGCTGGTCTGCGACACCAGCGCGGGCTTCATCCGCCGGGAGCTGACGAAGAACACCACCTGGCAGCAGGCGCGCTTTGAGGTGTGCCATCACAAGTGGTGCGACATGAGCGAGAGCGGCGGCGGCGTGGCCCTGATCAACGAGGGCAAGTACGGCGTGGGTCTGGAGGGCGACGAGATCAGCCTGAGCCTGCTGCGCGCCACCATCCGCCCGGACATCACCTCGGACATCGGGCATCACGACTTCTGCTACGTGATCCTGCCCCACGAGGGCGACTTCCTGGCCGCGAGGGTCAACGATGCCGCCATGCAGTACAATGTGCCCCTGCGCAAGGCGGACGTGGCCATGCCCGCCAGCCTGCGGGAGAGCATCTGCGCAAGCGGGATGCACCTGCAGGCCATGAAGCTCAGCGAGGACGGCGGCAAGCTGGTGATCCGTCTGAGCGAGCAGGACGGCCGCCGCGGCGTGATCCACTTCCCCTTCCCGGTGGAGAAGATGAACCTCATCGAGGACAGCGAGGGCACGGCGGAGACCATTGCCTTCAAGCCCTTCGAGCTGCTGACGGTGGCGGTTGCGCCGGAGCAGCTGGCCTGATCCCTGCGATTCCCCAGCCCTTTGCGGTTTCCCCGCAGAGGGCCTTTTTTGAAGGGGCGGGAGGAAGCGGAGCTGCCGGAGGAGGTCGTTCCTCCTGCAGGTCACGCGGCTTTCATTGGCGCGATGTCTTTGGGGGTGCGCGAACCTGCCGTTTCCGGCGCGGGCGGACTGCGTCGCCTGCTGGGAAACTCCGGCTTCTTTCCGCTCCTTTTTATCTTTTTCTTTTTGTTGCGCCCGGGCTGCCGCCCGGACCCGCGCAAGGGGCTGACGCCGCCCCTGCTACCAAGGCAAGGGGCATCGCCCCTTGACCCTTTTTCGCTGCCGCGATTGCTTGAGAGGAGTGCATAACATGCTGGATAAGGCGACGTATCCGGAGTTTGGGAACATTTATCCTGGGGATTATTATCCCGATATTCCGTGGGAGGAGTACATCGATCCCCGTCAGGCGCTGCCGGAGGGGCGGGTGTTCGATATCCGCGACTGGGGCGCGAGGCCTGAGGAAAACCTGCTGAACACACAGGCCATCGGGGCCTGCTGCCGGGCCTGCGAAGCGGCGGGGGGCGGCGTGATCCTGGTGGATGGCGGCGCGTATGTGACGGGGACGGTGCGTCTGCCGTCTGACTGCACGCTGTTCATCGCCCATGGCAGCGCGCTGGTGGCCAGCCGGGACGTGGAGCAGCTGCTGACCCGGGACAGCGGCTACACCGACGACCGCAAGGGCGAGTCCATCCAGGGGGCGCTGCTGCTGATCGACCGTGCGGAGAACGTGACCGTGACGGGCGGCGGCAAAATCTGCGGCAGCGGCGAGTGGTACGTCTACGAGCCCCGGCGGAAGCCCGCGCTGACGCCCTTCCCCGTGACCATGCTGCCCCGGCGGGATCAGGTGAAGGAGATCAACACCGTGCCGGGCT
>JBJEYH010000361.1:0-40096 GCA_051886675.1 Aristaeellaceae bacterium
CCGCCGCCCGCAAGGGCATCGAGCCCACCCTCAACGCCCTGTCCGCGCTGATGTTCGTGGCGCTGCTGGTGCTGCTGCTCATCGTCAACCGCCGCACGGCCGAGTCCAGGTGACAGGCTTTGCATAGATCCCCATCAATCTGCAACAAGGAGGTCTCCCCCACCATGAAGAAAGCTCTCTGTCTCCTGCTGCTCGCCGTGATGCTGCTGCCCGCCATCGCCCTGGCCGATGGCACCGTCGTGGTCTACAACTGGGAGGATTACATCGACCCGGACGTCATCGCCCTGTTTGAGGAGGAAACCGGGATCAGGGTCGACTACAAGAACTTCACCACCAACGAGGACATGATCGTGCAGGTCGAGGTGAACCCCGGCATGTTCGACGTGTGCTTCCCCTCCGACTACATCGTGGAGCGCATGCTCCGGAAGGACATGCTGGAGGAGATCAACTTCGACAACGTGCCCAACGCCCAGTACACCCTGGAGAACCTGCTGAACCCCAGCTACGATCCCACCAATGCCTACTCCGTGCCCTACATGTGGGGCACCGTGGGCATCCTGTACAACACCACCATGGTGGAGGAGCCCGTGGACTCCTGGGCCATCCTGTGGGACACGAAGTACCAGAGCGACGTGTTCATGCTGGATTCCATCCGCGACTCCCTGGGCATCACGCTGAAGTACCTGGGCTACTCCATGAATTCCCGCGAGGTGCCCCAGCTGATGGAGGCCAAGCAGAAGCTCATCGAGCAGAAGCAGTCCGGCGTGGTGAAGGCCTATCAGGTGGATGAAACCAAGGACAAGATGGTGGCCGGCGAGGCTGCCCTGGCCCTGATGTGGTCCGGCGACGCCCAGTACGCCATCGACCTGAACGAGGATCTGGCCTACGTGGTGCCCAGGGAGGGCTCCAACGTGTGGGTGGACGCCATGGTCATCCCCAAGGGCGCCAGGAACAAGGAGAATGCCGAGAAGTTCATCAACTTCCTCTGCCGTCCTGACATCGCCCGGATGAACTGCGAGTACATCTGGTACTCCACCCCCAACACCGCCGCCATCGAGCTGATGGGCGAGGAATACACCAGCAACCCTGTCATGAATCCCAGCGAGGAAACCCTGGCCGGCTGCGAGTTCTTCAACGACATCGAGGATTCCTTCCGCAGCGTCTACGAGGCCATGTGGCTGGAAATCAAGAACACCAAGTAATTCCCCCGATACGCACCAAGGCCGCCTGCGACTGTTCATCAGCGCGCGGGCGGCCTTTTTTCGTGCCTGTTGTCAGTTGCTCCCTTGAAGCCATTGGGCCTTCATGTCCGACATCATCCGCCGGTAGATCGAGAAGGCGTCCTCCATCCGGCCGTCGTCAACAGCCCGGATGCAGGGCGACGCATAGGTCACGTGCAGCATGTCCAGCACGGCCTCATACCCCTCCGTCGACCGGACGGCTCTCACGATGGCCGGCGAAAGCCTGCAGTATTCCTGCAGCTCCTCCTCGCCATCCGGCTGGTCCGCTATCCACGCGGCCAGGCAGCGGGCGCATTCCATCTCCCTGCACTCCTCGGGCATACCCATGTATTCCACATATACCGCGGCAAACATGCTTGCTTCAGCAGCACAGCGGAACCGGTCCGGCAGATAGGCCATAGTCATTCATCCTCCTGAACAGATTGTTGAAAAAACATCATGCGTTGTATTTCTATAAGTACTATACATCGTTTGATGTATTCTGTCAATACTGATGATATCAGAAGCAAGGGAGGGTATTGACGCATGCATTATCAGCGATTGCGCGACCTGCGCGAGGATCACGATCTGACGCAGGATGCCCTGGTTCATCGCCTGGGCATGCACAAAACCACATACACCAATTACGAGCAGGGAAAGCGTGAGGTTCCCTTTTGCCTGGCCATCCGCCTGGCGCAGCTGTACAACGTCAGCCTGGACTACATCGCCGGGCTCATCGACGACCCCAAGGCCATCCACGGCAGCAACCTGTATCATCACGACAGCGACAAGGGCCGGTAGCTCTCCCGCTATGCCTCCCGGGCCGCCATGCGGGCCAGCTCGTCCAGGGCAGCCATGGTCTCGTGGTGGGACATGACGTACCGCGGCAGCAGCTCCCGCATGAAAAACTCCCTGTACTTGCGCATGAAGCCCGGATGCGATACCAGCGCCTCCGTATGCTTGCCCGCCAGGTTGTAATCCGTGTTGGCCTTGGTGAACATCACGCCGTAGCCCTCATACATGGTGATCTCCATGATGGGCGCGGGGGTGTCCTCCTTGAGGAAGTGGATATTGAAGTGCGGATTCTTCGACGCCTGATCCCGCAGATGATTCAGGATGGCCAGCCGTTCGGCCAGGGTGTAGGGGCGCATGGCGAAGAAGTGATCCGTCTGCTTGCCCGTCCGCATGAAGGCGCGCATGGCTTCCAGGCTGAAGACGATGTGCGTCACCTTCCGCTTGCGGAAGAAATTCTCAAACCGCATCAGATGGATATCGTACAGCCCCTGCACCAGGGGCATCAGATGCTCTTTGTCCGTAAAGCAGCTGTCCCGGAAGCCGTCCATCACCGAGGGCAGCAGGATGTCCGGATGAATCAGGTTGATGGGCACGTCGGGCTTGATGGAGTAAATGTCCCTGTCGTATTCCATCTGCCGGTACTGCTCGGTGTACTTCAGGTAATCCTCGGGGCTGTCCGTGATGGGAAAATGATTCTGCAGCATGGGCAGCTGCTGGATATATTGCTGAATCCTTTCCCGGGCGTGGTAATAGCGCACCATCTGCATCTGGATCATCAGCATGGTTTCCTTCTCGAACATGACCATGCAGTAGATCTGCTCCTCCCCCGAGGGGCAGTAGACCCGCAGGTACATGTTCTCCGAGGCGAACAGCGCCGCCGCCTCCCGGGAGCATTTGTCGGGCTCCAGCTGCCGGGCGATGTACCAGCTGTAATACATCAGCGGCTGAATGGCCATCACGTTCTGGATGACCACCTCGTCGCCCATGTTGATGTAGTGAATCAGCTGGACGCGGCCTTCCCTGCCCGCCGGCGCCAGCTCCTCGGCCAGTATGCGACACAGCGCCGGATCGCAGCAGTTGCACATGGTGATGCGCAGCGTGCCCATGCTCAGGAAGAGCTGCAGCTGTTCGCGCAGGCTGCGGGTGACGCTCCGCCCCAATTCGTCATCCATGTGAATGACGATCTCCTTCTGATTGGGCGGCTGTGGCAGGATCAGCTGGCGGATGGCCTCGCTGGCCAGATAATCCGGCAGGCCGATGCGCGTGATGGCCATGGCCTCCTGCAAGTCCTTCCAATGACGCTCAGGCCACTGATGACCCAGCTGATTTTTCAGCGTCTCGAGAAATTCCTCCTGCGCGCGGATACTGCTCTGGTCAGACAGAATGCGGAAAAGACTGTTGCGGCTGCGAAAGCCCACCATGCGAGAAACCTCGGACGCGGAGAGGTGTTCTTCCTCCAGAATCCGCTTCAGGCATTCGCTGAATCTTTCGTAGCGCCGCATATACGTACCTCCGTTCGCTTTTCTACCCAGAATTATACATGTTTTCCTTCGGTTGGTCAATGCAATTAGGCGAACAAACTATGAATTTTCGCTGAAAAAAACAAAAAAGGAGAGATGACAGCGCCACCTCCCCTTTTTTTATGCTCCATTAGATCTGAATCGTTCCCTCGAAGTCCGTCACCGCGTCGCCGGTGAGCCACACCTGACCGTCCTTCTCGTAGCGGACCACCAGGGTGCCGCCAGGCAGATGCAGGTCGATATCCGCGCCGCGGCTGCACAGTCCGGTCTCCACCGCGGACACGGCCACCGCGCAGGCGCCGGTGCCGCAGGCGGCCGTTTCGCCGATGCCGCGCTCCCACACGCGCATCTTGATGCTGTTGCGATCCAGCACCTGGGCGAAGGACACGTTCACCCGCTGGGGGAACAGGCGGTCGTTCTCAATGGCGGGACCCACCTGCTCCAGGTCGATGTTGTTCACGTCGTCCACGAACATGACCACATGGGGGTTGCCCATGCTCACGCAGCAGATTTCCCGCTCCTGCCCTGCCAGGAACACCCGGCGCAGCATCACCCGCTCGCCCTCCAGCCGGACGGGCACCTCCGCGGGCCTGAAGGCCGGGCAGCCCATATCCACCAGCACCGAGAACACCAGATCCTCGCGGATGAACAGCTGGGCGCTCTTCACGCCGCTGCCGGTTTCCAGGAGCATGGTTTCCTTGCGCACCCTGCCGGATTCGTAGAGGTACTTGGCCACGCAGCGAATGGCGTTGCCGGATACATAGCCCTCGGAGCCATCGGCGTTGAACATGCGCATCTTGGCGTCGGCGCTGTCGCTGGGCATGATCAGCACGATGCCGTCGGAGCCGATGCCCGTGCGCCGGTTGGACAGCCGCACCGCCAGGGACTTGGGGCTCTCCACCGTCTGGTCGAAGCAGTCAAAGTAGAGATAATCGTTGCCCGTGCCGCGCATCTTGATGAAGTGCAGCTTCTTGCGGGTGGTGCGCATGTGGTTGATGTCCACCAGCTCCACATTCTGCAGGGAGTAGCGGCTGGTCAGCGCATCCACCAGGGCGTTGGCGGTATCAAGGCTGGTGAACAGCGGAATGCCCCGCTCCACCGCCTTGCGGCGCATGCGCACGGACTCCAGCAGCGGGCTGCGGCCTTTGTTGGAGGTGGAGATCACGTACTGCACCTGATCCATCTCCAGCATGCGCTCCATGGCGTTGTGCTTCACCGTGGCGGCGAAGAGCCCGTGCTCCTCCAGGGCCTTGGCCGTGCCGGGGGTGGCGAAGAGCCGGAAGCCCAGCTCCGCAAACTTGCGGGCCACATCCGCCGCCTCGGTCTTGTCCTTGTCGCGCACGGACAGCAGCAGCCCGCCCTGATGCCGCATCCTGTACCCGGCGGCCACCAGACCCTTGTAGATGGCCTCCTGCAGGTTGGTGCCCAGGCCCAGCACCTCGCCGGTGGACTTCATCTCCGGGCCCAGGTGGGTGTCCACGTCCGCCAGCTTCTCGAAGGAGAAGCAGGGCACCTTCACCGCGTAGTAGGGGCTCTGGCGGTACAGGCCCGTGCCGTAGCCCATGTCGCGGATCTTCTCGCCCAGCATGGCCCGCACGGCCAGATCCACCATGGGCACGCCCGTCACCTTGCTGATGTAGGGCACGGTGCGGCTGGCGCGGGGATTGGCCTCGATGACGTACACCTCGTTGTGATAGACGATGTACTGGATGTTGATCAGGCCCAGGGTGCCCAGCTCGATGGCGATCTGCTTGGTCACCTCGATGAGCCGCTGCACCATGGCGCCGGTCAGGTTCCAGGCCGGATACACGGCGATGGAGTCGCCGCTGTGGACGCCCGCGGATTCCACGTGCTCCATGATGCCGGGGATCAGCACGTCCTCGCCGTCGCAGATGGCGTCGGCCTCGGCCTCGATGCCCTTGAGGTACTGGTCGATCAGGATGGGGTTCTCGATGCCCTGGGCCAGGATGATCTTCATGTACTCGACAATGTCGCTGTCCTGGTAGGCGATGATCATGTTCTGGCCGCCCAGCACGTAGGAGGGACGCACCAGCACCGGATAACCCAGGTCGTTGGCGGCCTTGAGGGCCTCCTCGGTGGTCATGACCGTGGAACCCCTGGGACGCTTGATGCCGTACTTCTCCATGGCCGCGTCGAAGCGCTCACGATCCTCCGCCGCGTCAATCATGTCCGCGGAGGTACCCAGGATCTTCACGCCCGCCTGCTCCAGGGCATGGGTCAGCTTGATGGCCGTCTGCCCGCCGAAGGCCGCCACCACGCCCACGGGCTTCTCCGTGGCGATGACGCCCAGCACATCCTCGGGGGTCAGGGGCTCGAAGTACAGGCGGTCGGCGGTGTCGAAGTCGGTGGAGACGGTCTCGGGGTTGTTGTTGACCATCACCACGTCATAGCCGGCCTGCTTGAGCATCCACACGCAATGGACGGAGGCATAGTCGAACTCGATGCCCTGGCCGATGCGGATGGGGCCGGAGCCCAGCACCACCACGCAGGGCTTTTTGGGCCGCTCGGCGATGAACTGCTCCGCCTCGTTCTCATCGTCGTAGGTGGCGTAGAAGTAGGGGGTCTCCGCCGCGAATTCCGCCGCGCAGGTGTCCACCATCTTGTACACGGGATTCCGGTGGAATGGCACCTTCTCCCCGGACAGCCGCTCGATGGCCTTGTCGGGATAGCCCATGCGCTTGGCCTTCAGGTAGGTGTCGGCGTCGATGCTGCCTTCCTTCAGGCGGCTCTCCATCAGGAACAGGTTGCGGAACTTGTTCAGGAAGAAGTAGTCGATCTTCGTGATCTCGTGGAGCTTCTCCAGGCTCACGCCCCGGCCGATGGCCTCGTACACCGCGAACATCCGCTGGTCGGTGCACTTGCCGATCAGCTCCATCAGCGCCGCGTCGTCCAGCTCGGCCATGGACTTCATGCGCAGGGTGTCGCAGCCGATTTCCGCGCCGCGCACAGCCTTCATCAGCGCCTGCTCCACGTTCACGCCGATGGACATGACCTCGCCCGTGGCCTTCATCTGCGTACCCAGGGTGCGCTTGCCGTAGACGAACTTGTCGAAGGGCCACTTGGGCACCTTGGCCACGATGTAGTCGATGGAGGGCTCGAAGCACGCGCAGGTCTTGCCGGTGAGGGCGTTCATGATCTCATCCAGCGTGTAGCCGATGGCGATCTGCGCGGCGCACTTGGCGATGGGATAGCCCGTGGCCTTGGAGGCCAGGGCGGAGGAGCGGCTCACGCGGGGGTTGACCTCGATGACCGCGTACTCGAAGGAATCGGGGTTCAGCGCAAACTGGCAGTTGCAGCCGCCTTCCACCTCCAGGGCAGTGATGATGTCCAGCGCAGCCCGGCGGAGCATCTGGTACTCCTTGTCGGCCAGGGTCAGCGCGGGGGCCACCACGATGGAGTCGCCGGTATGCACGCCCACGGGGTCGATGTTCTCCATGGAGCAGACGGCAATCACGTTGCCCTTGCTGTCCCGCATGACCTCGAACTCGATTTCCTTCCAGCCGGAGATGCACTTCTCCACCAGAATCTGCGTGATGGGGCTCAGGCGCAATCCGTTCTCGGCGATCTCCCGCAGCTCCTCCTCGTTCTGGCAGATGCCGCCGCCCGAGCCGCCCAGGGTGTAGGCCGGGCGCACGATCACCGGGTAGCCGATCTTTTCGGCGAAGGCCAGGGCGTCGGGGACGTTCTCCACCACCTCGGAGGGAATGCAGGGCTGATGGATGGCCTCCATGGTCTCCTTGAACTTCAGGCGATCCTCGGCCTTCTCGATGGTCTCGCAGCGCGCGCCCAGGAGCTTCACGCCGTGCTGCTCCAGGAAGCCCTCCTTGGCCAGCTGCATGGACAGGGTCAGGCCGCTCTGGCCGCCCAGGGTGGACAGCAGGCTGTCCGGCTGCTCCTTGAGGATGATGCGCCGCAGCGTCTCCAGGGACAGGGGCTCGATGTAGATATGATCGGCGGAGGCGTGGTCGGTCTGAATGGTGGCGGGGTTGGGATTGACCAGCACCACCTCCAGCCCCGCGGCCTTCAGCGCCCGGCAGGCCTGGGAGCCGGCGTAGTCGAACTCCGCCGCCTGGCCGATGACGATGGGGCCGGAGCCAATAATCATGACCTTGCGCAGTTCAGGATTCAGCGGCATTCCTTGTTCCCTCCCATCATGGCAATGAAGCGGTCGAAGAGGAAGCGGGTATCCAGCGGCCCGCCGCAGGCTTCCGGATGGAACTGCACGGAGTAGGCCAGCATGCCCGTGTAGTCAATGCCCTCGCAGGTGCCGTCGTTGCCGTTGACAAAGCGCAGGGAGGCGTTCTCCGGCAGGCTGTCGTTCTCCACGGCATAGCCATGGTTCTGGCTGGTGATGTAGCTCAGGCCGGTCTTCACGTCCTTCACGGGCTGATTGGCGCCGCGGTGGCCGTACTTCAGCTTGGTGATCTTTGCGCCCTGGCTCAGGGCCAGCAGCTGATGCCCCAGGCAGATGCCGAACAGCGGAATCTCATGCCCGCACAGCTCCCGCAGCTCATGGATCACGTCCACGTTGTCCGAGGGATCACCGGGGCCGTTGGAGAGCATCACGCCGTCGGGGTTCAGCTTCAGGATCTCCGCGCAGGTGGCGCTGGCGGGCACGCAGGTCACCGCGCAGCCGCGCTTCTCCAGCTCCCGGCGGATGTTGTCCTTCGCGCCGAAGTCCCACAGCACCACGTTGTACATGCCTTTGGTGCGGGGCGGCAGAACCTCGGGGCAGGTCACGTCATAGATGGAGGGATGGAAGGGCAGCGCCCGCAGCTCCGCCACAGCCGCGTCCATGTCCTCAGGCTTTTCGGTGAGGATGGCGGCGTTCATCACGCCGTGGTCGCGGAGCTTCCGGGTCAGGGCGCGGGTGTCCACGCCGGTCAGGCAGGGAATGCCCTGCTCCCGGAGATAATCATCCAGCGCGCCCTCGGAGCGGAAGTTGCAGGGCGCGTCGCACAGCTCCCGCACCACATAGCCCGACAGCCGGGGCCGGGGGCTCTCGAAGTCCTCGCTGATCACGCCGTAGTTGCCGATGCACGGGAAGGTCTGGATGACGATCTGCCCGTTGTAGCTGGGATCGGTCAGCGTCTCCAGATAGCCCACCATGGCCGTGGTGAAAACCAGCTCCGCCATGGCGTTCGTCTCCGCGCCGTGGAGCTCGCCCTCCAGCAGCTGGCCGTCCTCCAGCAGCAGATAGCCCTTCTTGCTCATGCTTACTCCCCCTTCATGACCGCAACCATCACGGCCTTCTGGGCATGCAGGCGGTTCTCGGCCTCGTCGAAGATCTCATCCGCGTGGGCCTCGAAAACCTCCGCGGTGATCTCCTCGCCCCGGTGGGCGGGCAGGCAATGCTGCACCATGCAGTCCGGATGCGCCACGGCCATCAGCCCGCTGTTGACCTGATAGCCCGCAAAGGCCTTCTCGCGGATGGCCTTCTCGCCCTCCTGGCCCATGGAGGCCCACACGTCGGTGAAGATCACGTCGGCGTCCCTGGCGGCTTCAAGCGGCTTGTCCGTCATGAAGAACATGCCCGGATAGTCCCTGGCGAAGGCCAGCACCTGGGCGTCGGGCTGATAGGCCTCCGGGCAGGCGATGGACACATGGCATCCCATCTTCAGGAAGCCCACGATCAGGCTGTTGGCCATGTTGTTGCCGTCGCCGATGTAGCACATGTTCAGCCCTTCCAGGCGGCCCTTGTGCTCCCGGACGGTCTGCAGATCCGCCAGCACCTGGCAGGGATGGCAGAAGTCCGTCAGCCCGTTGATAATCGGAATCGACCCGTAGCGCGCCAGGCTCTCCACTTCCTCCTGGGCGAAGGTGCGGATCATGATGCCGTCCAGATAGCGGGACAGCACCCGGGCCGTATCCTCAACCGGCTCGCCCCGGCCGATCTGCAGATCCCTGCTGGACAGGAACAGCGCGTGTCCCCCCAGCTGATACATGCCGGTCTCAAAGCTGACGCGGGTGCGGGTCGAAGACTTTTCAAAGATCATCCCCAGAGTCTTGCCCTTGAGGAGAGGATGGGGAATCCCGGCCTTGTTGTCGGCCTTGAGCCTGTCGGCCAGGTCCAGCAGATTTGCAATTTCCTCAGGGGTCAGATCCAACAGCTTCAGCAGATGCTTCATGGGAGTGATTCCGCCTTTCCTTTGACGCGTGATGGGGCAGGTATTCAATCGCAGAAAAAATGGCGCCAGGATTCGCCCAGCTTGCATAACGAAGCTATGCAGAGGTTCTCCTTTGCACCCACCGTCCATTATAGCATAGATTGTTGGCGGAGTAAAGGTAGCAATCAGGCAAAGAACCGCCCGATTTCCTCATGTCCCGGCTGCCTTTGCTCCGAACGATTCAGCAAGGAGGCTTGCACTATGCAGAACCAGGGCCGCATCTGTCCCCGAGGCGCCAGCTACTACAGCTGGAAGGAGGGCGATACGCTCGCCAGCGTTGCCCGCGTCCACGGCACCACCGCCCAGGCCATCCAGATCCTCAACGAGGGCGTCGATTTCTCCGCCATCCCCGCCGGTACGGAGATCTGCATGCCCAGCCAGGTTCACACCTGCGTCACCGGCCGCGCCTACGCCGTGCAGCAGGGCGAAACCTTCACGTCCATTGCCGACCGGCTCGGCATCACCGTGCATGAGCTGCAGGAGCGCAATCCCGGCGTGGACAGCAGCAGCCTGACCATCGGCCAGGTGATCTGCATCCCCGAGGGCAGTACATCCGAGACCCCCGCGCCCTCAGAGCCCGCCGAGCCGCCGGCATCCCCGGGCATCTCCTGCCCCATCGGCTACGAGGCCCGCACCATCCAGGAGGGCCAGACCTACGCCGACCTGCTGGTGGATCTCAACGTCAGCTACCGGGCCATGCGGGCCGCCAACCCCACCATCCGCCCCGGGGCCATGCGCGCCGGCACCCCCTACTGCGCGCCGCCCTCCGGCACCCGGCAGGCCTGCGCCGGTACCCACGCCTACACCATTCAGCCCGGCGAGACCCTCGACTCCCTCGCCGAATCCCTGGGCACCACCCGCGGCAGACTCCTCATGCTCAACCCCACCCTTGTGCCCTCGGACTTCTCCTCCGGCACGATCATCTGCATCCCCTGATGCAGGCGAAGGGGAACGGCGTCGCGGCCGCTCCCCTTTTCCTCTGCTCACTTTTTCAGGCTGTCCAGATAGGCCCGCTGGCCCAGCGCGAAGGCATCCTGCCCGTAGCAGTCCACCGCCACCACCAGAGGCAGCTCCTTCACAATCAGCCGTTTGACTGACTCCGGCCCCAGATCATCCCACGCGATGACCTCCAGCGAGGTGACGCACTGCGCCATCAGCGCCGCCGCGCCTCCCACCGCCGCGAAGTACACCGACGGATGCTCCTGCATTGCCTGAACGACCCTTTCACCCCGCAGGCCCTTGCCGATCATCCCGGCCAGGCCCCGCGCCAAGAGCGGCGGCGTGCAGGCGTCCATCCGCACCGAGGTCGTCGGGCCGATGGAGCCCACGGGCTTGCCCTCCGGCGCGGGAGTGGGGCCGGCGTAGTAGATCACCTGCCCCTGAAGGGGCATGGGCAGCGGCTCGCCCCGGGCAATGCAGTCCATCATCCGCAGATGCGCCGCGTCCCGGGCGGTGTAGATCACCCCGCTGAGCGTCACCTGCTCCCCCGCGTGCAGGGAGCGTATGACCTCCTCCGTCAGGGGCGTGGTAATGTTGCGCATGGCTCGTCCCTCCTTCACAGCACGGCGGTCTGATGCCGGGTCACATGGCAGCTGACGTTCACCGCCACCGGAAGCCCCGCGATGTGCGTGGGCCCCGCCACAATGTGCAGCCCCAGGCAGGTGGTCAGCCCGCCCAGCCCCTGCGGGCCGATGCCGGTTTCGTTCACCAGGGCGAGCAGCTCCCTTTCCAGCGCGGCGTAGTAGGGATCGGGGTTGACGGTATCCAGCGGAAGCATCAGTGCCTCCTTGGCCATCTCCGCCACCCGCTCGAAGTCGCCGCCGATCCCCACCCCCAGCACCATGGGCGGGCAGGGATTCGCGCCGGCCTTCCGCACCGTCTCCACCACGAAGCGCTTCACGCCCTCCACGCCGGCGGAAGGCGTCAGCATCGCCAGACGGGACATGTTCTCGCTGCCGAAGCCCTTGGGGGCCACCGTCAGCTTCAGCTGATCCCCAGGGACCAGCCGGGTGTGCAGGATGGCGGGCGTGTTGTCGCCGGTGTTGACGCGGCGCAGGGGATCCCCCACCACGCTCTTGCGCAGCAGGCCCTCCACATAGCCCCGATGCACGCCCTCGTTCACCGCGGCCTCAAAGCCGCCGGTGATGTGCACCTCCTGCCCCACCTCCGCGAATACCACGGCCATGCCGGTATCCTGGCAGATGGGCATGGCGGTCTCCCGGGCGATGCCCTCGTTCTTCACAAGGATGTCCAGCAGCTCCCGGGCCGGAGGATAGGGTTCCTTCTCCGCCGACGCCCGCAGCGCGCAGGCCACGTCCCCGGGAAGATTCCTGTTGGCCTCCACGCACAGCCTTGCCACCGTGTCCGCAATCACGGACGCGCTGATCTCTCTCATGCTTCATCCTCCGTAAACAGTCGCTTCAGCCGCAGCGCCGCGGCCTTCACGGCGTTTTTCTTCTCCCCCTGCAGGACAAGCTCGCTCTGGGCGTCCCGAAGGTTCAGCCCGGCGAGCATCTGCTCCACCAGCCGCGCCTCCAGGGAGACCTCCGCCGCGGGTGCGGGCTCCTCGGGCAGCTGCACCCCGTGGAAGTCCAGCACCAGACAGTACTCGCCCTTCTCGGCCTTGGGATTGGCCTGCAGATCCGCCAGCACCTGCTCCGCCGAACCGCGGATGGTCTTCTCATGCAGCTTGGTCAGGTCGCAGGAGGCGGACACCTGACAGCCCGGCAGGGTCTGCACGATGACCTCCATCAGCTCCACCACCCGGAAGGGCGACTCATGCACCACCGCCACCGGCGTTTCCCGGGCCATGGAGAGCAGCTTTTCCCGCAGATCCTTCTTCTCCCGGGGCAGGAAGCCGTAGAAGGCGAACTCCCGGGTGTCGAACCCGCTCACCGACAGGGCCGACACCGCCGCGCAGCACCCGGGGATCGGGATCACCTCGATTCCCCGATCCACCGCCGCTTTCACCAGCCCGTACCCCGGGTCGGAGATGCAGGGCGTGCCCGCATCAGTGGTCAGGGCCACGTCGATGTTCTCCGCAAGCATCCGCTCGGCCAGGTATGCCCCTTTGCCTTCCTCGTTGTGCTGATGGCAGGAGGTCAGCGGCGTGTCCAGCTGGAACACGTTCAGCAGCTTCTTGGTTACCCGGGTGTCCTCCGCCGCGATCAGCGCCACCTGCTTAAGGGTCTCCACCGCCCGGGGCGACATGTCCTGCAGGTTGCCGATGGGCGTCGCCACCACATACAGCGTGGGCATCATTCCACCTCCAGCTTCTCGGCCACGCGGAGCTTCGCGCTGCGGGCGCGGGGATTCCGGGCGACCTCCTCCTCTGTGGGCGGCACAGCCCCCCTGGCCAGCACCCGGACAAGCGGCTTCTTCCCGCAGGTGCAGATGGGCGCCTTGGGCGGACAGGTGCAGGGGTTCTGCAGCCGCTGGAAGCACCGCTTCACCAGCCGGTCCTCCAGGGAGTGGAAGGTGATCACCAGGATCCGCCCGCCGGGCTTCAGGCAGTCCACGAAGTCGCACAGCGCCTGATCCAGCGGATCCAGCTCGTCATTAACGGCGATGCGCACCGCCTGGAAGGTTCGCCGGGCAGGGTGGCCGTCGTCCTTGCGGCGCACGGCCTTGGGAATGGCCGCGTCCACCGCGTGCACCAGGTCGAAGGTGGTTTCGAGAGGCTTCTTCGCCCGATGCTCGCAGATGATGGCCGCGATGCGCGCCGCCCACTTCTCCTCGCCGTAGTCGCGGATGATCCGGCAGATCTCCTTCTCCGGCAGGGTGTTGAGCAGATCCGCCGCGGTCATGCCCTGGGAGGGATCCATGCGCATGTCCAGGGGCGCGTCCTCATGATAGGAAAAGCCCCGCTCCCCCACGTCCAGCTGCGGCGAGGATACCCCCAGATCCAGCAGCACCCCGTCCAGGGGCGGCGCGCCGGCTTCCTGAAGCAGCCGCCTGCCATCGTGGAAGTTGCCGTGCAGCGCGTGAAAGCCCGGGAATTCCTTCAGCCGGGCCGTGGCGGCCTCGATGGCGGTCATGTCCCGGTCAATGCCGTAGAGCGTGGCCGTGCCGCCGGATAGGCGCAGTATCGCGCCGCTGTGCCCGCCGCCGCCCAGGGTGCCGTCGGCATACACGCCATTGGGGCGCACGGCCATCCAGGTCAGCACCTCCTGCAGCAGCACCGGTTCGTGGATAAAGTCCATGATCGTTCTCCTTCTGCGCGCTCAGTAGCGAAGCACGTAGTAAATCACATACACCCAGCTGAGCAGGCCATGGAAGATCGCCCAGCCCACGCTGTGCCAGCTGGTATAGCTGATGACCATCGCCAAAGCCGTGCCGAAGCTGATGCCCGCCTTGACGGTCTGCTTCACGCCGTTGTGGTTGCTCATGATGTTTCCTCCTTATCCCTTCATCCGCAGGAATGCCACGCAGCCCATGTCCTCCGCCGGACGGAATCCCAGGCTCCGGTAGAAGGCCTCCGTCCCGCTATCCCTGTCCGCCAGCAGCTGAACCTGATATACCTCCGGAAAACGTTCCAGCAGCGCCTGCATCAGCGCCCGGCCAACGCCCTGCCGCTGCCAGGCGAGATCCACCAGCACATCCTGCACAAACAGGATGCTTACGCCATCCCCCACCGCCCGGACAAGGCCGATCAGCGCATCGCCCTCCCAGGCCGTGACGACCGCCAGGGAACCGCGCAGGGCCGCCTGCAGCCGCTCGGGACGACGGGTGTAGTTCGTCCAGCCCACGCGCCCGTACAGGGTCAGCAGCTGCGGCAGCTCCGGCAGCGTGTCAGCGCGAATCGTCATCCTGTTCCTCCTTCAGCCGCCTGTACAGGTACAGGACAAGGCCGTCATTGCGGCAGGGAGCGCAGGGCGGGCAGGGCTGATTTGCTTACCCCACGCCGGAGGCGTCCGGCACACAGCCCCGCCGGATGACCATCCGCTGCGCCGCGCCATAGCCGCTGTGCAGGCCAACGCCCCGGTACACCGTGTCGGCATAGCGGGCGGCGACAGCTTCCGCAGCGTCTCCCGCGGAACCTCTCCGGCACCGCGAAGTCCACGATTTCCGGCCAGCCCCGGCCTGCGAAGGGGCCATCCTGTCCGTCCGGGTACACGTGGATGTGGCCCGCAAGCTCGCCTCCGCACTCGGCCACCAGCGCGATGGCCCGGCCCTCCGCCTGATCCTGCAGGCGCATCAGGATCTTCTCCTGCGCCGTGTGCCAGCCCTGGGCGCGCTCCTCAGCGGTGAAAATGGACGCATCGCTGCCACGCATCGGGCGGATCTATCATGCGTCATGGCGCAAGCTCCTTCAGGAAGATGATCTCCAGCGGCTCGCCGGGCAGCAGCAGCGCCCCCGCGTCCTGATAGCCCAGGGGGCGGTAGAAGTGCTGACCATCCTCGTTGGCCTGGCTGGAGGTCATCACCCGGCGGTGACCCTGACAGCGCATGTCCTCTTCCCAGCGCCGGACAAGCGCCCGCCCCAGGCCCTGACGCCGGAAGCCCTCCAGCAGATACAGCATGTTCATGAAGGGGATCTCGTCCCAGAAAAGGCTCCACCGCAGCCAGCCCACGGGCTGTCCGTCCTGCTCCGCCAGCAGGATTCTCCCCTGTCGGACGGATTCCGTCAGCGCGTCCGACCCGATGTGCCGGTCATGTTCCGCCAGCCAGGGCAGGTCGTGTTCGGTTGCCACGCGTATCATGGGGATTCCTCCTTACCGCCAGCCAAGGCCCAGCAGCGTCCGCAGGCTCCCGGCGAAGTACAGCGACCCCGCCGCAATAACGACGCCTTCCTCCCCGGCCAGCGCGCGGGCCCGGTCAAGCCCCTCCTCCAGCGAGACCGCGGGCGTCGCGTGCCCGCCGCAGGCATTCAGCCGCTGCGCCAGCTCCGCTGCATCCATGGCCCGGGGGTTGTCCGGCGTGACGGTGATGATGTCCTCCGCCAGGCCCGCCAGCAGCGTCAGCAGCTCCGGCTGAATCTTGTCCGCCAGCACGCCGGTGAGCAGCACCCGCCGCCTGTCCTGCAAATGCCGGTGGACAAAGCCGCTCAGCGCCTGCACGCCCTGGGGATTGTGCGCCCCGTCGATGAGCATATTGCCGCACCACTCCAGCCGGGCGGGCCAGCGGGTGGCGGCCATGCCCTGCCGCACGGCCCCGTCGGGGATGGTATAGCCCTGCTCCCGCAGCGCTTCCACCACGCCCAGCACCGTCAGCGCGTTGGTCAGCTGATGCTCGCCGGGCAGGGGGATGGTCATGTCCTCCCAGGCCTGATCCAGCCGGAAGGTCGCACGGGAGCCGTGCTCGTTGCATTCGGCCCGGAGGATCATTCCCTGTGACATCTGACGCAGGGGGGCCTGCGCGGCCTGCGCCGCATCGGCGAACACCGAGGCCACAGCCTCCGCCGCCGGATGGCATACCACCGGCACGCCGGGCTTGATGATCCCTGCCTTCTCCGCCGCGATGGCAGGCAGCGTGTCCCCCAGGAAGGCCATGTGATCCAGCCCGATGGCGGCGATGGCGCACACGCAGGGGCTGACGAAGTTGGTGGGATCGAGCCTGCCGCCCATGCCCACCTCCACGATGGCGAAGTCCAGCCCTTCCCCCTCGAAGACGGAGGTGGCCAGGGCCGTCCCCAGCTCAAAGGGCGTGGCGAAGCAGTCGTCCTCGCGTTTCAGCCGCTCGGAGGCTTCCACCAGCGGCTCGCCGTAGCGGACAAGCAGCTCGTCCGACAGGGGCAGGCCATCCACCCGGATGCGCTCCTGATACGCCTGCAGGAAGGGCGAGGTGTACAGCCCCGTATGATACCCCGCATGGCGCAGGATGGATTCCAGCATGGCGCAGATGCTGCCCTTGCCGTTGGTGCCCGCCACGTGAATGACCGGCACCCGCCGCTCAGGGCACAGCGCGTCCACCAGATCCATAACATTCCTCAGGCCCCGCTTGCTGCCCAGGGCGTAGGAGCCGTGAATGGCGTCGATCACCTGCTGCGCGGTCATGGCATACGCTTCCTTCCGTACATGGCCGGCAGGACGCGGGATGCTGCCGCCCGTCGTCCGCCGGAGCCTTCCTGGGGTGATGGTTCTTGCCGGGACAGGCATTCTCCTGCCCGACGGTCAAATTCCGCCCGGAAGGTGCGGATGTGCCGCGGCCTTCCGGGCGGATGGGGTTCATTACATGGATTCCTTCAGTTCGGCGATGCGGTTTTCCAGCGCGCTCACCTTGGTGCGGTTGTCGGCCAGCTTGGCCTTCTCCTGCTCCACCAGCGCCGCGGGCGCCTTGCTGACAAAGCCGGGATTGCCCAGCTTGCCCTCGGCCCGGGCGATTTCCTTGCGCACGTTGTCCAGCTCCTTCTGCAGGCGGGCGATCTCCTTGTCGAAGTCCACCAGGTCGCCCAGGGGGATGAACAGCTCGCAGGCCTTGGTCACGGCGGACACGTTCTTGCCGGTGATGGCGGCGCGGTCGGTGATCACCTCGGAGGCGGACGCCCCCGCCAGACGGCGGAAGTACATGTCCGCGTGGGCCAGGGTGTCGGCCCAGCCCTCGGCGGGCACCAGCATCAGATGCGTGCGCTTGCCGGCGGCCACGTTCATCTCGGCCCGCAGGTTGCGGATGGTGCGGATGATCTCCATGATGCCCGCCATCTTCTCCTCATCCTGGGGGAAGTCGAAGGCCGGATCGGCCTCGGGCCAGGCCTTGAGCATCAGGAAGCCCTCGCTGCCCGGCAGATACTTGTACACCTGCTCGGTGAGGAAGGGCATGAAGGGATGCAGCAGCTTCAGCAGGCCTTCCAGCACCTGGAGCAGCACCGCCTGCACCGCTTCCTTCGCCGCCTGATCCTCGCCGGTGAGGCGGGACTTGGCCATCTCGATGTACCAGTCGCAGAACTCGCTCCAGGCGAAGTCGTAGATGCGGTTGGCCGCCAGGCCGAACTCGCCCTCCTCCATGTTGGCGGAGATGCTCCGGGCCGCGTCCTGGAAGCGGGTCAGGATCCACTTGTCCGCCAGGGTCAGGCTGGCGGGATCGATCTCCCGGCGGGTGTCCACGTTCATCAGCACGAAGCGGCTGGCGTTCCACACCTTGTTGGCGAAGTTGCGGGCGCTCTCCACCTTTTCCCGGGAGTAGCGGGTGTCGTTGCCGGGGGACACGCCCATCACCAGCGAGAAGCGCAGCGCATCCGCGCCGTACTCGTCGATGACCACCAGGGGATCCACGCCGTTGCCCAGGGACTTGGACATCTTCCGGCCCAGCTCGTCGCGCACCAGGCCGTGGATCAGCACGGTCTTGAAGGGCGTCTCGCCCATCTCCTCCACGCCGCAGGTGATCATGCGGCTCACCCAGAAGGTGATGATGTCATAGCCGGTCACCAGCACGTCGGTGGGATAGAAGTACTTCAGGTCCTCGGTGTTGTCCGGCCAGCCCAGGGTGGAGAAGGGCCACAGGGCCGAGGAGAACCAGGTGTCCAGCACGTCCTCGTCCTGGCGGATGTTCCTGCTCCCGCACCTGGAGCAGCAGCAGGGATCCTCACGGCGCACCATCATTTCGTCGCAGTCGTCGCAGTACCACACGGGGATCCGGTGGCCCCACCACAGCTGACGGCTGATGCACCAGTCGCGGATGTTCTCCATCCAGTTCATGTACTGCTTGGCGAAGCGCTCCGGCACAAACTGCGTCCTGCCGCTGGTCACCGCCTCGATGGCGGGCTTGGCCAGGGGCTTCATGTCCACGAACCACTGCTTGGACACCATGGGCTCGATGACCGTCCTGGAATGCCGGTAGCACACGCCCACCTCATGCTTGATGGGCTCGATGGACTTCAGCAGGCCCAGCGCCTCCAGATCCGCCACGATGGCCTTGCGGGCCTGGGCGGTGGTCATGCCGGCGTACTTGCCGCAGTCCAGCACATGGGGCTCGTTCTTGCCGGCCTTGCCGGAGGCGAACAGCGCGTCACAGGCAGCCTTGTCCTCGGGGCCGGTCATATGGCCGTCGTAGGTGAACACCCGCACCAGGGGCAGATCATGCCGCGCGCCCACCTCGTAGTCGTTGGGGTCGTGGGCGGGGGTGATCTTCACCACGCCGGTGCCCTTCTCCATGTCGGCGTGCTCGTCGCACACGATGGGGATTTCCTTGTTGATCAGGGGCAGAATCACGTGGCAGCCGTGGAGATGCGCATAGCGCTCATCCTTGGGGTTGATGGCCACGGCGGTATCGCCCAGCATGGTTTCGGGACGGGTGGTGGCCAGCTCCAGCATCTCGCCGGTTTCCTTCACCGGGTACAGCAGATGCCAGAAGTTGCCATCCATCTCCTTGTGTTCCACTTCCGCGTCGGAAATGGCGGACTGGCAGTCCGGGCACCAGTTCACCAGGCGGTTGCCCCGGTAGATCAGGCCCTTCTCGAACAGGCGGCAGAAGGTCTCCCGCACGGCCTTGGAGCAGCCCTCGTCCATGGTGAAGCGCTCGCGGCTCCAGTCGCAGCTGATGCCCATGCGCCGCTGCTGGTTCACGATGCGTCCGCCGTACTCGTCCTTCCAGGCCCACGCCCGCTTCAGGAAACCCTCGCGGCCAAGGCTCTCCTTGGTCAGGCCCTCCTCGCGCATGGCGTCCACAATCTTGACCTCCGTGGCGATGGCGGCATGATCGGTGCCGGGGAGCCACAGGGTGGGATCGCCCTTCATGCGGTGATAGCGGATGGCGCAGTCCTGCAGGGTGCAGTCCATGGCGTGGCCCATGTGCAGCTGGCCGGTAATGTTGGGCGGGGGCATCACGATGGTGAAGGGCTTCTTCCCTTCCACCCGATGGGCCTCGAAGGCGCCGGATGCCTCCCACTCCCTGTAGATATCACCCTCAATGGCCTGAGGGTTGAACTTCGTATCCATCTCCTGCGCGGAGAGCTTCTTCTCCATATGAATGATCCTCCTCCATCAGATGAATTCCATGACCATGAGCAGCCCCACCAGCGCCAGCAGGCACCCCACAGCCTTCACGATGACATTGACCAGTTCCCTTCTTGCCGGGGCAAGCCTGTCCGCCAGGAACCCCGAGCCATACACCAGGACCGCGCCAACGACGAGCATCAGCATCCCGGGCGTCAGCAGCCGGGAAAGAACCTTCTCACCGTAGGACATTGCGGGTCACCTCCTTGCCGTGCGGCATGACGCCGCCGAAATGATCGCGAACCATGCAAAACGCAGCCCCATCCCGAAGGACGGAGCTGCGTTCCGTGGTACCACCTTGCTTCGCAAACAGAGAGTTTGCCTCAAGCGCACGATAACGGGTGCTACCGCATCGGACTAATGGCAGGCGGAGGATCCGCCCCGTTCGCCCGGCGCTCTGAGAAGCGACCTTCCCCTGTTTGCTGCCGGAGGCGGTCTTTCAGCCGGTGAACCGCCCTCTCTTGCCGCGCGCGCAGGGTACTCCTCTTCCTTATGCGAGCATGTTCAATTCAGGTGGGAACCTATCAGGCGTTCTTTTCCTCGTCCTTGACGACCTGGACGCCCTTGTAGTAGCCGCAGTGCTTGCACACGCGGTGAGCCAGCTTCATCTGATGGCACTGGGGGCACTCGACGATGCCGGGCAGGGACAGCTTCCAGTTGGCCTGGCGGCTGTGCTTGCGAGCCTTAGAAATTTTTCCCTTCGGAAGAGCCATATTCACACCTCCTCATGCTGAATAGGACAGCGGTCTGCTGACCTTATTGTTCATTTGTGTTGGACTTTTCAGTCAACAGCTGCTGCAATGCCGCAAAAGGACGCTGCATGGGCGCTTCCTTCTGGCATACGCAAACATCATCGTCCGGGCTGACCGACAGGCCGGGGCAATCCTCCCTGCACAGCATGCGCATGGGCAGATTGAGCAGCGCGTAGGACATGGCCAGCTTCTCAAAATCGAGGGTGTAACCTTCGTAGGCGAAGATCTCGTCATCCTCGGGGTTCCCGTCCCGCTGGAAGGTCTCCCGGAATTCCGCCTCGATCCGCACGCTGGCGGGCTCCAGACAGTTGGCACAGGCGCCGTGGGCCGTGGTGACAAGGCTGCCTTCCACCGTCACGCTTCCGTCCTCGGTGGCGGAATACACGCCCTTGAGCAGCGCGGGGTCAAAGGTGACCGTATCGCCGCCGATCTCCTGGGGAGCAATGGTCTGCTCGCCCTGGAAGGGGTATTCCTGACCGGGATCCTTCAGCGCCGGGGTCGCGTTCAGCTTCATCCACTCACCTCAAACCGGGCCAAAAGCCCATGCTTGACTTTGCCACAGCAAATGTGACCGCCTGATATTATATCGGTTCCCGCGGCGTTTGTCAACGATATTTTGCCGGCAAAAGCGGCTTTGCGGAAAACTTTTTTCCGCCTTACTTGCTGACCAGCTCCAGGGTATCCCGGGCGATCATGATCTCCTCGTTGGTGGGGATGACGCAGATGGTCACCTTGCTGTCGGGCGTGGAGACGATGGTTTCCTTGCCGCGAACCCTGTTCTTCTCAGGATCCAGCTTGCAGCCCAGGAACTCCATGTCCTTCATGACGGCTTCGCGCAGCTCGGGGCCGTTCTCGCCGATGCCCGCGGTAAAGGCGATGATGTCCACGCCGCCCATGGCCGCGGCATAGGAACCGATGTACTTCTTGATGCCGTAGATCAGCATGTCGCGGGCCAGCGCGGCGCGCTCGTTGCCCTCGTCGGCAGCCTTGTCGATGTCACGCATGTCGGAGGACAGGCCGGAGATGCCCAGCAGACCGGACTTCTTGTTCATCATGGTCAGCACATCGTCCACGGACATGTTGGCGTTATTGGCGATGAACTGCACCACGGCCGGATCGCAGGAGCCGGAACGGGTGCCCATCAGCACGCCTTCCAGGGGGGTGATGCCCATGGAGGTGTCCACGCACTTGCCGTCCACCACGGCGCTCAGGCTGGAGCCGTTGCCCAGATGCGCCACGATGACCTTCTTGCCCACGGGATCCACGCCCAGGAACTCGCAAACCCGCTTGCTCACATAGCGGTGGGAGGTGCCGTGGAAGCCGTAGCGGCGCACGCCCAGATCCTTGTAGTACTCATAGGGCACGCCGTACATGAAGGCCTTGGGGGGCATGGTCTGATGGAAGGCGGTGTCGAACACGGCCACCTGGGGCGTGGTGGGCATAACGGCCTCGCAGGCCTCGATGCCCATCAGGTTGGCGGGGTTGTGCAGGGGGCCCAGGGGGATGTACTTGCGGATGGCCGCCTTGACCTCGTCGGTGATGATGCAGGAGGCGGTGAATTCCTCGCCGCCGTGCAGCACGCGGTGACCCACAGCGCCGATCTCGTCCACGGACTTGATGACGCCCTTCTCCGGATCCTGCAGGGCCGCCAGCATCAGCTTGGTGGCGCACACATGATCGGGGATCTCCTGATAGATGTCGGTGATCTTGCCGTCGGGGGTCTTCTGGTTCAGGTGGGAGCCCTCGATGTTGATGCGCTCCACCAGGCCCTTGGCGATGACGCTCTCGTCGTCCATATCCACCAGCTGGTACTTCAGGGATGAAGAGCCGGCGTTGACAATCAAAACCTTCATGGGATGCCTCTCCTTCCGTCGTTCCTTCCGCATGGCGCGGCGGTCTTACTTGACGATCTCGCCCTTGACGTCACGGCCGCAGGCGGCAGCGTTGGACTCGTCGGTGTCGATGTGCATGGCCAGGGCGAACTTCTCGCTGACGCGGACCACCACGTCGCCGAAGATCAGGGAGCGGCCGTCGGTGTCAACCTTCACGGAGACAACGTCCTTGTCCTTCACGCCGTACTCCTCGGCGTCGGCGGGGGTCATGTGGATGTGACGCTTGGCGGCGATGACGCCCTCGGTCAGCTCAACCTCGCCGCAGGGGCCCACCAGCTTGCAGCCGGGGGTGCCGGCGATGTCGCCGGACTCGCGCACGGGCGCGGCCACGCCGATGGTGCGGGCGTCGGTCAGGGAGATCTCCACCTGGCTGGCGGGACGGACAGGGCCCAGAATGCTAACGCCCGTGAGGGTCTTCTTGGGGCCGACAACATCTACACGCTCAGCGCTGGCGTACTGACCGGGCTGAGAGAGCATCTTCTTGACAGTCAGAGCGTAGCCCTTGCCGAACAGGGTCTCGAGGGCTTCCTGGGTCACATGGACGTGACGGGCGGAGGTTTCTACCATGAACTGCTTCATTTCAAAGAACCTTCCTTTCTGAGATGGGGTCTCAACATATTATACCATTTTTCTCCCGTTTGTAAAGGGTTTCAGCCGCCAAATCCCCCATCCCTGACAGATTCCCGCAGCTTGTGCATTTCCGGCGGGCCGTGGTATAATCGTCGGAGAACGCCTTGAGGAGGTCAGCATGCGTACCGTCGGCATCATTGCGGAATACAACCCCTTCCATCCGGGCCATGCCTGGCAGCTGGCGCAGGCCCGCGAACGCTCCGGCGCGGACTGCGTGGCGGTGGTCATGTCCACCTGCTTCACCCAGCGGGGAGAGGCGGCGGCGCTGTCCCCCGCCGTTCGGGCAAGGATGGCGCTGACCCACGGGGCGGACGTGGTGTTCGCCCTTCCCTGCTGCTGGGCCGTGCGGGACGCGGAGCGCTTCGCCCTGGGCGGGGTGAGGCTCCTGCAGCTGCTGGGGGCGGACGCCATCTCCTTCGGTGCGGAAACCGCCGACGCCGGTCTGCTGACGCATGCCGCCCGGCTGCTGGCATCGGACGAAACGTCCTCCGCCCTGCGCGATGCCCTGGCTATCGGGCTCCCCTATCCCGCCGCGCTGCAAAAGGCCGTCGGGGCCGTTTCGCCCCAGGCTGCCGCGCTGCTGTCCTCCCCCAACAATACCCTGGCCCTGTGCTATCTGCGGGCCATGGATCGTCTGCACACGCCGATGGCGCTGTTCCCCATCGCCCGGACGGGCGACTATCACGCCACCGAGCTGACGGAGATGCCTTCCGCCACGGCCCTTCGTTCCGCCCTTGACCGCGGCGACTGGCAGGGCCTGCGGCGTGTGCTGCCGGAGGACGTGTACGCGCTGCTGCGCCAGGAAGCGCTGGCGGGACGGCTGCTTCGGCCCGGCGCGCTGGATCAGGCACTGATGTACCGCCTGCGCACCATGACCGACGAGGACTGGCATGCGCTGCCGGAGCTTTCGGAGGGCATCGGGGACCGGCTGCGGAAGGCCGCGGAGACTGCCGCCACCCGGGAAGCGCTGCTTGCCGCCGCCAAGACCCGCCGTTACCCCTACGCCCGGCTGTCCCGGCTGTGCGCCCATGCGCTGCTGGGGATCACGCAGACGCAGCTGGACGCGGAGCCCCTGCCTGACGCGCTGTGGCTGCTGGGTCTGACGGACAGGGCGCTGCCGCTGCTGAGCCGGCTGAAGCGGCAGGGCGTTCCCGTGATCAGCAAGGCCGCCGACGCCGCCGTCGACGCCGCCTGGTTCCGCACGGAGGTTCGCGCCTTCGACCTGTGGGCCCTGGGCTGCGGGCAGGGCGCGGGGATGGCCCTGCGGCAGGGGGTTGTCAGGATATAAAAAGAGCATGCATCCCGCAGAAAGCGCGGGATGCATGCCTTTGTTTCAGAGAGGATTCATGGAGTCCGGGGCTTATCAGTCCGCCAGCTGCGCGGCAACCTGATCGCTGATGGCGCCCATGTAGCGATCCCAGCCAGCCTTGGTCAGCTCGCTGCGGAGGGTCTCGATGGTATCGTCGTAGGACAGGACGCCGGCCATCATGGCCTTGGCATACTCATCCCACACGGCGCTCACCTGAGCGTACTCGGTCTTGATGTCGGAATAGTCCAGGGTGATGGACATCTTCTTGGAGGGCAGCGCGCCGTCGTCCCAGGCCTGGTAGACGGGAATGAATTCGTCGGGCATGCTCTCGGAGAACAGGGAGATGTTGGAGTTGAACATCATCCAGTCGTAGAACAGCTCGTCGTTGACCAGGCGGTGCACCTTGCCGTTCTCCACGGTGTAGTCCACGTTCTCCACGCCGTAGGTGAACAGGTTCACGTACTCCTGCGTGCACAGCAGGTCGATGAACAGGGCCACATACTGGGCGTTCTCGCTGGTGACGGGAATCTGGAAGGCCGTGTTCTCATAGGAAGCCTTGTACTTGTTCTTCTCGGGCTTGAGGAAGTATTCGGCGGTGTTGGCGTTCGGCACGACCTTGCGCAGGTTGGGCAGGTTCTCATACACGGTGGTGCCGCAGGTGCCGCGCCAGAACATGTAGTTGCCGCTCTCGAAGAGCACGTTGTTGGAGGTGGTGCTGGTGAGGATATCCTTGGAAATCAGGCCCGCCTCGTACCACTCATGGTAAAGATTGCACAGCTCCCTGAACTCATCGGAGTCCACGATGGACACAACCTCGCCCGTATCCTCGTCGATCCACAGGCCGGTCGCCAGTTCGGTCAGGTTGCGGTCGCCGATGCCGCGCAGGATGCACGCAGGCAGGACAAAGTCCATCGTGGCGTACATCTCGGGATGCAGCTCATGCACCGCTGCCACATAGGCCTTCAGATCTTCAATGGATTCCAGGGTGGTCATACCCACCTCGTCCATCAGATCCTGACGGACGCACACGGTACGGAAGGTATCAGCGGTGGGCTTGTTGCCGAATGGGATGGCGTAGATGCCGCCGTCGGGATAGGTGTAAACCTGCAGGCCGTCAGGATTGGTCACGGCGCTGTAATGGGGCATGTACTTCTCGATCAGCTCGCTCACGTCCATGACGTAGCCCTTGGAGACGCTCTGGCTGGTCCAGCTGGGATCGGTCAGGGTGGCGTCGAAGTCCTCCGCGCCGCCGGCCAGGATCATGCGGTCGGTCATGTTGCCGGAGCCGTACTCGCTCCAGGGGATGTATTCCACGTTGACGATGCAGTTGATTTCCCGCAGGAACACCTCGGCGTACTCGTTATTGAGCAGCTCCTCCATGCGGGGAGTCTTGTCGCCGTAGAGGAAGATGGTGATTTCACCCGTCTCTTCCGGCACCAGGGAAGGGTCGATGACGTTGGCGGACGCGGACGCGACCGACACGAGCAACGCCAGGGACAGGATGATGGCTGCCAAGCGCTTGAACATGGGAAAACCTCCTTCTATGTTTGTTTCAGCAGCATGCCTGCTGCCAAATACCGAGAGGATTGCCGCTTACCCCTTGACCGCGCCCACCACGACGCCCTTGACGATGTAGCGCTGGATGAAGGGGTACAGGAACAGGATCGGCAGGATGGTCACGATGATGATGGCCATCTTCATCGTCTCCGAGGGAACGACGATGTTGAAGTTCAGCCGCGTCTGGGACTGCCGGGCCGCGAACTGGATGTTGGACAGGATGTTGTACAGGTAGTACTGCATGGGATACATTTCCGTCTTGCGGATGAACATCAGGGCGTTGTAATAATCGTTCCAGTAGGCCAGGGCATACAGCAGGCCCACGGTGATGATGCCCACCTGCGCCATGGGAATGGCGATCTGGAAAAAGATCCGGAAATAGCCCGCGCCGTCCAGCTTCGCGCTCTCAAAGACCGCCTCGGGCAGGGAGCGGAAGAAGTTGCGCATCAGGAACACGTTGAACACGTTCATGGCGCTGGGCAGGATCAGCGCCCAGAGGGTGTTGGTCAGGTGATAATACCGGGTGCAGACCACATACCAGGGCAGCAGGCCCGAGGAAAACACCATGGGGATATAAACGATCATGTTCAGGATATTGCGGTGGCGGAACTCCCGCACCGAGGTCACATAGCCCATGGCGGATGTGACGAACAGCGCGATGGCCGTGCCCAGCACCGTCACGATGATGGTGATCTTGTAGGCGTTGGCCACCTTGTTGCCCATGGATGTGGCGATCACCTTGTAGGCGTCCATGCTGAACTTGGCAGGTATCAGCTTGTAGCCGTCGCGGACGAGGGTCTGCTCATCGGTGATGGAGGTCATGAAGGTCAGGATCAGCGGGTACAGGCACAGGATGGTGAACAGGGTGATCAGCGCGTACATGACGCCCATGACGATTCTGTCGGATTTGGAACGCAGCATCTACTCTTCCCCTCCTTCCTCAGAACAGCTGGGATTCCTTGCTGAAGCGGCCGACGATAAAGTTGGAGCAGATCACCAGCAGGAACCCGAACACCGACTGGTACAGGCTCACCGCCGAGCTCATGGAGAAGTCGCCCAGCTGCGTGATGGAGCGGTACACGAAGGTATCGATGATGTCGGTGGTTTCATAAAGCATGGAGTTCAGGTTGTGCATGGACATCATCATGGACAGGTCGCCGTAGAAGATCCGGCCAACGCTCATCAGCGTCAGCACGCAGATGGTGGGCACCAGCATGGGCAGGGTGATGTGGAAGATGCGCTGCATCAGCGTCGCGCCGTCCACCTCGGCCGCCTCGTACAGCTCCGTGTCGAAGCCGGAGATCGTCGCGTAGTACACAATCGCGCTGTAGCCCGCGCCCTTCCACACGCTGAAGGTGGTCAGGATCGCCGGCCAGTAGGACGCGGTGTTGTACAGGTCAATACGCTCGCCCCCGAAGGTCGTGATCAGGCTGTTGATCATGCCCTTGTCGTAGCTGAGGAAGGCCGTGGCGATACCGCCGATCACCGCCCAGGACAGAAAGTGCGGGAAAATCGAGATCGTCTGCGTAACCTTGAGGAAGCGCTTGCTGCGGATCTCGCTGAACATGACGGCCAGGGCAATAGCCACCACCGTCCCGAAGAACATGTTCAGCGCGTTCAGGATGAGGGTATTGCGGGTGGCGCGTATGGCGTTGCTCATGTTATAGAAGAAAAACTCGAAGTTCTTCAGCCCTACCCACGGACTGCCCCAGATACCCTTGGTGAACTGATAGTCCTTGAACACGATGACCATGCCCGCCATGGGAATATAGGCGAACATGATCAGCAGCGTCAGGCCGGGCGCAGCCAGCGCCCACAGCGGACCAAACTCACGGACATACCGCTTCAGCGGCATACGGCGGCTTCTGGGCTGCGCCGTCACAACTGCTTTGGACATTCTGCTTCTCCTTTGCTTTTTTGTTTTGCGGTGCGCGTGCATCCGCTTTCTTTTTCGCTCGCCATGCATTTCATGTTTTCAGTATGCCTTGATGGATGCGGCTTGGCAATCGCAAATTTTTGCGCTTCTTTCACTTTTTTGCTGCCCGGAACGCCAAAAGTTTTGCCTGGCTTGCATTTTTTGGTCTGATAATTGACATATCAGGCAAAACACGATATGATATTTCCAGCTTTGGCATTGAACCGCCATGAACCGTATCGCTTTGCAGAAAGGAGAAGATCCCCATGAAGCTCCGGCGCGCGTCAGGTTCCCGTTCCTTCTTCCGGAGCATCTGGCTGTCCATCTTCTCCCTGGCCACGGCGGTGATTCTCCTGGGCGGCGGCTGCGTCCTGCTCTACGCCAATCACGCCCTCAACGATCAGATTTCCGAGCAGCAGGCGTCGCTGCTTCTTCAATATGATACGGCCCTGGAGTACCAGCTTTCCACCGCCCGGCAGTCCGTCAATTCCATTCTCCGCAACCCCTACATCAAGCAGATGATCTACCTGGGCACGGAGGCGTCCTTCAACGTTTACTACCATGCCGGGCTCTCCGTCACGGAGCTGATGAGCAACAACCTGCTGTTCAACGCCATCTATGTCATTTCCGGCCGCGAGACGGCGATCAAAACCTCCCGCCTCTACCTGGGCGCGCAGGACGATCGCCTGATGGAGGAAATGATGTACACCGGCTCGCAGGTGAGCATGGTGCCCTGGACCTCCACCCTCGGGGAAAAGTGCTATCATCATCTTGCCGTGCTGTCCCCGCTGGATATGCTGACCCTCCCCAATGACGAGGGCGGCGTGATCATCAACCTCGACCTGGACAAGCTGTTTTCCGCCGTGTATCCCGCCGGACAGGACGCGCTGCTGTTCATGGTGATGGACGGGCAGATCGTCATGGCCAGCGACAGCAGCTTTGTGGGCCTTGCGCTGGAGGACTGCGCGCTGCTGCAGGGCGCGGACAACGGCGCCATCGTCACTGGCGACGACGCCCGGTATTTCGTCACCACCCGCATCAACACCACCTCCGACTATACGCTGTATCTGCTCAATCCTTCCTTCCCCCTGTTCACACCCGTCTATTCCGCCGCGCTGATCATCGTGCTGGTCTGCATCCTGCTGATGGTCATTTTCCTGATGATCTCCTGGCGCACCGCCAGCCATGTGTATCAGCCGGTCAAGAGCATCATCGTGCAGACGCAGACCCAGCTGCCCCAGGAGGACGATCCGTCCGCCGAGGGGCTCAGCGAGCTGCAGCTGCTCTCCCGCACCATCCGCTACACCAGCGAAATGGTCAACGCCTATCAGCAGGATTCCAACATCGCCATGCTGCGCAACTGCATCGTCAACAACGCCCGCCTGACGCAGGAGGCCGAACAAGCCATCGGCAGGCTGCTTCACCTGCAGCCGGAGCACGACGTATGCCTGATGCTCTTCCACGCCACGGCCGAGCCGGAGGATGCCCGCCTTGCAGCCGAGGTGATGCACAACTTCCTCGCCGGGTTTGCCGACATGCTGCTGATGCAGTCCGACGATGGCAACCTGATCGCCGTGCTGACGGTGCGCCATCCCGGCCCCGTGGAGGAAGCGACGCTGATTCAGGGGATGAACGAATCCCTCCGCGTGCTTCCCCTGCCCGAGCGGCATGCGGTGCTGGGGCTGTTCACCGTCGCGGGCACGGATCATACCCTGCTCCACCAGGCCTATGTGCAGCTGAAGAACCGGATGCCCTCCTCCGCGTTCTGCCCGTCGAGCATGGTGCTGGGCCCCCAGGCGGAGGACGTCCTTCCGACGGCGTGCCTCGAGCCCGTCCTCCGGGCGGTGCGCAGCCGGGATACCGACGCCTACGCCGATGCCGTGCGCTGCGTGCTGCAGGCCTGCGTGCGGGTGCGCCCGGAGATCGCCTATCACGAGCTGACCATGCTGGCCCTGCGTATCGAAGGCGCGGCCCACAGCCAGCCCGAGGGCGTCCGGGACAGCCTGCGGGAATATCAGCGCCTGCATCAGCTGCTGCTGGATCAGCCGGATTACCATCATCTGCTGTCCGCCTTTGTTCAGTTGTATCAGAATGGCATGCAAAACGTCGCCGATCACGGCGACGCATCGGAAATGATTGTGAACTTTATCAGCGAGCATTACATGGATCCGTCCCTGTCCGCGCAGACCGTGGCCGATGCGCTGAGCATCTCCACGTCCCACCTCAGCCGCGTCCTGCGCAAGAGCGTCAACTGCGCCTTCCCCGATCTGCTGCTGCGGCTGCGCATGAGCCATGCGCTGCAGGTGCTCCAGGACGAGCCCGATCTGGCCATCGCCGATCTGGCCCGTCAGTGCGGCTTCAATTCCGCCTCCTACTTTGCCTCCAGCTTCAAGCGCTACTATGGCGTGACCCCCAGCAGCTACCGTCTGCGCAGGCTCAGCGGCGAGGACGGGGAGATGTCCGGCGCGCCGCCCTTCTCCCCCGATGACCCGCTTTAATCCGCCCGCCTGACAAACCGCAGCAGGAAGTGCGTCTCCCGCACCTCCTGCCCCGCCGGCGCAAGCCCTGCCTCCTCCGCCATAGCGGCGATGCTCTCCGCGCTCTGCCCGTCCAGCTTGATCACGCCGTAGGTGGTGTGAACGGGGATGCCCGCGGCGTCGATGTCCAGCTCCGCCAGATAGGGCTCCGGAAAGGGCGCGTCAAAGGCCGCGTCCCACACCTGCAGCGTGCCGCCCGGCCGCAGCACCCGGGCCGCCTCCCGGAGGGCCTGCCGCTGCTGCGCCGCGGTCATGTACATCAGCGTGTAGAAGCTGGTCACATGGTCAAAGGAGGCGTCGGGGAAGATCATGGCCGTGGCGTCCATCACAAGCCTGCGGCAGTCACCGGGCGCTTCGTCCAGCTCCTCCCGGCTCACGTCGATGGCAGTCACCTGCGCGCCGTAGATCCGCCCGATCACGCCCTCTCCTCCGCCGCCCAGGTCCAGAATGGATCCGGCCAGCTCCCTTCTCAGCGTGATTTGCACCCGGCAGTCCCCTTTCTCGCCCGGACGATCAGCACGTCCGGCGTTTCCTTTTGTCCCCAGGATTCCTCGTACAGGCCGTCCACGACAAGGCCGCTGCGGAAGCACAGGCCCAGCAGCTCCTGCAGGGAGCGGTGATAATAGCACTGCAGGGCCGGCTGTCCCGCGATAGCCTCGCCCCGGTAGGCATGCGGGGTCAGGTAACGGTCCGTCAGCGTCACGAAGCAGGGATGCTGCGTGGCGAACACGAACCTCCCGCCCTCCCGCAGCATGGCCGATACGCACCGGAACAGCGGCTCCAGATCGGTCATGTCCATCAGGGCCATGTTCGATACCGCCTTGTCGAAGGGCCTCGCCTGGGCAAGGGCCATCAGCTGCGCCTCATCCGTGCCGTCCGCCACGCGGAAGTCTATGCGCTCCAGCCACTGCGCCCGCCGCTGCCTCGCCAGAGCGATCATCCGCGGGCTGTAGTCGAAGGCCACCACCTGCGCGCCCCGCTCCGCCATCCAGGCGGAATAGTTCCCGTTGCCGCAGCCCGCGTCCAGGATCAGCTCCCCCGCCTGCACGTCCATCAGCTCGCTGACCCGGGGACGCACCACCTCCCGGTGGAAGCGGTTGGACTCATCCCCCATGGCCGCGTCCCAGAAGTCCGCGTTGGCTTCCCAGGCGCGAAGGCTGTCCGCCAGCGAAAAGTCAGTTGCTTCTCTGTTGTCTGCATCGCCGCGCGGCTGTTCCTGGTCGTGCATCACACTTCTCCCTCCCGATGCATCGAGCGTTCCACTGTGAAGCCCTGGGGATAGCGGCGGTGCAGCTTGTCCAGGTTCCCCTGCAGGATCTCCGACAGCGGCACGTCCAGGGCGGTAGCCGCTTCCGCCAGATACCAGGCCACGTCCCCCAGCTCCTTGATCAGCTTCTCCCGGTCCAGCGGGTGCCCCTGGAACAGGTGCTTCTTCACCAGATCCACCACTTCGCCGGATTCCCCGCACAGGCCCATGGCTGCGTTCACCAGCGCGTCCTGCTTGGTCAGATCGGGCCGAAGGAGGGTCATGGCTTCCCGCTGATATTCGTTCACATCCATGCTGCTTTCTTCCATGTCCCCGATGGCCTTGAGGATCATGGCCATCGCATCCTCCAGGCGTCCCGTGGTGTCCACGGTGACGCAGGGACAGCGCAGCTTCTGCTGCCACTGGTCATGCAGGGCCCGGCTGCGGGTGGTGACAGGGCCATCATCATACCCGCGGGCCCACTGGAGGAATTTCTGATTCTCCTCATGCATGTCCCCGCCGGGCAGGATGCGCTCGCCGAACCTGTCCAGCTCCCGCTGGTACAGCCGCTCCAGCCGGACGGACGGCTCCACCACCGTGCGCACGCACAGGGTGAAGAACGGTATCAGCCCGTCCCCCCAATCCACCAGCGAGCCGGAAATCACAACATTTTCCGCTGCCTCCATGTCCTGCTTCATCAGCGCTAAGCGCTCCTGGGCAGGACGCTTCTGGCGGAAGGGCGGATCCGTCGGCAGCCAGAAGTAGTCATCGCTGTCCAGGTGCGTCCAGCCCTTCTCCTGCGCCAGCATCCGTCCCAGCGTCGTCGTGCCCGACCCGGACGCCCCAAACAGGTGAACCACGTGCTTCACGTCTGCCGCCTCCTGCCTTCGTCAAAAGAAGGGCATGACCATCCGCCATGCCCTTCCTGATTGTCACAAAAGCCTTATGCTTCCAGCGCCTTCTTCAGCGGCTGCAGGTCGATGCCCTCGCAGCCCTCCAGCACCTTGTACAGGCTGCCCAGCATCTCCTTGATGCCGCCGGGCACGTCGCTCTCCACGTTCAGCGGCAGCACCGGATCGTGCACCGACAGCCGCAGCAGGAACCAGCCGCTGTCCAGCTGGCCGTCCAGGTCGAAGGAAATGCGCACGCCCTCCCGGTTGTCCGGGGCGATGTGCCAGTTGTCGGCGGCGTTGGCGTAGTCCAGCACCTTCTGGATGGCGACCTTGCCGGCCTCGCGGAAGTCCTCCGCCGAGATGCTCAGGCGGATCTCCGAGCTTTCCACCGGCTCCTTCAGGTCGGTGATCAGGCTGCCCAGGGTCTGCCCCTGCTGCTTGAGCTTCATCGCGCGGACGATCAGCACCGTCACCAGGTACATGCCGTCGTCCAGGAAGTGATTCTCCTTGAGCGCCGCGTGGCCGGAGGTCTCGATGGCCAGCGGGCAGGAAATGCCCTCCTCGTTCAGGCGGATGGCCTCGTCGATGACGTTGCGGTAGCCGCGCTTGTAGCGGTAGTGCTCGCCGCCCCAGTCGTTGATGAACTTCTTCAGGCCGGAGGAGGTGACCGAGTCGGTCACGATGGTCTGGCCGGGCTTCTCATCCAGGAGGATGGCGGAAATCAGCGCGATGAGCCGGTTGCGGTTGATCTCCCGGCCGTCGGCGTCCACCACGGCGGCACGGTCGCAGTCCGCGTCAAAGATGACGCCCATGTCCGCGCCGACCTTCTTCACCGCCGCACTGATGGAGGCCATGGCGGCAGCGTTCTCGGGATTGGGGATGTGGTTGGGGAAGTAGCCGTCGGGCTCCAGGAACTGGCTGCCCTCAATCCACGCGCCCAGGCTCTCCAGCAGCTGCGCGTAGAAGCCGCCCGCGCCGTTGCCCGCGTCCACCACCACATGCAGGCCCAGCAGAGGCTTGGCCATGTCGGTGTCCAGCCCGCGGCGGATGCGGGAGGCCAGCTGATCCATGTAGGTGGGCAGGAAGGCCTTCTCCGTGATGGAGCCGGCGATGGGCATGTCCTCGGGCTCCAGGGCGGAGGCTGCCTCCAGCAGGGAGGCCACGTCCTTGCCCTCCAGGCCGCCGTCCTCCATGAAGAACTTCAGGCCGTTCTTGTCATAAGGGTGATGGCTGGCGGTGATCATGATGGAGCCGTCGGGCTGGAAGCCGGGGGTGATGATGCTCATGTACATGGCGGGGGTGGTGCACATGCCGAAGTCCAGCACGCTGGCGCCGGCCTTGCTGATGCCTTCCGCCGCGCCCCGCAGGATGGCCGGGCCGGAAATGCGGCTGTCACGGCCCAGGGCGATGGTCACCTGGGATACGGGCTTGCCCTTCTTCTCGGCCACGAACCGGGCAAAGGCCATGCCCAGACAGGTAGCCACACGGGGCGTGAGGACCGCGCCCTCCCCCACCGCCGTGCCGCGCACGTCGCTGCCGCTCTTGAGTTTCATCCAATCCATACCAGTTACCTCCTTGTTATGATCAATCGTGATGGTTATTCGTTTGCCGTGCCTGCCTCGTCCCAGGCGCCCCGCAGCAGGCGGTACAGCGGCGCCATGGCCTCGTAATCCGCCCGAACCCTGTCGACCAGGCGCGCGTCGTAAATCCACTGGAGCTGCGTGTTCTCCCGGACGATGTACAGCTCCCGCCCCCTGTAGAGCCAGTGCAGGGCCGGCGGCACGCTGTCGGGAATATCGATGCGACGGAAGAAGCTCCCCTGCACCGCCATTCCCCGCTCGTAGAGACGGCAGTCGTCCACAATGTCTTTGGCGCGCTGGGGCTGGGCGGCGATCCTGCGCCGGAGAACGTCCATGCCGGGTCTGTTCTCGCCCCAGGTGCCCAGCCCCCAGCCCACGGAGGTGGGGCTGATCTCGAACCAGTAGTTCACGCTGCCCTCCCGGGGCTCCGCCGCCCGGCGGAACAGCACCCACAGGTGGTCGCGGTAGGGGCTTTTATCCTTGGAAAAGCGGGTGTCGCGGCGGATCCGGGCCAGGCACTTGTAGGGTCTCAGCTCCATCTGCGGGTCGATGTCCCGCATGGCCGGGGCAAGCTCGTCGATGAATGCATAAAAAGGCTCCTGCACATCCTGGCGGAACCGTTCGCGGTTTTCGTTGAAATAGGTATTGTTGTTATGAAAGCGGATATCGAGAAAAAACTGCAGCGTCTCCTCCGGGAAACCGGTGAACATATATAACCTCCGGGCCCGCGGCCCCTGCCTGTCCGCCCGTGCGCAGGCGGCAGCCGTTCCATAATCCCTGTCTATTATATACGTTTTGCATGGATTTTTCAACCGTGAAACCGCCCAACCCCGAAGAAAAACCGCTGGAATACAGCTCCCGCGCCGCCGGCGGCCCCCGCGGAGAAAATTTCGGAAAACGTTCCTCATGCTGTGGCGCAACGGCGCGGATTTTGCTATAATAATTGCGATACTGCAGGCTGCCTTCCGGGCGGCCGCGCCGGAGGCTTGGCTGACGAATGATACAGGCTGTTGCGTTTGACCTGGACGATACCCTCCTGCGGGACGACCGCACCATCTCGCCCTACACCATCCGCGTGCTGCGGGCAGCTGCGGCCAAGGGCGTGATGATCATCCCCGCCAGCGGCCGCGCCCGGGAGAGCATGAAGCCCTACGTGGAGCAGATCGGCTGCGCGTCGGGCTACATCGCCTGCAACGGTGCGGAGGTGTATGCGCCGGATCATCAGCCGCTGTATGCCCTGCAGCTTTCCCCCGACGAGGCCCGGATGGCCGCGCGCTTTGCCGCCGAACGCGGCTGCTACGCCCAGGTGTACGCCGGGGACAGCTTCTTCTATTCCATGCACAGCCCCTATGCCGTGGAATACGCCCGCTCCAGCCGTCTGCACGGGGTGTACGTGGGGGATCTGGTTCAGTTTATTGCCCAGCCCACGCCCAAGGTGCTGATGATGGACGATCCCGCCCGCATCGCGCAGCTGCTCGCGGAGGGCCGCAGGCTCTTCGGGGACAGGCTGTCCCTGACCTGCTCCAAGCCGCACTTTCTGGAGGTGAATCCCGCGGGGGCCACCAAGGGCAACGCCCTGCGCTATCTGGCGGAGCGCCTGTCCTTTTCCATGGAGAACGTCATGGCCTTCGGCGACAGCCTCAACGATCTGAGCATGCTCACCGCCGCGGGGCACGGCGTAGCCATGGCCAATGCCCGGGAGGACGTCCGGGCCCTTGTACCCGCCACCTGCCCCGCCAATCAGGAGGACGGCGTGGCACGCTATATCCAGCAGCATATTTTGCAGGAGGTTCACGCATGATCCAGGCTGTCGACTTTGAAAAGGAACTGCAGCTGACCGTTCTGTCGCCATCCACCAAAACGGAGTGGGACATCCGCACCACGGACCTGAACCGTCCCGGCATGCAGTTCTGCGGCTTTTATGAATATTTCGCCTTTGAGCGCCCCCAGGTCATCGGCAAGGTGGAAATGACCTATCTGGAGAACATGGATCCACCGGCCCGGCGCATGATGCTCAAGAAGTATTTCTCCTACGACATGCCCTGCGTGATCATCTGCCGGGGCATGACGCCCCCGGATGATCTGCTGGACGCGGCCAGGGCGAGGAACATCGCCGTGTACCAGTCGTCCATGGTCACCACCAAGTTCACCTTCATCGCCATCAACTACCTCAACCGCTGCCTGGCGCCCCGGGTGACCCGGCACGGCGTGCTGGTGGATGTGTACGGCGTGGGCGTGCTGATCACGGGCGAGAGCGGCGTGGGCAAGAGCGAGGCCGCGCTGGAGCTGGTCAAGCGCGGGCATCAGCTGGTGGCGGACGACGTGGTGGACATCTGCCGGGTGTCGGACAACCGCCTGGTGGGCGAATGCCCGGAAATGGTGCGGCACTTCATGGAGATCCGCGGCATCGGCATCATCGACATCCGCGCCATGTACGGCGTGGGCGCGGTGGCGGTGAGCAAGTCCATCGACCTGGTGATGCACATGGAAAAGTGGCAGGCCGGCAAGGAATACGACCGCCTGGGCCTGCAGGACGAGTACATCACCATCCTGGGCGTGAAGGTGCCCCATCAGCTCACGCCCGTGCGCCCCGGGCGCAACATGGCCATCATCATCGAGGTGGCCGCGCGCAACCTGTCCCTGAAGCGGCTTGGCTACTCCGCCGCCCACGAGCTGGACAGGCGCATGAACGAGATGATCCTGCGCAAGACGGGTCAGCTGTAAATCTGTCATCCATCAAATCAATCAATCTGAAGGAGGATGTTTCCCATGGTGTATGCAGGCATTGACGTAGGCGGCACGGGCATTCAGGTCGGCGTGGTGGACGAAACCGGCCGCATCATCGCAAAGAGCAGCATGGTCACCGAGGTCGGCGCGCCCTATCAGGAGCAGATCGCCGGCATGGCCCGGTGCGTGCAGGAGGCCATGGACAAGGCCGGTCTCCCCCTGAGCGAGCTGAAGAGCGTGGGCGCGGGCGTTCCCGGCCTGGCCGATCAGAAGACCGGCATCGTCACCTACTGCCCCAACATTCACTGGAGCAACGTGCCCTTCCGCGAGGAATTCCAGAAGCACATCGACAAGCCCGTTTTCATTGACAACGACGCCACCGTGGCCGGCCTGGCCGAGAGCGTGGCGGGCGTGAGCGCGGGCTCCGATTCCAGCGTGTTCCTGACCCTGGGCACGGGCGTGGGCGGCGGCATCGTGATCAACGGCCGGGTATGGAACGGCGCCCACGGCGTGGGCAGCGAAATCGGCCACATGATCCTGGAGGCCGACGGCGAGCCCTGCAACTGCGGCAACAACGGCTGCCTGGAGCGCTACTGCTCCGCCACGGCCATCATCCGCATGGCCCGCGAGCAGATGGACAACCATCCCGACAGCCTGATCCTGTCCATGGCCAAGGGCGACAAGGCCAACATCAACGCCAAGATCGTCATCGACGCGGCCCGCGAGGGCGACGCCACCGCCGTGAAGGTGTTCCGCCGGTATGTGCGCTACCTGGGCCAGGCCATCGCCAACATCGTCAACTTCCTGGATCCGGAGGTTGTGGTGCTGGGCGGCGGCGTGAGCAAGGCCGGCGCGTTCCTGCTGGACGCGGTGCGCCAGGAGGTGCCCAAGTACGTGCTGTACAAGACCATGCCCCATGCCCGCATCGAGCTGGCGCGGCTGGGCCCGGACGCGGGCATCATCGGCGCGGCCATGCTGGGTCAGTAATCGAATCCCCCGGCCGGGAGCCCCGCTGCTTCCGGGCCGCAGGAAAGGCGTGACCGCCATGGTCACGCCTTTTCGTATGGCCTTGCGGCGCCCGCCTTCAGCGCAGCACCTGATACCGGAGCCGGAGGTAGGAGTCCTCCAGCGCCGTGCAGGACTGCAGCTTCAGCACGCCCAGGCGGGACAGCTCGCTGTCCGAGCGCAGCGACGGGCCGTCAATCAGGGTGGGCGTGTCCTTCCCGCCAATGAGGACGGGCGCGACGACAATATCCACATAGTCCAGCAGCTTCTCCCGCAGGAACAGCCCGTTCAGCGTGCCGCCGGACTGGATGGTGAGCCGCTGGCAGCCGAAGTCCCTCCTGAGCGCGGCGAGGGCGTCCGGCAGGGACAGCTCCCGCTGGAAGATGACGTGGAGGTTCTCCTCCCGCACCTGAAAGGCCGGATGCGCCGCGTTGGTGGTGACGAGCACGAATTCCCTGGCCAGGGCGCAGAAATAGCGCACGCCGTGCTCCGTCAGGTGATGGCTGTCGATCAGCACAAAGGATACCGGCGTCCTTTCCGGCAGGGGCCGCGTGTTGACGCCGATCTTCGCCTGCACCCGCCCGGAGTTCAGCGACCACAGATCGGTGGTCCTTTCCAGCTCGTAGTACTGGTGCAGGCCCTCCCTGACCCCCGCGAGGGCCGGAAAGTCCTTGTCCACGTCGAGATCGTCCGTTGCGCCCGTGCTGATCTTCCCGTCCACGGACATGAGCATGAAGAGGGTTGTCACCGGTCTGTCCATGCGGCGCCTCCTGTCATCCGGCATGCCGGGCTTTCCGCATCCATCTTACCACATCCCGGGAGGCAGCACAAGAACAGCCGCAGCGTATTTCGCCGCAGCTACTGTTCCTGTGCCGGATGATACGCGATGTCCGGTGATGCGCGCTCCCCGCCTGTGTCACCCGTGCAGGCTGATGTCCGGCATGTCCGTGACCTCCACGTCCGCGCCCAGGCGGCAGAGCATTTCCGGCAGGTTCTCATACCCCCGGGCGATATGCCCCGACGGATCCTGCAGGATCGTCTCCCCCTCCGCCGCGAGGCCCGCCAGCATCAGCGCCGCCCCGCCCCGCAGATCCGTGCTGCTGACCGTGGCGCCGGCCAGGGTATGGCCGCCGGTCACCAGGGCGATTCTGTCCTCGATGCGGATGTTCGCCCCCAGGCGGGTCATTTCCCGGGCGTGCATGAAGCGGTTCTCGAAGATGGTCTCCAGGAACACCGAGGTGCCCCGCAGCGTCAGAGCCTGGGCCATCATGGGGGCCTGCATGTCCGTGGGGAAGCCCGGGTAGGCCAGCGTCCGCACCTGAATGGGCGCGCTGGCCCGCCCCGACAGCCGCAGCCCCGCCGCGCTTTCCCGCAGCGTCACGCCCGTCTCCATCAGCTTGAACAGCACCGCCCGCATGTGATCCGGCCGCACGCCCCGCAAAAGCACGCTGCCCTCGGTCATGGCGGCGGCGCACAGCAGCGTCCCGGCCTCGATCCTGTCGGGGATGGGCCGGTAGGTGCAGCCGTGAAGGCTCTCCTGCCCCTCGATGAAGATGGTGCCCGTGCCGCCGCCGCTGATCTTCGCGCCCATGTCGTTGAGGAAGGCGCACAGGTCGATGATCTCCGGCTCCTTGGCGGCGTTCTCGATGCGGGTGGAGCCCCTGGCCAGGGTCGCGGCAAGGATGATGTTCTCCGTCGCGCCCACGCTGGGGAAGTCCAGGTAGACGTTCCCGCCGCGCAGCGTCCCCTGCAGGGTGACGGATCCCGGCGTCAGCTGCGCCTCGGCCCCCAGAGCCTGCATGCCCTTGATGTGCAGGTCGATGGGCCGCTGCCCGATGGCGCAGCCTCCCGGCAGGGCCACCCGGGCATAGCCGGTGCGCGCCAGCAGCGGCCCCATCACCAGAACCGACGCCCGCATGCGGTTGAGCAGGTTCTCCGAGGAGGGCGACTGGGGCTCGTCCGTCCACAGGGTCAGCTCGTCCCCGTTGCGGGACATGCTGGCTCCGCACTCGGAGAGGATTTCCAGCAGCGTATCCACGTCCGTCAGCTGGGGCACCCGCTCGATGGTCACCGGCTCCCGGGTCATCAGCCCCGCGCAGAGAATGGGCAGCACGGCGTTCTTCGCCGCGTGAATGCTGCACTCCCCGCTCAGGTGTTCGCAGTGGCGGATGCGATACGTCGCCATGCATTCTCCCTCCTTCGCCATACAGGCGGTAGGCTTCCCGAGCAGGCGCGTTCTCATACGCCGGAAGATTTCCGCATTGACTTTTGGCGGCTTTCTGCGCATAATAGATATGATGTGGCATTATGCCCATCCCGACCCTGACGGAAGGAGCGATCCGCTTACATGCCCAGCGCCATCACCCATGTTCAGCCCGGCTCCATCGCCGCCCGGCTGGGC